>JAZQXR010000099.1:0-35000 GCA_045632975.1 Rikenellaceae bacterium
TAGGGGCGACTACTGCCGCCCCTACCAACTCCAGCCCAACGGGCCGAGTAAACTATTTTTGCTCGTTCAGGATACGCATCGCAGCATCCAGAATAGCGGTGTCATCCAGAGTAACAACGCCACCATCGGGGCCTTTCTCATAGTGAACACCCACGCTCTCTTGAGCCTCAAAGTGGCGGCCACCAAAGTAGTTACGTACGGTATCTACGTCAATACCCAATTCGTCTGCGATGCGTTGCGAACTGCCGCTGGGCAGTTTGTCCTTGATTCGGCGCAACTCGTTAAATGTAATAATCATATTTAAGTGGTTTTAGTGATTAATTTTGCAATTTCTGTTTGCTAAATTACTAACTTTTTTCGAGGTTTCCAAACTTCGTGCAATATTTTTTTTGCAAGCCACACAATAAGTGGCACACCCGAATGGACAAAACATAGACTTCTTGTGACATTCGGCATGGCAAAGTGTGACGTTTTGGCAGTCAAAATGGCAGTGTCGACTGCCAATAGAGGCAGTTTTGGCAGTTTTCGCCATCAAAAAGCACCCTTTTCGGTATTGGCACACCGTTTGAACACCCATTTACCAAAAGATTGGTGACGAGGTTCAAAAAAAACGCCTCGGCACAACGCAGAAAAGAAACAATAATTGAAAACTTATAAATTTTAAAAGTATTATGGCAAAGATTATCGGTATTGACCTGGGAACCACCAACTCGTGTGTGGCAGTTATGGAGGGCAACGAGCCCGTAGTTATTCCCAACAGCGAAGGACACCGCACAACCCCCTCGATCGTCGCTTTCACCGACGGTGGCGAGCGCAAAGTCGGCGACCCCGCAAAGCGTCAAGCCATCACTAACCCCAAGAAGACCATCTTCTCGATTAAACGTTTCATGGGCGAGACCTTTGACGCTGTTCAAAGCGACATCACCCGCGTACCCTACAATGTAGTTCGTGGCGCAGGCAATACTCCCCGTGTAGAGATTGACGACCGTCAATATACCCCCCAAGAGATTTCGGCTATCACTCTTCAAAAGATGAAGAAAACTGCCGAGGACTATCTTGGTCAAGAGGTTACCGAGGCCGTTATCACCGTTCCCGCATACTTCTCGGATTCGCAACGTCAAGCGACCAAAGAGGCGGGCGAGATTGCAGGTCTGAAGGTTAAACGTATCATCAACGAGCCCACCGCAGCTGCTTTGGCTTACGGTTTGGACAAGAAAAACAGCGACATGAAAATCGCCGTTTATGACCTCGGTGGCGGTACCTTCGATATTTCGATTCTGGAGTTGGGCGACGGCGTATTCGAGGTTAAATCGACCAATGGTGACACCCACCTCGGCGGTGACGACTTCGACCACGTAATCATCGACTTCCTTGCCGAGCAATTCAAAGGCGAGCACGGTGTGGATCTGCGTCAAGACCCCATGGCTCTGCAACGTCTGAAAGAGGCTGCCGAGAAGGCAAAAATCGAGCTCTCGAGCTCGGTAACCACCGAGATTAACCTCCCCTACATCGCACCCGTAAATGGCGTTCCCCAACACTTGAACGTAACCCTCACCCGTGCGAAATTCGAGGCTCTGGCAGACAACCTTATCCGCTCTACCATCGAGCCTTGCCGCATCGCTCTGCGTGACGCAGGTCTGAACGCTTCGCAAATCGACGAGGTTATCCTCGTAGGTGGTTCGACCCGTATCCCCGCCGTTCAAAAAGTGGTAGAGGAGTTCTTCGGCAAAGCCCCCAACCGCAGCGTAAACCCCGACGAGGTTGTTGCTATCGGTGCTGCAATCCAAGGTGGCGTATTGACCGGCGAGGTTAAAGACGTGCTTCTTCTGGACGTTACTCCCCTGTCGCTCGGTATCGAGACCCTTGGCGGTGTATTTACCAAGCTCATCGAGGCCAACACCACCATCCCCACCCGCAAGAGCGAGGTATTCTCGACCGCACAGGACAACCAACCCAGCGTAGAGATTAACGTATGTCAAGGCGAACGCCCCATGGCACGCGACAACAAGAGCATCGGTCGTTTCCACCTCGATGGCATCCCCGCAGCTCCCCGTGGCGTTCCCCAAATTGAGGTTACCTTCGACATCGACGCCAACGGTATTCTGAACGTTTCGGCCAAAGATAAAGGCACCGGCAAGGAGCAAAAGATTCGTATCGAGGCTTCGAGCGGTCTGACCGAGCAAGAGATTCAACGTATGCGCGACGAGGCTAAAGCTAACGAGGCCAAAGACAAAGAGGAGAAAGAGCGTATCGACAAAATCAACACCGCAGACTCAATGATTTTCTCGACCGAGAAACAGCTCAAAGAGTACGGCGACAAGATTCCCGCCGACAAGAAATCGGCTATCGAGGGTGCTCTGGGCAAACTCAAAGAGGCTCACAAAGCTCAAAACATCGCCGACATCGACACCTACACCGCCGAGCTCAACAACGCATGGCAAGCAGCAAGCCAAGACATCTACGCTGCAAGCCAAGCTGCTCAAGGTGCACAAGGCGCACAAAACGCTGGTGGCGCAACCGGTGCTCAAGAGCAAGGTAAAAACGACGTTACCGACGTAGACTTCGAGGAGGTTAAGTAAGCCTCGCTCCATATAGCTCAAAAGCCGTCCGACCGAGTGTCGTGACGGCTTTTTTGTGCACTATACCAAATAATATCAGACTAAACTTATTGTTTTTAGAAAGTTTTTTTGTACTTTTGCGCTCTATTGTGAGCATAGCACAAATGCAATAACGATTAAAACTAAATAAACTTAATTTCAACAATGCAAAACAAAGGTGCACTTAAACTGCTGACAGTGCTTTTCGCACTCGCATGTGCTTACCAACTCTCGTTCACATTCGTGGGCAAGAGCGTAGAGCGCAAAGCGGCTGCTTACGCCGCACAATTCGCTCCCGAGTTGCAGCTCCAAAAGGAGCAGGCCTATCTGGATTCGGTGAAATCCAAAACCGTCTACAACTTGGGACTCGTAGAGTTCAACTACCGCGAGGTAAAAGAGAAAGAGATTAACCTCGGTCTTGACCTCCGTGGCGGTATGAACGTAATGTTGGAGATCTCGGTAGAGGACGTTGTTCGCGCTCTGGCCGGCAACAGCCAAGATCCCATGTTTAATCAAGCCATCGCCGAGGCTCGTGAGGCTCAAAAGAGCAGCCAAGATTTCATCTCGGCATTCGCTTCGTCGTATGACAAATTGTCGAATGGCGCTCCCCTCGCCTACCTGTTCAACACTCCCGAGCTGAAAGAGAAAATCACTGCTCAAAGTTCGAACTCGGAGGTTCTCGAGGTTCTTCGCACAGAGTCGCAAAGCGCAATCGACAACTCGTTCAACGTACTTCGTTCGCGTATCGACCGCTTCGGTGTAGCTCAACCCAACATCCAACTGCTCGAGGGTTCGAACCGCATCCTCGTTGAGCTCCCCGGTGTTAAAGAGCCCGAGCGTGTTCGTAAACTTCTCCAAGGTACCGCTTCGCTCGAGTTCTGGGCAACCTACAACAACAGCGAGATTTACCCCATCCTTGCAGAGGCTAACGTAGCTATCGCAAAAGCTAACGCCGCAACCGAAGAGGTTGTAGCAGAGGAGGTTGCCGCAGAGGCTACCACTACCGAGAACGACGAGCTGCTGGCTCAACTCGGTGAGGAGAGCGCTGATGAGGCTGCTGACCGCGCTGCTTGGGAGAAACAATTCCCCTTGTTCTCGAAACTCAATCCTTCGACCTACAACGGTCAAGTTGCTCCCGGTCCCGTAGTTGGTATCGCAATGAGCTACGACACCGCCGCTGTTAATAAGATGCTTTCGACTCCCCAAGTTAAGGCCATGCTTCCCCGTGACCTTCGCCTGATGTGGGGTGCTAAAGGTATCGACGAGGCTAACACCGCATTCCAACTCTACGCCATCAAAGCTAACACCCGCGATGGTAAAGCTCCCCTGGATGGTGGTGTAATCACCGAGGCTCAAGCTACTTACGCTCAAACCGGTTCGTCGGCAGAGGTTGATATGACCATGAACAGCGCAGGTGCTCGTACTTGGGCTCGCCTGACCGCTGACAACATCGGCAACAGCATCGCTATCGTTCTGGATGGTTATGTATACTCGGCGCCCACCGTTAATGGTGAGATTACCGGCGGCCGTTCGCAAATCACCGGTCAATTCACTATCCAAGAGGCTACCGACCTTGCCAACGTGCTCAAATCGGGTAAACTGCCCGCTCCCGCACGTATCATCCAAGACCAAGTAGTTGGTCCTTCGCTCGGTGCAGAGTCGATTGAGTGGGGTATGATTTCGTTCGTTATCGCATTCGTACTCGTACTTCTCTACATGGGTCTGTTCTACAGCACCGCTGGTTGGCTGGCTGACCTTGCACTGCTTTGCAACGTATTCCTTATGATGGGTATCCTCACCTCGTTCGGCGCGGTTCTGACTCTGCCCGGTATCGCAGGTATCGTACTTACCATGGGTATGGCTGTGGATGCTAACGTTATTATCTATGAGCGTATCAAAGAGGAGCTCCGTGCAGGCAAAGGCCTTTCGGCTGCTATCGCTGACGGTTTCTCGAACGCATTCTCGGCAATTCTCGACGGTAACATCACTACCATCATCACCGGTATCGTTCTGTTCATGTTCGGTACAGGTCCTGTTCAAGGTTTTGCAACCACTCTGGTTATCGGTGTTATCACCTCGCTCTTCTGCGGTCTGATTATCACCCGCCTGCTTATCAGCTCGATTGCTGACAAGGGTGGCAACCTCAAATTCTCGCACAACTGGAGCGCTAACTTCCTGTCGAACACCAACATCAACTTCATCGGTGCTCGCAAGAAGTCGTACATCCTCTCGGGTGTGCTCATCGCTGCAACCCTCATCAGCTTTGCTGTTCGTGGTTTCAACTACGGTGTAGACTTCTCGGGTGGTCGTGCATACGTTATCGCTTTCGACCAAGAGGTTTCGGACGACCAAGTACGTGAGCGTCTGTCGGCTGTGTTCACTGACGAGAACACCGGTAGCTTCGAGGTTAAACAATATGGTAGCGGCAACCAAAAACGTATCGTTACCCAATACCTCCACGATGACCAAAGCGACGATGCAACCGCTATCGTAAACAACATGTTGCACGAGGCTCTGAATCCTCTGTTCGCAACTCCCCTCACCGAGGCTCAATTCAACAGCACTCAAGAGGTTGAGTACGGTATCATCCAATCGGATAAAGTTGGTCCGAGCGTAGCTCACGACATCAAGAAGAACTCGATTATCGCCGTTCTCTTCTCGCTGCTCGCAATCGGTCTGTATATCATCATCCGATTCAAGAAGTGGCAATGGGGTCTTGGTGCAGTGATTTCGCTTGCTCACAACGCACTGCTCGTTATGGGTCTGTACTCGCTGTGCTACGGTCTGTTCCCCTTCACTCTTGAGGTTGACCAATCGTTCATCGCAGCTATCCTGACTATCATCGGTTACTCGATCAACGATACCGTGGTTATCTTCGACCGTATCCGTGAGTTCAACACTCTGTATCCCAAACGCTCGCTCAAAGAGAACATCAACAACGCTATCAACTCGACTCTGTCGCGTACCATCAACACCTCGGGTACTACCATGGTTACCCTGCTGGCAATCATCATCTTCGGTGGTACCGTGATTCGCGGTTTCGTTGTAGCTCTGTTGTGGGGTATCATCGTTGGTACTTACTCGTCGGTATTCGTTGCAACTCCCGTTGCTTACGATATGATGAAAAAGCAAGATGAGAAAAAGGTAAAATAGTTTAACCTTACCAATATTCGAGAACATCCGCAGGCTTAAAGTTTTGCGGATGTTCTTTTTTTGTGTAGCTTTGTGTGTTAATTTTTCAGTGAGAGTTCAATGTTCGAATTTATCAATATCGGAATCATCGATGTAATTGACATCGTGGCCGTGGCGCTGGGCATGTACTACATCTATAAGATGACACGCGGTACCGTCGCCATCAATATCATCCTGGGCGTGGTGTTTATCTTCGTTGTTTGGATTGCAACCAAAGCGCTCAATATGGAATTGGTATCGAGCCTGCTGGGTGGTGTGATTAACGTAGGTGTTATTGCGCTGT
Organism: Rikenellaceae bacterium; assembly: GCA_045632975.1. Classification (GTDB taxonomy): domain Bacteria; phylum Bacteroidota; class Bacteroidia; order Bacteroidales; family Rikenellaceae; genus UBA940. The sequence goes on from JAZQXR010000099.1 coordinate 6,073, forward strand.
TCATCCTATTCCAACCCGAGTTGCGCCAATTCCTGCAAAATCTGGGACGTACCCAACATCGCAACAATCTGTTGCGCAAAATTTTCGGCGGCTCGGAACAGGTCGTAACCTACGACAATAGCCAACTGCTCAATGCCGTGACAGATATGAGTGAGAGCAAAACGGGTGCGCTCATTGTACTCACCCAAGAGAGCGACCTGTCGCTGATTATCGACACCGGTATTGTGGTTGATGCACAGCTCTCTACCCCACTGCTGGAGAACCTCTTTTTCAAGAACTCGCCCCTGCACGACGGAGCTGTTATTGTCAATGGAGATAGGATTGTAGCCGCTCGATGCGTACTGCCCGCAACACAGCAGAAGGTCCCCAAATCGACCGGCATGCGCCACCGCGCGGCATTGGGAATCAGCGATATTTCGGATGTGATTGTGATTGTGGTTTCGGAGGAGACGGGTGCCATCTCGATTGCTCACAATGGCGAGTTGCGCCGTGGCATCAAACCCGGCGAACTGCGTAACGAGGTAGCCCAATACTACCGCCGCATCCGCCAGAAAAACAGCAAGAAACCCGGCAAAAACAAGAAAGAGACAAAGTAAATAGAACATATATCCACAAACAGTGGCGGCTGTCCTCAAAGGGACAGCCGCTACTATTTTGATACAACCGACAGGTCTATACGTTGAACAAGAAGTGCATAATGTCGCCATCCTGCACGACATACTCCTTGCCCTCGATACCAATCTTACCCTGCTCACGGCACGCTTTCTCCGAGCCAAGTGTGGTGTAATCGGCATATTTGATAACCTCGGCACGGATAAAACCACGCTCAAAATCGGTGTGGATGATACCCGCAGCTTGAGGAGCCTTGATACCACGGCGATAGGTCCATGCACGAGTCTCGTCGGGACCGGTGGTGAAATAGGTCTCTAGGTTGAGCAGGCGATAAGCCGATTTGATAAGACGAGCCACGCCTGACTCACTCAAGCCTACCTCCTCAAGGAACATTTGGCGCTCCTCGTAGGTCTCCAGCTCGGCGATGTCTGCCTCGGTTGCGGCTGCCACAACCAACAGCTCGGCACCCTCCTCTTTGATGGCCTCGCGCACACGCTCAACATACTCGTTACCGGTAGCGGCGCTCGCCTCGTCCACGTTGCACACATAGAGCACGGGCTTTACGGTAAGCAGATTGAGCTCGGCTGCAAGTTTCTCGTCCTCCTTGTTGTCGAGTTTCACGGTGCGGGCACTCTTACCCTGTTCCAGCGCGGCCTTGTATTGCAGAAGGATGTCGCACAGACGTTTTGCAGCCTTGTCGCCACCTGTTTGCGCCTGTTTTTGAATCTTGCCTAAACGGTTCTCGACGGTTTCAAGGTCTTTAAGTTGAAGCTCGGTGTCGATAATCTCCTTATCGCGCACGGGGTCAATCGAGCCGTCTACGTGTGTGATATTACCATTATCGAAGCAACGCAACACGTGGATAATAGCGTTGGTGTTGCGAATATTGTCAAGGAATTTGTTACCCAGACCCTCGCCTTTCGATGCACCTTTGACCAGACCTGCGATATCCACAATCTCGATGGTTGTGGGGACAACCTTGCGGGGGTTATCTATGCGGGCAAGCTCGGTGAGTCGCTCATCGGGCACGGTAATCACACCCACATTGGGTTCGATAGTACAGAAAGGGAAGTTCGCCGCCTGCGCTTTTGCATTGGACAGCGAGTTGAAAAGGGTCGATTTGCCGACATTGGGCAGACCCACAATACCACATTGAAGTGCCATAATTTATATAATCTCGTTTTTGTTATTACTCAATCTCCTGACCGATAAGCGTCGCCGACGAGCAATCGGTAACTCTCACACGGACATATTCGCCTACGCGGTGGTCGCGCTTGTCGATGATAACGACCTTATTCTGCGATGTACGGCCGAACATCTTATCTTCACTACGTTTGCTTGTTCCCTCCAACAGAATCTCGAACTCGCCACCCACATCCTTGCGGTTGGACTCGAGCGAAAGCTCATTTTGCAGAGCGATAATCTCGTTCAAGCGGCGTTTTTTCTCCTCGTCCGACACATCATCGGCCAAGTGACGCGCCGAGTAGGTATTGGGACGCTCCGAGTAGTGGAACATGAAGGCCGAAGCATAACCCACCTCACGCATCAGCGACAAGGTTTGTTGGTGGTCCTCCTCGGTCTCGGTACAGAAGCCGGCGATAAGGTCGGTTGTGATGGCGCAATCGGGGACATATTTGCGAATCGCATCGATACGACCCAAGTACCACTCGCGGGTATATTTGCGATTCATCAGCGCAAGCATACGGCTACTACCCGACTGTGCAGGCAGGTGGATAGCACGACAGATATTGGGCGTTGCGCCAATCACTTGCAGCAGCTCGTCACTCATATCCTTGGGGTGAGAGGTCGAGAAACGCACACGCAACAGCGGGCTCACAGCGGCAACCTTTGCTATAAGCTCGGGGAAGCCCACCTCGCCACACTTATACGAGTTCACGTTCTGACCCAGCAGCGTCACCTCGCGGTAACCAGCCTCGAAAAGTTCCTCAACCTCGCGGACAATGGTCTGCCAATCACGGCTACGCTCCGCACCACGGGTATAGGGCACCACGCAGTAGGCGCACATATTATTGCAACCACGCATAATCGACACAAAGGCCGTAACACCACTCTTATCGAGGCGCACGGGCGAAATCTCGGCATAGGTCTCCTCTCGGCTCAACTTGGTATTGATACCCTTTGCGCCCTCGCGTGCCATACGGATAAGGTGTGGCAGGTCGCGGTAGGCATCGGGGCCTGCAACCACATTCACAATCTCCTCCTCGAGCAGTCGCTCTTTGAGGCGCTCGGCCATACAGCCTATGATACCTATGATAAGCCCCTTACGCGCTCTCTTGTAGCGGCGGAACTCATTGAGACGGCCCCAGATACGTTGCTCGGCGTTATCACGAATCGAGCAGGTATTAACCAAGATAACCTCGGCCGCGGTAATATCTTCGGTATAGATATATCCATCTCGTTGAAGGATGGACAAAACGACCTCGCTATCGGCGAAGTTCATCTGGCAGCCATAGGTTTCGATATATACTTTGCAGCCTGCGCCAACGGCTGGGCGTAAATTGTTGATATTCATAATTAGCAGTTAATCCTGACAAAGGTACGGATTTTCCGCGATTTTCACAACAGGGCGCGCCCAAAGCGCAGTTCGGAGAGGGGTGATTAGTCCGCAATTGTGATATTTTGGCAGTTCTCAACCTTCACATAGTCGGGGTGCGGCGCCATATTATTGCTGACAACGACATTTTCGGCATCTTTCAGCAGAACAGCGACACGCTTATCGGTGTCGAACACATTATTGCGGATGACGATATTTCGATTCAGATAGGGCGGTAGCTCCTGCGCCTCGGTACTCAAAGTGATACACGACGGAGCATCAGCTCCCGACACATAGCCACAACCCGTAATATAGTTATTTTCGACCAGCACACTTTCGGCGGGACCACTCTCCTTCCAACCAAGTTCGGCGCCCAACTTTATAGCCGTTAGCGTACTACCCGAAATCGAGTTGTTGGCAATAATGACATCGCGGCTTTTGATAAGGAACGAGCGTGCCAGGTGGCTATGCACCGAGTTGTTGTAGATACGGACGCGGGGAAAGCGACTACGATTCCACATATAGTATCCGGCAGGGTCATCGACATCAATCGGACGGTCAAGTTCGACAGACACCCTCCAATTCATCAACGAGGTATCGACACTCTGCACCACATAGCGTCCTTGTTCGGCCATACTACGATTGTGAATAACAACCATAGTATCATTGGGTTGCGGATAGTCCAGCCAAAGCGCATGCAGGTCAGCACCCTCGATACGCATCTCCACACGATTGTCACCCTCGGGATAGATTCGATAGTAATAACTATGGATATTGGTACAATCGTCGCCCTGTCCTTTGAATTTGGAGTTCTGAATGGTTATTGTACCCGAACAAGAGGTAAAGTGTGTGGCATCGGTATTGGTCGAGATAACGCTACCCACCTCGGGCACAACTTGCAGATTGTCAATCATAATATCTCGGGTCAGGTGACCGACCACACCCATACCCGGCTGGCTATGTATCTTCACATCGCGCAGGGCGACATCCTCACACTCACGAATCATCACAGCGGGGCGATAGTGGCCTCCGTGACGCAGAACAAAGTAATCACCGACCGATGGATTCGCACCCGAATAGAAGCGAATGCATCCCGGCGACACCAGCTCTTTGGAACGCGCCCACCCCGTATAAAGTCTATTACGTTTGTGGTCAAAAAAGTGCAAACGCCCCGTTACTCGCTTGTCGATAAAGCGATAACGGACGGTATCAAACTCCGCCTCGAACCACTCTTCGTTGCTCTCACAGATGCGGCCGATAGTTGCCGGCGGGCGATTATATAGGATAGACACCCCTTCGATGGTCACATTCTTGGCGTTCACAACAGAGATAACCTCATACCAGCCATGCAACATCAGAGTTGCACCTTGAGCCTTGATTGTTGTGTTGTCACAACCGCTCAAATCTACCGCTTTGACATAAGGGGCATCGGGGCGGAAAAGTGTCGCTTGCACCCCTTCGCCATAGGCTCCGCTAACTGCCTCGAACTCAATTTTGCGAGCCAGCGAATCTTCTATATCGTATTGTCCGGCGGGAAACAGAAGTGTCGTTCCGGGATTTTGGCGACAATAGTCCGTTGCTTTGCGCAGTGCCTCAAAATCATTCAGACCATCATTGGGCACTGCTCCGAATTGTTCGACAGACACCTCATGTGAGGCGCAGTCACACCCTCCCAGCAGCATACAAGTGATGTACGTTGCAAGGGTTGCAATTCGTCTTAAGCACGTTATCATGTGGAGCCCGATTACTCTTCGCCAAGCGGCTTGAAGCCTGCGCCGAGGGTCTCTTTTGCATCGACCACAACCATAAACAGCGTCGGGTCGATATGTTTCAGACGGCGTTTAACCTTCGCCACCTCGCGTTTGGCAACCACAAGGAAAATCATATCTTTGGATGCTTTGGTATACATACCCGAGCTTTGGATATATGTTGCACCACGTTTGAGTTCGTCAAGGATAAACTCCTCCATCTCGACATGTTTCTCGCTGATGATAAACATCAGTTTGGAGTCATCGGCACCCTCTACAACATAATCAATAATCTTGATTGACACATAGATAGTGATTATCGAATAGAGAGGCAGGGTAATATCATCGCCCTTCATACCACACAGCACCACGATTCCGCATGCCACGACAAACATATCGGCCAACATCACACCCGTACCAAACGACACATTGATTGAGCGACGCAGGAACATCGACACAATGTCGGTTCCACCGGTTGTCGCGCCCGCGCGAACCACGATACCCACGCCCAAACCAATCAGCACAGCGCCCGCAAGCGAAGCCAGCAGCAGGTGGTCGCTCAAATCGAGCATACCTCCAAGCAGAGTCTCGGCTGTCTGCACATTGGGGTCGGGATAGAGCAAGCGAGGCAGGATAAGCATCCACGCAGGACTCATCAGCGATGCAAAGACGGTACGAATACCGAATACCGGTCCAAACACCAGAAATGCAGCTGTAAGCAGGGGCACATCCATAAGGTAACCAAACCAACCAATCTCTATCGACGGGAACAGTTCGTGCAATACGAGCGACATACCCCATATACCACCCGGGGTAAGTTTGTAGGGGTACATAAAGAGGACAAAGCCCAACGAAAGGATAAGGGTTCCGAGTGCAATCCAAAACCACGAGAACCACCACTCACGCGACTGAAGATCCTCTTTGGTTATAAATCGGAATCCGCGCCACTTATTAGCTACGGATGCCCAAAAGCTCGTTTTAGGGGTAGAAGTTTGTGCCATAATCAGAGTTGGTTAAAAACGCAACAAAATTACAAAAACATGTTAAATTTCCAAACACCACAAAGAAAAGAGGACGAACCCGACACATCAGAATCGGATTCGTCCATCTATTTTCGTTTAGGTTTATTGGCGGAAAGGTCCTTTGGGACACGCTCAATTAGTCGTGGCACGAGCAGTCGCAATCGTCGTCGCAGCTGCAATCGCTGCTACCACAACCGCAACCACAGCCACAACCTTGGCCGTTAAGCTCGGCTTGCTCCTCGGCAGTAAGCTCACGAACCGAAACAATCTCACCCGAGAAGTTCAGTGTTTTACCAGCCATGGGGGCATTCAGGTCGATGCGAACATTGTCGCCCTCGACAGCTTTCACAACGCCGAGGAAACGGGCGCCATCTTGCGATTGCAGAGGAATTTGGCTGCCAATATCGAGCAGACCCTCCTCGATAGTGCCGTTAATCTCGAAGGTCGATTTAGGGAGCTCAACCACCATATCCTCGCGATAGGGACCATAGCCCTCCTCGGGGGTAAGGGTGAACGCGAATTTCTCGCCGGGCTCCAGACCCTCAACATTAGCCTCGAATTTGGGGAGCAGATAGCCCACACCAAAGGGGAAGGTCAAGGGGCGCTCGGGAGTCGATTTATCTACGATCTCGCCCTCAACCTCGAGTTGGTATTGGAGCGAAACCACGGTTTTTTGTCCTACTTTCATCTTTGTCTTTGTATTAGTGTTGATTAATAAAGTTCTTCACAGGTGCATACGAGGTTACGGTCACCGAAGCCACCGTCAATTTTCGATACGTATGCCCATACCTTGCTATCCTTAACCCACTCCAAGGGGAAGGCAGCTTGCTTGCGCGAATAGGGATGTGCCCACTCGTCCGAGGCAATCTCCACCGCGGTGTGAGGTGCATTTGCCACGAGGTTGTCGGGGTTCTTGCCCTCGGCCGCGATTTGCTCGCACTCACGTTTGATGGCAACCATCGCCTCAATAAAGCGGTCCATCTCGGCTTTAGGCTCGCTCTCGGTAGGCTCTACCATGAAGGTATCGTGCACGGGGAACGAGAGTGTAGGTGCGTGGAAGCCATAGTCCATCAGACGGCGAGCCACATCACCAACCTCAACGCCATAATCCTTCTTGAAGTTGGTCAAATCGAGAATCATCTCGTGACCTACGCGACCGGTCTCGCCCGAGTAGTATGTGCGATACTCGCTTGCGATAGCGCGCGACATATAGTTGGCATTGACGATAGCCATCTCGCTCGACATACGCAATCCCTCCTCGCCCAGCATCTTGATATATGCATAGGAGATAGGCAACAACAGCGCATTACCGAAGGGAGCTGCAGCCAGAGCGGTGATACCCTCGCTACCACCGGTCGATGCGAGCGGGTGTCCGGGCAGGAATTTAGCCAAGTGCTCGGCAACGCAGATAGGGCCTACACCGGGGCCACCGCCGCCGTGAGGCATTGCAAAGGTTTTGTGCAGGTTGAGGTGGCACACATCGGCGCCGATATATCCGGGGTTGGTAAGACCAACTTGGGCATTCATATTTGCACCATCCATGTAGACTTGACCGCCTGCGTCATGCACAGCGTCAACAATCTCGCGGATACGGCTCTCGAACACACCGTGGGTCGAGGGATAGGTCACCATCAGACCACACAGCTCGCTACTATATTGCTCGGCTTTAGCCTTGAGGTCCTCAACATCAATATTACCATTACCATCGCACGCAACGGTAACAATCTTCATGCCTGCCATAGCTGCACTTGCGGGGTTGGTACCGTGTGCCGAAGCGGGAATAAGCATGATATTACGGTAGCCTTGACCGCGGCTCTCGTGATATGCACGGATAACCATCAGACCCGAGTACTCACCCGCAGCACCCGAGTTGGGTTGGAGCGAGCAGGCTGCAAAGCCGGTGATTGTTGCAAGGTCGGCCTCCAGATTGTGAATCATCTCCATATAACCCTCGGCTTGGTCGGCAGGAGCAAAGGGGTGCATACCTGCAAACTCTGCCATACTCATAGGCAGCATCGATACTGCCGAGTTGAGTTTCATGGTACACGAGCCGAGCGAAATCATGCTGTTAGCCAGCGAGATGTCACGAAGCTCGAGTTTTTTGATATAGCGCATAAGGTCGGTCTCCGAGCGATAGAGATTGAACACCGGTTGGGTAAGGAAGTCGCTGGTACGAGCGCATGCGATAGGCTCAACGTCGGCAACCTTAATCGACTTGGGAGCCTTCTTGCCACAAGCAACGGCAAAAATCTCAACAACAGCAGCTACCTCCTCGGCGGTGGTAACCTCGTCGAAGCTCATACGAACACTGCTACGGCTAGGATAGAAGAAGTTGATGCCGCGCTCCAGAGCGAGTTGCTCAACAACTGCAACCTCGGCATCCACCTCAATAGTATCGAAGTAGTTCTCCGAGCGGAGAGCATAGCCCATAGCTTTGAGGGCATTACCCACAGCCACTGCCGAGCCGTGAGCATGGTTAGCGATACGACGCAGACCCTCGGCACCGTGATAAACAGCGTAGAAGCCGACCATCGAGGCAACGAGTGCCGATGCGGTACAGATATTCGAGGTTGCACGCTCGCGTTTGATATGTTGTTCGCGCATTTGGAGTGCCATACGCAGTGCTTTCTTGCCATTGCGATCAACCGACACACCGATAATACGGCCGGGCATATTACGTTTATATGCCTCTTTGGTTGCCATATAACCCGCTTGAGGGCCACCGAAGCCCATAGGCAGACCCATACGTTGGGTGCTACCCACTGCGATATCGGCACCCCACTCACCCGGAGCCTTCAGCAGAGCGAGCGAGAGCAGGTCGCTATAAGCGGTAACCAGAGCGCCTGCGGCGTGAGCTTTAGCTGCAAAGGCCTCGTAGTCGCGTACATCGCCATTGGCTGCGGGGTATTGAACCACTGCACCGAACTCTTTGCCCGAGAACTCGTACTCGGCATAGTTGTCCGAGATAATCTCGATACCATAGGGCTCGCTACGAGTCATCAGCAGGTCGAGCACTTGGGGGAAGATATTCTCATCAACGAAGAGTTGGTTGCGACCCTCCTTAACAGCCTCGCGCGAGCGCAGAGCATACATCATCAGCATAGCCTCGGCAGCTGCGGTTGCATCGTCGAGCAGCGAGCAGTTGCCAATCTCCATACCGGTCATCGAGATAACGGCGGTTTGGTAGTTGAGCAGAGCCTCCAGACGACCTTGCGAAATTTCGGCTTGGTAGGGGGTGTACGAGGTGTACCATGCGGGGTTCTCGAATACGTTGCGTTGGATAGCTGCGGGCACGGCTGTGGGGTAATAGCCCATACCGATAAACGAGCGGTAGAGTTTATTCTTGGCTGCCAGCGAACGGATATGCTCCGAGAATTGGTACTCGGTCATACCCTCGGTGGGCAGAGCCAGAGGTGTGCGAAGACGGATATTGGCAGGAACAACCTGCGAGATGAGTTCCTCAACGCTTTTGACGCCTATAACTTCAAGCATCTGTTGAAGGTCACTCTCGGCTACATTACCGAGGTGGCGACGGTAGAATTTATCGAACGACATAGTTTTATGTGTGTATAATAGTTTTAGTATTCTTCCTTGGGGTTATGCGCTTTACGCATAATCTTTGCAAAGTTATATTTTTTTGCCGAATTTCAAATCATCCACCCCGCAAAAAAACAGACAGAGCCCGTCCAACTTTTCGTCAGACGGACTCCTTTTTGCATAATATTGGCAATGTTGTCCTATTCGGCTCCACCGCCAAGGGCATGGTACAGCTGTATCACACCTTGAATTTCGAGATAGGTGTCCGAGATTTCGGCCAGCTCTGCCTGCAGCAGACTTTGCTGGGCGGTGAGCACCTCGAGGTAGTTGGTAAGACCGTGTTTCATCATCAGTTTGGTGTTCCACACGGCGGCGCGCAGGTGGACAATCTGCTTCTTATCAATCTCCAATCGTCCCTGTGCTGTTTGCCACTGAATCAAAGCATTATTAACCTCAACGCCCGCATCCAAAAGGCTTTGGCGGAACTGCATCAGTGCCTGCTCTTGGCGAGCCTCGGCAGTGCGCAGACGAGCCTTATTGACGCCTTTATTGAACACCGGCTGCATCAAATCACCCACGGCACGCAGCAACCAGCTACCCGGATTGGCAATAGCTACACCTGCCGAAGTCCAGCCGAGTGTTCCGCCGAGCGTAACTTTGGGATAAAACTCCGAGCGAGCCGTATTGGTAGCATAGAAGGCTTGCGCAAGGTTCATCTCGGCTTGACGCACATCGGGACGACGCGAGAGCAGTTGCAGAGGCAGACCCGTGTGCAGCTCCAGCGGGAACTCCTGCTCCGAGAGCAGACCTCGGCGCAGATATTGGGGCGTTATGCCGAGCAGTGCGCAGAGCGAGTTTTGCTGTTGGGCAATCTGTTTTTCGAGGTTGAGCACCGAGCCCTCGACACTCAAGCGGTTAGCTTTGGCGTGAAGCACGGCGGCCTCATTGGTCTTACCCGCACGTTTCAGCGCCGAGAGGGTACGGATATTCTCCTCCCAGTTGTCGAGTGTACGGCGGCTGATGGCGAGTTGCTCGTCGAGCATCAGCAGCGTATAATAGCCATCGGCAATGGTTGCGATAAGGCGGGTTTGGACAGCCTTACGATAGGCTTCACTCGCCTCGAGAGCCGCTTTTGCACCACGTTTGGCATTGGTAAGGCGACCGAAAATATCGACCTCCCACCCTGCCGTGAAGCCCACGGAGTAGCTCGGTTGAACCGCTTCGGCATTGTAACTCGTGGCCGAGCCATCCACATCGAACGTAACCGAGGGGATATATGCCAACTTGGAGCTACGCAGAGTAGCCTCGGCCTCGGCAACCTTGAGCGTTGCCACACGCAGGTCGGTATTGTTACGCAGACCCGTATGAATCAGCGCTTGGAGCCTCTCGTCAGCGAACAAATCTTCCCAATCGAGGTCTGCTATCGAGGTACTATCACCCTCCTGTTCGGGGGCGTAGAGTCGATTCGCAACATCCTCAATCTCGGGGCGTTGGTATTTGGTATATATTCCGCAGCTGCTCAACGCCAGCGCCACGGCACACATAAGAGTCAATCGTTTTGTCATAGTCTACTCCTCCATCTTTCGTTTGGGCATCACGCGCTCCTCAACTCGTTGGAACACGATAAACAGCACCGGCACAACAAACAGCAGCGCGATAGTACCGATAAGCATACCACCCACGGTACCCACGCCAATCGAGATATTACCATTGGCACCAACACCCGACGAGAACATCATCGGCAACATACCGAACACCATGGTAAGCGAAGTCATCAGAATCGGGCGCAGACGAGCTTTTGCGGCCGACATAGCCGACATCGGGATACTCATGCCCTGTGCGCGACGCTCCGAAGCGTACTCGGTGAGCAGGATTGCCGTCTTGGCCAACAGACCAATCAGCATCAGCAGACCGATTTGCAGGTAGATATTGTTCTCCAAACCAAACATACGTGCAAACAAGAAGCTACCCGCCAGACCGAACGGCACCGAAAGGATAATCACAATGGGGATAAACAAGCTCTCGTAGAGTGCGCACAGAATCAGATAGATAAACACGATGCACACAACAAAGATGATAGCCGTCGAACGACCCGCCGAGGCCTCCTCACGCGACATACCGCCGCACTCATATCCATAGCCCGTAGACAGCACCTCGGCCGTAACCTCGCGCACAGCCTGAATAGCCTCACCCGAGCTATAACCATTAGCGGCAGCACCATTGATGGAGATTGCGGGGAAGAGGTTGAAACGTGCGAGCGATTGTGCGCCATAGACACGCGTGAGCGAAATATATTGGTTCACGGGCGACATCTCACCTTTGGAGTTACGTACGAACATATTGCTGAGCGACTCGGTATCAAGACGATACTCGGGCGAAGCTTGCACAATCACACGATATAGCTTGGAGAAGCGGTTGAGGTTCGACGAGTAGCTACCTCCGATATAACCGGCCAGCACGCCGAGCACATCCGAGGGCGAAACGCCATTACGTTTACACCTTGCGGCATCCACTTCGAGCAGATATTGGGGATATTTGGTATCGAACGAGGTCGATGCACGGGCAATCTCGGGTCGCTCGTTAAGGCGTTCGATAACCTGTTTGGTAAGCATATGCAAATCCTCAATACTTCCGCCCTTTTGGTCTTGGATGTGAATCTCGAATCCGTTACTTGCGCCATAACCCGGAATCATACCACGGGTGAAGGCATAGATATTAGCTGACGAAATATCCGAGGTCATTCGATAGAACTCCTCGATTACCGAATCAATATCATCGCCCTTGCCGGTACGCTCGTCCCACGGTTTGAGTTTTACCACAAACATACCACACGACGAGCCCACACCACTAATCATACCATAACCGGTAGTGCTACTCGACGCCTCGATTTGAGGAATTTGGGCAAGTCGCTTGTCAATCTCATCCATCACAGCCATGGTCTCACTCAAGTTTGTTCCCGGAGGGGTCTGCACATCAATATTGAACGAGCCGAGGTCCTCTTTGGGTACAAGACCTGTCTTGGTGGTCTGCATCAGATAGACAAGACCTCCACATGCCACCACAAGCAGCACAGCGGTAATCCACTTATGCTTGAACAGAAACATCACGCCACGTTTATACTTGTTGAGCAAACCTCCGAAAGCACTCTCGAAAGCGATATGGAACTTGGCCGAGAAGCTCATCTTACCATCACCATGCTCCTCGTGGGGTTTCATGATAAGCGAGCAGAGCGCGGGCGAAAGGGTGAGCGCATTGAGCAGCGAGATACCAACGGCCACCGCCATAGTCAGACCAAATTGGGTGTAGAATGTACCCGTTGTACCACCCATAAAGCTCACGGGGATAAACACGGCCATAAAGACAAAGGTAGTGGTAATCAGCGCTGTCGAGATACCCTGCATAGCATCGACCGATGCTTTGTAGGACGATTTATACCCTTCGTCAAACTTGGCCTGCACCGCTTCGACCACCACAATAGCGTCATCCACCACCGTACCAATCACAAGCACCAGCGCAAACAGAGTAATCATATTGAGCGAGAAGCCTGCAACGTACATAAATGCGAACGTTCCCACCAGCGACACCACGATAGCCACCGCGGGGATAAAGCTCGAACGCATACTTTGCAGGAAGACATATACCACAAGGATAACGAGCAGGATAGCCTCAATCAGCGTCTTAATCACATTGTGAATCGACGCATCGAGGAAGTCTTTGGTACTCATCAAATCGACAATCTCAACCCCCTTGGGCAGGTCTTTGCGAATCGCCTCAACCTCCTTGTCGATAGCCTCGATAATCTCATTTGCATTAGAGCCCGAGGTTTGCGAAATCATACATGTAGTACCGGGGTGGCCATTCACAGCACCTATATAGTCATAGCTCTGCGAGCCGAGCTCCACGCGGGCCACGTCCTTCAGGCGCAACACCGTACCATCGTTCTCGGCACGGATAACCAGATTCTCGTACTGCTCGGGTTGCTCATAGCGACCTCGATACTTGAGCGAGTAGCGGAAGGTGTTGTCCGACTGCGCACCGAGCGTTCCCGTAGGGGCCTCGATATTCTGCTCGCCCAGCACCGCCGAAATATCCGACGGCATGAGGTTATACTTGGCCATCTTGCCGGGGTCGAGCCACACACGCAGCGAGTAGTCCGCACCACGAACATCGACCTCGCCCACTCCCGCAATACGCGAAAGTCGAGGTTCGATATTGATTTTTACGTAGTTACAAAGAAACTGTTGGTCAAATGCATCATTGGGGCTATACACAGCCAGCACCTTGATACGGCTGGTTTGGCGTTTACGCACATTGACACCGCTACGGGTAACCTCGGCGGGCAGCAGCGCTTGAGCCGAAGCCAAACGGTTCTGCACGTTCACCATAGCCATATCGCCATCTGTGCCCTGACGGAAGTAGATTGTCACATTGGCCGAGCCGTTGTTGGTCGCACTCGACACCATATACATCATATCCTCCACGCCATTGATAGCCTCCTCGAGCGGGACGATGACGCTCTTTTGTACCGTTTCGGCACTTGCACCCGAGTAGTTAGCCGACACGCTCACGGTCGGGGGTGCAATCTCGGGGAACTGCTCCACGGGCAGCTGCATAAGGCTGATGCCACCCAGAAGCAGGATAACCACCGATACGACGCCTGCCAATATCGGTCGGTCGATAAATGTTTTAATACCCATTCCCATCTGTTACTCCTCCTTTTCGGCGTTATTCTCGGCACTCTCCTCGGTGTCGTTCACAATAATCTCGGTACCCTCGCGGATAAGGCCGGCACCCTCGGCAACAATCACATCGCCCACAGCAAGACCCTCCTCGACGATATACTCTTTACCATTGTTTTGGCTCAACACGCGAATCTCGACCGACGTTGCCAGACCATCCACCACTTTGTAGGCAAATACGCGGTCTTGCAACTCGTAGGTTGCCGCTTGGGGAATCACGATGCAGTTGTGGCGCACTTGAGGGATAACTACAGTGCCGCTACCGCCGTTACGCAACAGGCGTTGAGCATTGGGGAAGGTGGCACGAAGGCTCACAGCACCCGTAGTCTCGCTAATGGTACCACTGACAGCATTGATACGACCTTTGTGGGGATAGGTTTGTCCATTACTCATAACCAGCTCAACCTCGGGCAACTCGCGGATAGCCTCGCGCAGAGAGCCATACTGCATGATAAGGTCGAGCATCTGATTCTCGGCCATCGAGAAGTAGGCATACACCTCGCTATCATCCGACACAGTGACCAGCGGTTTCTCGATATTGCTACCCACCAAAGCACCCACGCGATAGGGAATCATACTTGCAACACCATTCACCGGCGAACGCACCTCGGTATAGGAGAGGTTATTGTGGGCCTTGTTCTCCTCGGCACGACACAACGCCAAACGAGCCTCGGCCTCGGCCAAGTCATTCTGCGCAGTCATAATATCAATCTCCGATACGACATCCTCTTTGAACAGGTCTTTGTTGCTATCCAGAATCAGCTGGGCGGTTGACAGAGCGGCCTCGGCGCTACGCACATTGGCAACGGCAATCTCGTATGCCGCCTTATAGGGAGTTTGGTCGATAACAAAGAGCACCGAGTCTTTCTGCACGAAGTCACCCTCCTCGATACGAATATCGGTAATCATACCGCTAACCTGCGGGCGAATTTCGACAGTCTGACAACCGTTGATAGTTGCTGCATAACCCGATTTCAGCACTCGGTCGGCCGATGTGACGGTCATAACCTTGTAGCTCTTTTGTGTTTGGGTTTGACCCGTTTGGGCGCAACCTGCAATCAGGCCTGCTGCCGCAATCATTAGTAGAGTTTTTCTCATAGGTCTATATATACTTCTTTAGATTATTTTCACCGCACAAAATTAACAAAATCAGCCGTACAATACATCATTTCGGAACATATTTTTTTTCACACGACGGAGCGCTTCACGGCATTTTCAAAAAATATTCTAACTTTGGAGTTATATTTCATAGGCATCGCTCGTATTATAAGCAAACACAGCAGAATGACAACAGAGACATTTAACAACATATTTCTCGAATTCAAAGACAGAGCGATGAGAAAGGCCTGGAGCATTGTTGGTAACCGCAACGATGCCGAGGACATAGTTCAAGATGTGTACGAGAAGTTGTGGCGGCGACGGCTACTCATAAGGCAAGCCGAATTCCAAGGCCTACTGATGACCGCCGTGCGCAACGCATCAATAGACCTGACAAGACGCCGACGCCCCACGACACCGCCCATCGACAACTCCCAATCCGCGCCACAAAGCGACCACGCGCTCCTCGACGAATTGTTCCGAGCCATAAGCCAGCTGCCGGAGGTACAGCAGGAGATTGTGACAATGCACGACATCGAAGGTATGACAACTCAAGAGATAGCCCACATCACAGGGCACTCCCCCGAAGCCATACGCATGGCTCTCCACAGAGCCAGAACCACACTGAAAAAGAAACTTACAAAAATAATGAGCCATGGAGTCGAATAATACCAACAGCATCGTAGATCAAGAGTATCTGCGACTTATGCATTTGGCCTCGATGCAGTGTGCCTCGACACACGTGCACGACACTCACAAGCGCCGCACCATCACATACACGCTCGCCACGACAGTTGCTGCCGCTATGCTCATATTAGTATTTGCGCTGAACACCGACACAAAGACGGACAAAGCTACCGTATACGCCACCCTCAACGGCCGAGAGATCACCGACCTGCAAGAGGCTCAACAATACGCAAAAAGCACACTGCAGATATTCTCGCAAACTTTGGAGGATATAGCCTCAAACACAACTAATTACACACCGCTATGAAACGTATACTGACACTTCTGATTGCCATCGGATTTACAGCAAATGCGTTTGGCAACCCATCCCAATCCGAGGATAACAACATCTATGGCCCCATCAGCCCATTTTTCGGATTATGGTGGACGTATCTATATCCCGAGGGCGAAAGCCTTCAGGGCATCGAGGTCAGGTATGTCTCGAGCGAGGTGTTACACACCGCAAGTCCGATACTTCAGGGTTACCCCAAGAAGAGTATCCCCACGTTGAGAATAATCCGCACCGTCGGTTCCGAGTGTCCGCTAAATGTCTACGAACTGCTACGGATGAGGGTCAAGACCATGGTTGAGCAGATTGAAGAGCTTGCCAAAACCGACAAAAACATCAAGACTCTGATGCGCGGACGGATATACGGCAATGACGACTTCAACATCTACGTATATTCCGCCAAGGGTAATCGCAATCAACCCAACCAAACGCTTGTAATACGTTATGGCGACGGGCTCTTCGACCCGATCATCGTTGCTGACCTCACAGGCGAATTATCCGAAAGTTTCATTTTCCCCATATTGCAAATGGGCAATATGTATTAAACCCAACAATGAGTTGTATTTCGGCAAAAAAGAACTATCTTTGCGAATGATATGCTGACAAAAGCCGAAATACAACTCTATCGTTCGCTGGGCGACAAGCGCGAGCGCGATACTCACGGGCTATTCGTTGCCGAGGGCGCGAAACTCGTGGGCGAGATTGCTGCTTCGCCACTTCGTGTGGTACGTCTTATGACCACGCGCGACTTCTCGGGAGCAGAGCCCATTTCGACCAAAGAGATGGAACGCATATCCCAGCTAAAGACCCCCACCGACACCTTTGCCGTGGTCGAAAAGCCACACTACGACCTACGTTCGGCACATCCCGACCGCAATTTGGTCTTGGCACTCGACGGCGTTCAGAATCCCGGCAACCTCGGAACCATAATCCGTTTGGCCGATTGGTTCGGAATCAGCGACATAGTATGTTCCGTAGACTCGGCAGACTGTTTCAATCCCAAAGTCGTACAGGCCACGATGGGAGCCATTCTGCGCGTTCGCGTACACTACACCGACCTTGCTCGTTACATTGATTCGCTGCCCACGGGCACGCCCATTTACGGTACTTTCCTCGAGGGCGAGAATCTTTACTCGGCACGCACCGAGAATCGCGGTCTTATAGTTATGGGCAGCGAGGGTCGAGGTGTCTCGGCAGAGGTAGCACAACGCGTAACAAACAAGCTCTTGATACCACCGTATCCTGCGGATAATCACAACACCGAATCGCTCAACGTAGCCATCGCAACAGCCATTATCTGCGCCGAATTCCGCAGGGCAAAGTAATCAATAACAAAATTATCTCGTCACAAAAGTCGACCATTTGTTTGGCCGACCGGATTTTTATGTTTAATTTTGGGAAAGCTAAAACCAAAACCACCTAAACATATGGACAGAAGAGAATTTCTAAAGGCTTTTGCCGCAACGACAGCCTTCTCGGTGCTCAATCCGATGGAGGCCATATCGGCAGAGAAACGAAGAGAGAAAAACGCGCCGTTGCGAGTTGGATTTATCGGCACAGGCTCGCGCGGAACCGCCGTTATCACATCCATGAGCCGACATAACAATGTCGAGATATACGCTCTGGCAGACCTATTCCGCGACCGCGTGGACAAGGTACTACCCCACCTCAACTCGCTCAACAAAGCCAAAGGCCTTGACCCCATCGCCGAGGAGAATATCTACATCGGTGGCAAAGCCTACAAACAACTGCTCAAAGACAAGGATGTCGATATTGTAATCATATCGACACCCGCCTATGCCCACCCCGAAATTTTCGAGGCCGCTGTCAAAGCTCGCAAGCACGTCTATTGCGAGAAGCCCTCTGCTCCTGATGTTTACGGCACGCTCCAAATGCTCGAGTGCGCCCAAAAAGCAAAGGGACTGTCTTTGGTAATGGGTTTCCAAGTGCGCCACGCATCGGCCTACGACGAGATGATTCGACGCATCCACAATGGCGACATAGGCGAGGTTGTGACCGCACAGCTTTATTACAATAGCAGCGGTGGCGCGGGCGAGGCTCCCGCCGTGGAGACCGACGAGTTCCGCATCCGCAACCACTTCCAATATCTGGCTATGTCGGGCGGAATCCTCAACGACCAGGGCATCCACATTCTGGACATCTGCAACGAGGTTCTCAAAGCCACACCCGAGTACGCAATCGGACTCGGCAACACCAAGGGCAAGCGATACAAATATGGCGACACACTGTCGAACTACCACTGCGTATACGGCTACCCCGGTGGCGTAAATGTATCTATCCAATCGCTCCAAATCGGCGACAAGTTTGGCGATGTGTGCGCCCGTTTCTTCGGCACAAAGGGTATGGCCGAGGCTCACTACACGGGCGGTGTATTCATCACAGGCCCCAACAAGTGGGATTCCAACAACAATAACGCGCTGTCGGACGCAAGCAAGAACAAAACCGTAAACTTCGTAAACAGCATCATCACGGGCAACTACATAAACGAAATCGAGCACGCCTGCAACTCGACGCTGACCGCAATGCTCGGCCGTGAGGCTGCACTCAAGGGCGAGCGCCTGACTTGGGAGCAGATGCTCCGCGAGAAACAACGCTACGGCGACCAACCTGATTTAAGCAAATTCTAAAACGTGTGATATGAAACCTCTTTTTAAGACCATAATTTGTGCGCTGGCCGTATGTATGATGGGCAGCGCTTCGGCTCAAACTCCCAATGTAGGACTTCTCGGCGGCGTAGGCAAAGACCCCGAAGCCATGTTCCAACGCCTCCAAAAGGCCGGATTCACAAGCTGCCAAATCGGCTTTGGCACAAGCTGGGGACAAGAGATGGCCGACCAACTCAAGGCTTTGTCGGAGAAATACGGCATCAAAATCAGCACCATGATGTACTGCACCCCCGGCGGTAGATGGAACTTCCTCGAGGGCCCCACGACCATCGGTCTTGTGCCTCCCGTTAATCGTCTGCG
Source organism: Rikenellaceae bacterium (assembly GCA_045632975.1). Classification (GTDB taxonomy): domain Bacteria; phylum Bacteroidota; class Bacteroidia; order Bacteroidales; family Rikenellaceae; genus UBA940. The sequence continues at coordinate 25,385 of JAZQXR010000099.1, forward strand.
CTACATCGACACCTACAAGAAAGCCATTGATTTCTGCGCCATGGCCGGCATTCCCGCCATGCACTCGCACTTCGGATTCATTCCCGAAGAGCCCAACTGCGAGCTCTACGCCAGCTTTATTGAGTGCATGCGCGACCTCTGCCAATACGCCAAAGACAAAGGAGTGATGGTATATTGCGAGACCGGTCAGGAGACTGCCACAACGCTGATTCGTGCCATTCACGACATCGGCACGGGCAACATATTTGTCAACTGCGACGTAGCCAACATGGTTCTCTACGGCAAGGGCAACCCCGTGGACGCTGTTCGTCAATTCGGCCCGCTGCTCAAAGAGTTGCACGCCAAGGATGGCAAGTACCCCACCAACCCCTACTACCTCGGTCGTGAGACCAAGATTCCCGAGGGCGATGTAAACTTCCCCGAGCTGATTAAAGCGCTCAAAGAGATTGGCTTCAGCGGTCCCATCACCATCGAGTGCGAGCTGCGTGGCGACAACTCGGAGTACGTAAACCAAACCAAAAAGTACCTCGAAAAACTCATCAAAGAGAACTACGGCGAGTAACCCGCGCCACCAAGTTTAAGACAATCGAGGCTGACCCGTGACGGTCAGCCTCGATTGATTTATATATGTATAGCCGCACATAGAGCCATCACCTCCGAGCCGCAAACAGGACAAAGAAAAAGCCCTCCAGCGTTTGCTGAAGGGCTTGCGGTGCGTACGGGACTCGAACCCGTGACCCCATGCGTGACAGGCATGTATTCTAACCAACTGAACTAACGCACCAGAATTTCTTTTGAACTTCGCAACCTTTATTTCCCGATTGCGAGTGCAAAGGTAATACAAATTTGTGTATCTCCAAATATTTTGAGCAAAAAAATGCGATTATTTTGCAAAAAAAGTGAATTGGACGCTTCCATAGCTCCTTTTCTCGCGGAAACAAGGGTGCGAGTCGAAAGATTTATCCTTCGAGTGCTCAAAAATAAGCACGCCATCCTCCTTAAGCAGGTCGCCATCGAGCACCATATCTATCACCTGTTCGCTACCGGGCAGGTCGTAAGGCGCATCCGAGAATACAATATCATACTTCTTGGAGCAACTCTTCAAGTACAAAAATACATTTGCATTAACGGCATGGATAACATTCGCACAACCCAGCTCCATCGCTGTACGGCGAATAAAGGCGTGATGAACACGGTTAATCTCGACCGAGGTGACATTAGCTGCGCCACGCGAAGCAAACTCATAGCTGATTGAGCCGGTACCCGAAAAGAGGTCCAGCACATCTATATCCTCGAGTTCCATACGGTTCGAGAGGATATTGAAGAGGTTCTCCTTGGCAAAGTCCGTGGTAGGGCGAGCCTTGAGGTTGCGCGGGGGATTGAGCATCCGCCCTTTGAGTTTTCCGCTTACGATTCGCATTATATTATATAATAGGTATATTATTACGCCTGTTTACAATCCTTGAACATCGGGCTCAATCGTTCGACCACAGCCTCACTACCCTCGCCCGAGATTCGCACCTCGAAGCCATCGATACGAAGCACCTCGCGCAGTTTACCCAGCACAAATGCTATATTATCGGGCTCTGTGGTGGCAAAGGCCTCGGCATAGAGCAGTTTACCATTATCACTGATGGTCACATAGCAATTATTCGCGGTAAGTGAGATACGCACAGCACGAGCATAGCTGACTACGCCATCGAGCAGAGGGGAATGGTAAGTCACTCGCCACAGGGGATTCTCGAACAACTGAACGATACGGCGTTCGAGTGCTATAAGCGCGACGATGTCACCCTTGGTGGCGGCTATCACACACTCATCATCATTCGGACGGCGGTCATTGACGCACATATAGCCCACGGCCATATCGGGGGCATAGAGCTCTGCCGGCACAAGTACCGTTTTGGCGCTATCCACCGAGATAGCTATCTCGACTTCGGCTGCTGCATCCAGCTCATTTGCGACAGAGGTGGCCATAAGAAAATCGTGTCCACTCAACATAAGTCGGGTGGACACTTTTTCTTGAGTCGCGTGGCGATTACTCCCAGTTACCTGCATCGTTGGTAGCGGCGTCCATAGCGCCCACTTTAACACCGGGGTAAACCTCGTAAACGTTCTTGCACTCGTGAATCATGTTGATCAGCTCTTGGCGGTCGAGATCAGCAAGGAAAGTTTTGTAAGGAGCTTTACACTCGAATACGGGCACGATAACCTTCGACTCGGTGGTAAACATACCTGCGTCCATGATAAACTCGGTACCCTCCTCTGCAAAGGGGATGTAACGAAGATTCATCACTTGCTCACGAGTAAGTTTTTTCACGCCGAATACGGTGTCAATAACTGCCATTTTGAACTTCTCGGTCTTAACCAGACCTTTAGCAACTGCAACCGAGTCGTCAGCCGAACCGAGTTTCTTCTCGAATACGAGCGAGTCGTTGAGAACGAAATTGATCAAGGTGTCGAAGCTCGAGGTGTAACGTTGGTTAACTTGTTTGAACGAACGTTGTGCAGCACGGATGTCTTTGATTTTCTCAATGACAACAGCTTTGCGAGCAGTAGTTTGGTTCTGGAATTGGATCGAGGTGAGCACCAGGTTTACAGCATAGTAACCCATCGCTACGATCACAATCGCGAGAATGACTTGGATGATTTTTTTCATGTCTGTTATTTTTATTAAGTTTGTATCAAAATTACACTATTCTGCGCCACACTTATGCACGGTCTACAAAATATCGCGTCCCAAATTTACGCAAAATTTGCGTTCGAACCAACATTGGGGCAAAAAAAAGTTATAGAAAAGTTATCAGAGTGGGTTGAAACGGCCTCCAGCGACCAAATTTTCATTCTAAACGGCTATGCCGGAACCGGAAAAACCACACTTATCGGGGCTCTTGTGGCCGTGCTGAAACAATCTTCACACCGCACTGTACTGCTCGCTCCGACGGGGCGCGCAGCCAAAGTTTTGGCACACTACACGGGCGAAAAGACCTATACTATTCATAAGAAAATATACCGCCAGAAAAGCACTGCCGATGTCGAGAGTCACTTCTCACTCGACTACAATCGCGAGCGCGAGACGCTGTTCATTGTGGACGAGGCGTCGATGTTGGCAAACGGCTCTTCGTACGAGGACTCGCTGTTCGGAAGCGGCGCGCTGCTTGAGGATTTGATAAAGTATGTGCAGAGTGGGCGCGACTGCCGACTGATGCTTGTCGGCGACAATGCGCAGTTGCCACCCGTAGGCAACGACTACAGTCCGGCGCTCGATCCTGTCTACATGTCGCAATTTGGCTCGGTGGATTACGCCTCGCTCGACGACGTGGTGCGTCAGGATATGGATTCGGGTATTTTGTTCAACGCCACTCTGGTACGCACAATGCTCGAGAACCGTATCTACGATATTCCGCTGCTCGAGATGAGCTATCCCGACGTCGAGGCTGTGAGCGGCGGCGAGTTTATGGAGAAAATCGAAGAGTGCTACTCCAAGTATGGCCGCGACCAGACGATTGTCATCACACGGTCGAACCGCAGAGCCAATCGCTACAACGATGGACTACGCCGTACGGTGCTCTATGCCGAGGAGGAAATAGAGTCCGGAGATATGCTTATGGTGGTGAAAAACAACTACTTCTACGCCTCGGATGACGACTCCACAGACGAGCAGCAGCGCGATGGCCGAGCGATGAACTTTATCGCCAATGGCGATATTGCCCGACTGCGCCGTTTGCGCCGCGTGGAGGAGCTCTACGGATTCCGTTTCGCCAATGCGATATTGGAGTTTGACGACTACGAATCCTCCGAGGTGGAGTGTAAGATTCTGCTTGACACCATTGCGAGCGAGTCGCCATCGCTGACACGCGAGGAGAACATGCGTCTGTTCCGCGCCATCGAACAGGACTACCCCGAGATTCGCTCCAAAGCCAAGCGCTACAAAGAGATACGCGAGAGCCCCTACTTCAACGCCGTACAAGTAAAGTTCGCCTATGCCGTAACATGCCACAAGTCGCAAGGTGGACAGTGGGCGGCCGTATTTATCGACAAAATGCTGTTCGGCGAGGAGCAGATGAGCAAGGATTTGCTACGCTGGCTCTACACGGCCATGACTCGCGCTACGGATAAACTCTATTTTGTGAATTTCGATGAGCGTTTTTTCGACCAATAGTAGTAAAATTTCGCCGAAAAAGAGTAAATTTGTCTAACCGTTCAGGTTTATTGTTAGGTATATAAACAACTACAAAACCATAAGAGTATGAAAAAGAGTATTTTAATGCTGATTGCAAGCCTTTTCATTGTAGGAATGGCTTCGGCAGCAGAGGTAACCAAGGAGTTTACACGCGCCGCCACTACCGAGGTAAGTATCGAGGGCGATTTCCGCGTTGTTATGTCGGACCAATATCGCAACAATATCAAAATCGTATACGACGAGGCGATTGCCAAATACATTTCGACCGAGATAAAAGGCAAACAGCTGAACATTTCGTACGCTCGTGGAGCCAAGAAGATGTTGCGCACAACCAACGCCGTACCCCCTACCATCTATATCGACCGCAACTTTGCGAGCTACACATTTGCCGGTGGTGTCAATGCAACTTCGGCCGAGCTGATTGAGGGTAGTGAGCTGGTATTCCGTCTGGAGGATGCAAGCACTCTGGACGCTCGAATTTCGACTGGCAAACTCACTATGAAGATTTCGGACACCTCGGGCTACAAAGGTGAGATTACCGCACGCGAGGCGCTCTTTGTACTGAACAATTCGGCAAGTGCAAGCGTTTGTGGCATGGCCAATAAGCTGACCGTGAGTGCTTCGAGCAATGCTATTTTCAATGGCGACGGCCTTGACAACCAAATCGGCGCATCGGTTTCGGTTTCGGGCACCTCGAACGTAAACTTTGTAGGCAAAGGCGCCGTTAAGGTTTCGGCTTCGGGCAGCACCAATGTAATTGCAGCCGTACAAGCCCGCACACTTGCAGTTTCGGCTTCGGGCACTTCGTCGGTAACCCTGGGTGGTTCGGCAAAGAGTCTGACACTTACCGCAGGTGGCACTTCGCGAATCGCCATCGCAGAGTTCGCTGCCGAGAGTGCAAAAATCACTGCCAAAGGTACATCGACCGTAGGAGTTGCTTCGAACGGTGCCATGAAGATTACCGCATCGGATACCGCCGTTGTGGATGTTGATTGCAAAACCAACTTGAGCGTCAAAGCATCGAAATCGGCTACCGTAACTCACAACCCCGAGGCTCGCCTTATCAAAATCACACTCAAAGACCAAGCAACCGTCAAAGCACGCGAAGATAAACAACAAGCTGTAAACATCTTTGCAACACCCCAAAGCTACGGTTCGTCAAGCCGCAGCAGCAGCTTTAACTTCTAATGGCAGCCGATAAGAAGAGAACGGAAACACCCTTGATGAAGCAATATTACTCCATCAAGGCCACCCACCCCGACGCTATATTGCTGTTCCGCGTGGGTGATTTCTACGAAACATACGGCGAAGACGCAGTCAAAGCGAGCGCGATACTCGGTATCGCGCTCACTCGTCGTGCTAACGGAGCTGCCGCCCATATCGAGATGGCGGGCTTCCCCTACCACGCCGTAGAGAGCTACATGCCCAAGTTGGTGCGTGCCGGCGAACGAGTGGCTATATGCGAGCAACTCGAAGACCCCAAGTCGGTCAAAGGCATTGTCAAACGTGGTGTGGTCGAGATGGTCACACCGGGTGTTTCATTGAGTTCAAACGTACTCAACAGCAAGGAGAACAACTTTTTGGCTTCGGTCTACTTCGGCCGCAAACAGGTAGGTGTCGCATTTCTGGACATCTCCACGGGCGAGTATTACATGGGACAAGGCTCGGCCACCTATGTAGATAAACTGCTCGCTAACTTTGCACCCAAAGAGGTCATCTTCCAACGTGGACACGAGGCCACATTCCGCGAGAATTTCGGAGGTACATACTACACATATCAGCTCGATGAATGGATATTCTCGGAGGAGATTAACCGCCGCAAGTTGTGCGAGCAGTTTGAGGTAGCCAACCTCAAAGGCTATGGTGTGGACAACCTCTGTGACGGTATCTCGGCCGCGGGTGCGATTCTTTACTATTTGGAGTTCACCGAGCACCGCTCGACGGGCCACATTCGAGGTATTTCGCGTATCGACGCCGACAAATATGTGTGGGTTGACAAGTTCACCATCCGCAACCTTGAGCTACTCGGCAGCAACAACCCTTCGGGACGCGGTTCGCTATTGAGCGTACTCGACCGAACACTCTCGCCCATGGGCGGACGTCTGTTGCGTCAATGGATTGCCATGCCCATCAAATGCCCCGAGCAACTCAATGGCCGATTGGATATAGTCGAGGATTTGTGTGAAGATGTTACACTCAAGGAGCAACTCGGCGAACAGATAGCGCTTATTGGCGACCTGGAGCGATTGGCAGGACGTATCGCTACGGGAAGGATTCTCCCCCGAGAGTTAATTCAGCTCAAAAGTTCGCTCGAAGCAGTCGAAGAGATTACCCGAGTATGTGCCACAAACGAGCACCTTGCGGCTTACACGTCGCGTTTGGAGCTGTGTACAGAGGCCCGTGAGCGCATTGCACGCGAGCTCTACCCCGACCCCGAGACCAATCAGATTGCCAAAGGCGGAGTCATAGCCGATGGCGTAGATGCAGAGCTGGACGATTTGCGCCGCATTGCGGGTCATGGCAAGGAGGTACTATGCGAGATTCAACGACGCGAGAGCGAGCAGACCGGTATTCCATCGCTCCGCATCAGCTACAACAACGTTTTCGGCTACTACATCGAAGTACGCAACACCCACCGCGACAAGGTTCCCGCCGAGTGGGTTCGCAAACAAACACTCAAGGATGCCGAACGATACATAACCCCAGAGCTCAAAGAGTACGAGGAGAAGATTCTCGGTGCCGAGGAGCGAATCCTTATCATCGAGGGACGCATCTACAACGAGCTTGTTGCGTCACTATGCGCCATCCTCGCACAACTGCAACGCGACGCACTCATCATAGCTACACTCGATGTGCTACACTCGTTTGCTACCGTTGCCGCGGAGAACAACTACTGTCGCCCACAGCTCGATGAGAGCCTCACAATAGACATCCGTGACGGCCGACACCCCGTAATCGAGCGACTGCTGGCCGTGGGTGACGAGTACATTCCCAACGACCTCTATCTCGATAACGAGAGCCAACAGATAATGATGATTACCGGCCCCAATATGTCGGGTAAGAGTGCGATTCTGCGCCAAACAGCCCTAATAGTACTGATGGCACAGATGGGTTGCTTTGTACCTGCACGTTCGGCCCGAATTGGTATTGTCGACAAGGTGTTTACCCGCGTGGGAGCGAGCGACAACATTTCGCAAGGCGAATCGACATTCATGGTCGAGATGCTTGAGTCGGCAAGCATTCTGAACAACATTTCGGATCGCAGTCTGGTGCTGCTCGACGAAATTGGCCGAGGAACAAGTACCTACGACGGTATCGCCATCGCATGGGCCATGGTGGAGTATCTCCACAACAATCCTTCGGCAAGACCCAAAACCCTCTTTGCAACGCACTATCACGAGCTGAACGAAATGAGCGACACCATGCAACGCATCCACAACTACCATGTCGCGGTCAAGGAGGTTGGCAAAACCGTTGTCTTCTTGCGCAAACTCACACAAGGTGGCACGGAGCGCTCATTCGGTGTGCATGTTGCCCGAATTGCAGGTATGCCCAAGAGCGTTGTTCAACGTGCCGAGCAACTGCTCAACGGATTTGGCAAGGCTGCTATCGGAGTTTCGTCTGCAAAAGAGAGCAAATCTGCGGGCAAGCGCAGCGATGCCGTTCCGGATATTCAATTGAGCATGTTCCAACTCGAAGACCCGGTGCTGATTCAGATTCGTGACCAGATTCGCGGCCTCGACATCAACTCACTAACGCCTCTCGAGGCTCTGATGAAACTCAACGAGATTAAGAAAATCACAGGTATATAAAAAAGAGCCTGTCTAACTTTCGGTTAGACAGGCTTTTGGATATTTCGAGGGCAAGGCAGATGACAAAAGAGCCTTGTTAGACAATTTCTTACTTGATGGGTTCTACATGCAACATAATAATAGTCCCCTCACCATACTTCTCTCGCAAGCAACCCTCTATACGACGGGTGATTTCATGCGACTCCACCACAGATAGCGCCCCATCCAAACGAATATGACAATCAATCTCTATTGCGCGGCCGATACGACGTGTACGAAGGTTATGGGGCTTGGAAACAGCTGGTTCCGACGATATTATAGCGAGTATTTGTTCCTCGACATCGGCAGGTAATGAGCGCTCCAACAACTCGTCAAGAGCAGGCTTCATAAGTTCAATTGCCACCTTAACAATAAGCGCGGCAACAGCAATAGCCGCAATCGGGTCAAGAATACGCCACTGCTCTCCCAGGAAACGCGCACAACCCACACCAAGAAGCGTTGCCACGGACGAGAGCGCATCACTACGATGGTGCCAAGCATTAGCCTTCAGCGCCGAGCTCGATGTTCGACGAGCCACCGATACCGTATACCAAAACAGCAACTCCTTAACCAAAATCGAGAGAGCAGCCGCATAGAACGCAATAATATCGGGGCGAGGCAAAATCTCGCCACTCACAGCACGCTCTATATTGCGAGCACCGTCCACAAAGATGCCAACCGCAACCACCGCCAGCGCAATGCCAATCATCAGCGTCGCCATCGTCTCAAACTTGCCATGACCATAGTTGTGGGTTGCATCCTTGGGCTTCGAAGCAATCTTCACACAGGCCAGCACCACAATATCAGTCGCAAAATCCGAAGCCGAATGAATCGCATCGGCAACCATAGCCGAGCTGCGTCCGACAATTCCGGCAAAAAACTTTAATACCGTCAGCACAATATTGACAATCATTCCGATAATCGTCGCACGATATATTTGTTTGCCATCAATAGGATTCATAAAAATCTCTCTTTTCTTACAAAGGTAAAATAAATAACCATACCAAACAAATAAGCGGCACACCCATAAAAGATGAGCGACCGCGGAGAATGGCATCCACGGTCGCTCGCTTTATATATAAAGCACGGAATAAAATTCCGCTTACACACGAAAGGTACGGAATTGAAGAGCCGTCCGAAAGCCCTTCTGCAAAGGTATAAGATTTACCTCTCATGTGCGATACAAAGGTAGTGATTTTTATTATATCTACAAACTTTTTGCAATATTTTTTACTCCAAAAATGCTTTTTTCGCATATCAGCCACATCCAACTACAATTAAACATGATTTTCAGACAATATAATACGCCAAATAGACAATCTATGCACCCGCAGAAACCTAACAGCACGCCACACTCACACTAAAACTACTAACCCTAACCTAAAAAATAAAGATTCCTAATCCAGCCTAAATTGCCAAGCTCCGCTATCTGCACTCCATCTCTCCCTATAAAAAAGAGCGACCGAAGGGGAAATCCCATCGGTCGCAACAATGTAAAGCACGGCACCGGATCCTAACGAGCAAAGGCTCATTAGTCGGACTCTGATCCGATGCAATACAAAGGTAGTAACTTTTATTATATTTGCAAACTTTTTACAACACA
>JAZQXR010000100.1:0-30496 GCA_045632975.1 Rikenellaceae bacterium
AAGGGTTTGGGTATCGACATCGAAAAGGGATTCGAACCCAAATACGAGATCTCGGCCGATAAGAAAAAACTCGTTGCCGAGCTGACCGACATGGCACAGAAAGCCGCCAAAGTGTGGCTCGCATCCGATGAAGACCGCGAGGGAGAGGCTATCGCGTGGCACCTGACACAAGTGCTCGGATTGCCGGCGGAGAAGACCAATCGTATTGTGTTCCACGAGATTACTAAAGGAGCCATCCTCAAAGCTATCGAGGAGCCCCGTAGCGTAAACATGGATATTGTCAATGCCCAACAGGCTCGACGTATTCTGGACCGTTTGGTGGGTTTCGAGCTGTCGCCGCTGCTGTGGAAGAAGGTTAAACCCCAATTGTCGGCAGGTCGCGTACAGAGCGTTACCGTGCGACTGATTGTGGAGCGCGAGCGCGAGATTATGAACTTCCAAAGCACCGAATACTACCGTGTGACTGCCAAGTTCTTTGCCGCTTCGGACCCCAACAAAGCGCTGGTCAATGCCGAGTTGAACCATAAGTTCGCTACACGCGAGGAGGCCGAGGCATTCCTTGCGGAGTGCGCCAAGGCAAACTTCAACGTAACCAAGTGCGAGACCAAACCTATCACTCGTGTGCCCGCTCCTCCGTTCACAACCTCGACCCTGCAACAAGAGGCAGGACGTAAACTCAATATGTCGGTGTCGCAAACCATGTCGATTGCCCAAAAACTCTACGAGGCGGGACTTATCACCTACATGCGTACCGACTCGGTAAACCTTTCTAATCTGGCTATCGGCGCTGCCAAAAAGGAGATTGGCGAGCTGTTTGGTGCAGAGTACGCATCGTCGCGCAACTTCAAAACCAAATCAAAAGGCGCTCAAGAGGCTCACGAGGCCATCCGCCCCACCTACTTTGAGAACCGCGAGATTGAGGGTACCCCCGCCGAGAAACGACTCTATGAGCTGATTTGGAAGCGTACCGTAGCTTCGCAAATGGCCGCTGCCGAGCTCAACAAAACAACCATTACCATCGCCTCGGATTGTTCGGACAAACTCTTTACGGCTGTTGGCGAGAGCATCGTGTTCGATGGTTTCATGAAGCTATACACCGAGTCGACCGACGACGAGGGCGAGGATACCGCAACAACTCTCCCCAGCCTCAATGCAGGCGAAAAGATGGAGTCGGAGTCGATGATTGCAACCCAACGATTCACCCAAGCACCATGGCGCTACAACGAGGCTCTGCTCGTCAAGAAGCTCGAGGAGCTGGGTATCGGTCGTCCGTCAACCTACGCCCCCACCATCTCGACCATCATCACCCGCGGCTATGTGGTTAAGCAAAACCGCGAGGGTGTAAAACGCGAGTATGTTCAACTGACCCTGAAACGTGGCAAAATCACCGAGAAAACCATGAGCGAGAAGGTCGGCAAGGAGTCGAACCGTCTGCTGCCCACCGATATTGGTATGCTCGTAAACGACTACCTCGAGGCCCAATTCGCTGGCATCCTCGACTACAACTTCACGGCCAATGTCGAGAAGGAGTTCGATAAGATTGCCGAGGGCAATGTCGAGTGGGAGAAGATGATTGCCGATTTCTATGGCGGATTCCACGCTTCGGTGGAGAGCGCACTCGAGTCGCAAGCCACCAGCACCAACCAACCTCGTATCCTCGGTATCGACCCCAAGACCGGCATGCAAGTATCGGCACGCATCGGCAAGTTCGGCCCTATGGTTCAAATCGACGGCGCAGAGGGCGATAAACCCCGCTATGCAAGTCTGAAGAAGGGTCAGCTCGTTGCGAGCATCACTCTGGAGGAGGCTTTGGAGCTGTTGTCGTTGCCCCGCACATTGGGCGAGCTGAACGGCGAGGAGATTGTTGTAAACATCGGCAAGTTCGGTCCCTATGTTCGTTACGAGGGCAAGTTCGTATCGCTCGGCAAGAAGGATGACCCATACACCGTAACCTACGAGCGTGCATGCGAGATTATCGCAGAGAGTCGCAACGCCGCATCCAAGGCCAACACCCCCATCAAGACATTTGAGGGCTGTGACATCGTGGTAAAGAATGGTCGTTACGGAGCCTACATCGCAAGCGCCGGCAAGAACTACAAAATTCCCCGTGGCAAGAGTCCCGAGGCGCTCACTCTCGAGGAGTGCCAACAGATTATCGCCTCGGCAAAGAAATAGACCCGCTCAATCGATATGCGTAAGTTCGGACTGATAGGACACCCACTCGGCCACTCGTTCTCGGCAAGCTATTTTGCCGCAAAGTTCGAGGCTTTGGGCTGCTCTGGCGAGTGCCTATATCTGAACTTCGACCTGGAGTGTATCGAACAGATTCGTGATGTATTGGAGCAGAATCCCGAGCTCGAGGGTTTCAACGTGACAATCCCTTACAAGGAGCAGATTCTCCCCTACCTCGATACCATCAGCGATGAGGCGACGCGAATCGGAGCCGTGAACTGCGTTAAGGTGGAGAGTGGCAAGCTCCATGGCTACAATACCGACCTCTATGGTGCCGGGGTCACAATTGACCGTCTGACAGGCGGCAAGCCCTACAAGGCCCTTGTATTGGGCAGTGGAGGGGCTTCGAAAGCGGTGCGCGAGGCACTGCGTATAAGAGGCATAGAGTACACACTCGTATCGCGCAAGCACTCGGCCGAAGCCATCGCTTACGAGGAGCTCTCCGAGGAGATAATCGCATCGCACAAGCTTGTCATAAACACCACGCCACTTGGCATGTATCCCAAAGTGGAGGGTGCACCCGACATCCCTTACTCGTGTCTAACGGCGGAGCACCGACTGTTCGACATCGTTTACAACCCTGCCGTAACACGCTTTATGGCGATGGGTGCAGAGCATGGGGCAAAGGTGGTTTGCGGAGAGGAGATGTTGCGCGAGCAAGCCGAAAAATCGTGGGTAATTTGGAACATTTAGACCAAATAATTAACTTTGTGGGTATAAGAGTGATAAATCTCAAACACAAACATCTATAAACATTATGAAAACTACTGCAAAATTGATGATGATGGGTGCTATGGCTGCTGCTACCGTAGGTTGCTGCTGCGAGAAACACAACACCCTCACCGAGCAAGAGGTAGCCGAGGGTTGGCAACTTCTGTTCGACGGCGAGAGCCTCGATTGCTGGAAAGATTACAACGGCACCGAACTTCACAACTGGACCGTGGTTGACGGTTGCATCCAAGCTGCTGGCTCGGGTAGCGACGAGAGCGGTTACATGGTAACCCGTCAACAATTCGAGAACTTCATTCTCTCGTGGGATTGGAAACTCTCGAAAGGTGGCAACAGCGGTATGCTCTACCACGTTGTTGAGCGTCCCACCTTTGCCGTACCTTATGTTACCGGCCCCGAGTACCAACTTATCGACGACAAAGGTTGGGAAGAGGCTAACGACCCCATCAAACTCGAGCAATGGCAACGTTGCGGTGTAGATTACGCTATGTATCTGCCCGACTTCGACGTTCGCGATTCGATTATGAACCCCCAAGGCGAGTGGAACAACTCGGTTATCGAGTTCGACAATGGTCACGTTACCTACTGGATGAACGACGTGAAGATGGTTGAGTTCGACGCATGGACCGACGACTGGTTCGAGCGTAAAAACAGCGGCAAATGGACCATGGCTCCCGAGTATGGTCTGGCTCAAAAAGGTGTAATCTGTCTGCAAGACCACGGTTATCCCGCATCGTTCCGCAACATCAAGATTAAAGAGCTGCCCCGCAAAGCCGGCAAAGAGGTTGTTCTGTTCAACGGCGAGAACACTCACGGCTGGGAGGTATTCGGAGACATCGAGGCTTCGGTAACTAAAAATGGCGAGCTTCTCATCGAGAGCGGCAAAGAGAAAAAATATGGCTATCTGGCTACTCGCGCTTACTACGACAACTTCGATCTGACCGCAGAGTTCAAACAAGTTGCTAACGGCAACTCGGGTCTCTTCTTCCGCTCGATTATCGAGGGTGAGGCCAAAGTTAGCGGCTGGCAAGTAGAGGTTGCTCCCAAAGGTCAAGACACCGGCGGTATCTTCGAGTCGTACGGTCGTGGTTGGTTGGCTCAAATCGAGGACGAGAAAGAGAACGTACTCAAAGCACGCGAGTGGAACACCATCCGCGTACGCGTAGAGGGCGACAAGGTACAAACTTGGCTCAATGGCGTTGAGATGGTTGAACTTACCGACGAGATTATCGGTCAAGGCAAAGGTCGTATCGCACTCCAAGTACACGATGGCGGTGGCATCAAAGTTCTGTGGCGCAACATGAAGCTCACAACTCTCTAATAGCTTCCTGCTCTAAACAAGCAAAGGCCTATCCCCCAAAAAGGATAGGCCTTTGTTATTCAATTTAGACAACAAAATTGGCCGAGTCACACAAGTGTGAAGCTCGGCCATAGACTTTAAGGTATATTCTAATTATGCGGTTTATTCCGGTTTTTTGCCATGTTTAACACGGCTACTCGACTCATTCTTATCGCAAGTGAAACAGCTATTATCACCACACAACTTATCACACGAGGCACTATCGGCCGCAGCATGCTCCTGAACGGCACATGTGATACCGCGCTCCTTCATATGCTTGTTGGTCGAAATTTCGGAATCAATGTTATGTCCCTTGAAAATCAGCGTAAGCGACATTCCGACCACAAAAAAAGCGACAAAAAATATCGCCAGCAGTATGACTATTAGTGTAGATGACATATCTTTGTACTGTTTTTGACGGTGCAAAGTAACGCAATAAATATCATATTTACAAAAAATAGACCATTATGAACTTCAAAACAGCAACTATCGTAGCCACCACAGCCGTGATGACCGCAGCTTGTTGTCCTTGTCGCAAAGCAGCAAGCAATGGCGCCGATTTGAGCGGTACAACATGGAAAGCTGTGATGCTCGACATCAACGGCACCAACACCACCATCGCCCCCGACGCCGAGGGTTACACTTTTATCATCGATGGCACCAGCTTCAGTGGCGTGGCTGATTGCAACAGCTATTTCGGCACAATCACCGAGAACAAGGGCAAAATCGAGGTGAGCAACATGGGCTCGACCAAAGCAATGTGCCCCAATCAAGAGCGAGAGGATATGTTCCTGCAAATCATCGGCTCGGCAGACGGATACTCGATTGAGGGCGACAAGTTGATGCTGACCCAAAACGGACGTGCACGCGCCATCTTCAAGGCTCAAAAGTAGTCTACTATTCGGTTTCGTTCGACAAAAAAGAGAGTGCCAACCCGCATGGGTTGGCACTCTCTTTTAGTATGGTGTTCTATTAGAAGAATTTCACGCGGTTATCAACCACTACACTCTCCTCATCGAGAGCTTGCGACAGACGCTCGGTGATGTACGACTCGGCAATCGACTCAAGGCGAACTTGCTCGTCAGCCTCGTTGATTTCCACAGCGTTTTTATCTTTCACGTTGAATACGTACACGCCACCGGCAGCTACAACGGGTTTCGAGAGCAGGTTGGGTGCGCTAACGCATACAGCACCGATAAATTTAGGCTCCATACCTACACCGGGAACATAGAACGAACCGAAGGTTACGTCCTCTGCAGTACCCTCTTTAACACCCTCAACGGCTGCAAGAGCACCAAGAGTCTCTTTACCTGCGAACTCGGCCTCAATCATCTCGGCCTTTTTCTCATTGCGAACGCGAGTCTCGATACGGCTCGATACTTTCTCAACGGGAGCATAACCCTCCTCACGAACCTCTTTGATAACAGCTACGAGGTAGTCGCCACCATCAACATCGAGGATGGGCGATACATCACCAACCTCGCCATTGAATACCCAACGGCTAACAGCCGAAGCGTCGTTCAGGCCATTCACGCCACGATCGGTCGAAGCGATGGTTGCCATACGACGAGCGAGAGCCATCTCAGCAACAGCGTTGCTGAAGTTCTCATAGCCTTGGCCTGCTTTCTCAACAAAGGTGCGAGCCTCGGTGTAAACTGCTTGTTGGGTGGTTGCGCTGGGCTCTACGTTATAAATAACGGTAGCAACTTTAACCTTCTCAACGGGTTTGGTCTTATAGGTGAGGTTCACAATGTGGGTACCGAATTGGCTATCCACGGTGAAAATCTCGCCAACTTTTGCGGCAACGCAAGCGTCTGCGAACTCCGAAACCATTTGCTCGGGAGCGAAGCGGCCGAGGTCAACGGTGGGGTCGAGCGAGTATTGCGAAGCCAGAGCCTCGAACGAAGCACCACCTTTGAGCGCTTTAACGATGCTATCAGCGGTAGCTTGTTTGCCGGCAGCAATCAGAATGTGTTTAGCAGCCAGGGTGTCGGGCTCCATTTTGGTACCAGCCACGCGAGCGATGGTATAAACATCGTTCTCGAGAACGGGGCCATACATAGGTTGTTTGTTCTTGCCTACGAGCGATTGGAAGTTGTAGGGAAGAGCGTCAACGGTAACGTATGCAAAGTTGGTGTTGCCTTGCGAGTTGAGTGCAGCATATTGTGCAGCATCCTCGGCAGCAGCGAACTCGGCAGCAATCTCGTCGATACGCTCCGAAGCCTCTTTGTAATCCTCGGCCGAGGGGAGCAGGTTGAATACTACGTACTCGATGTCGCGCGAAGCCTTTTGTTTGAACGACTCTTTGTTCTCGTCGTAATATTTCTTGATCTCGCTCTTGCTTACGCTAACCAACGAATCTGCAATCGAAGAGTACGATTTGAATGCATACTCGGCGTTGTAGTTAGCGCCATTCATGCGCATAGCCGAAGCAACCTCCAGCGAGTTTACGTTAACACCGGCTTGAACCAGCGCAACATATTTCGACATAAGGCGCTCGCTCTCCATTTGGTCGGTCAGGTAGCTCCATACGGGTTGGTATGCGGCGTTGTACTCGATGCTCGAAACGAAGTTTTGGAGTACGGCGGGGTCATACGCACCGGTTTGGGGGTTAGCGAACACGTTACGAGCGATGGGCGAGATGAATTGACCTTTGCTCATATCCACCATCTCGGCGTCACCTACGGTAAGACCAAGCTTCTTGAAGCCGGGAACGTAAGCATTTTTGATAATCATGCTCTCCCATACGCTTTGGCGTACTTGCTCGAGTTGATCTTGTTGGAGTGCCGATTGACCATAGAGGGTTTGGAGAACATTGGTAGTGTTCTCGGTCTCGGTCAAAAACTCAATGTAGTTGATGTTGGTGCCATTGATGGTTCCAACGCGCATTTTTTTCGAGTTATAGCCACCGCCCAGCGACGAGAGGTCACCCAGCAGGAATGCAACGAGTGCAACAGCGATAACTACGATAAGGAATACGCCTCCTTTGGTTCTCAAAGTGTTTAATGTTGCCATTTTTGTTATGATTTATTTTGTTTCTTGTTTCTTAATTGCAAGTTAATCTTTTGCGCTATTCAAAACAGACAGCAAATATAGTAATTTTCTGTGATATTAGTGCGCTATATCTTAATATTTTCAACCTATCTTGCGAACTCGGGCCAGCAGAACCCTCGACGAGGTGCTTTTTACGATGTTGATACCAACCTCGGGGCTCTCAATTTTCTGTCCCGTGCGTGGTATACCACCGTTCAGGTAGATGGCATAACCGGCCAACGTATCGTACTCATCGCTCTCGGGAATATCGAATCCATATTTCTCGTTAAGGTACTCAACCTCAAGGCGACACGACAACAGATATTCGCCCTCGCCAAGCTCCTTTTCGATAAACTCTTGCGAGTCGTGTTCATCCTCAATCTCACCGAAAATCTCCTCCAACAGGTCCTCCAGCGAGATTATACCCGCCGTAACACCAAACTCGTCGAGCACCACGGCCACTGACGTATGGCGTTTGATAAATTGAGCCATAAGGGCCTGTGCTCTCATCGATTCGGGCACATAGCTCACCGGCATCATCGCCTCACGCAGGGTATTGTGGTTCACAAAGAGGCTCTTGATATGGACATAACCGACGATATTATCAATCGAGCCATCCCACACAAAGATTCGAGAGTATTTGCTCTGTTCGAACTTGGCTCGCAGTACATCTATGCCATCGGCCAGCGACACAGCCTCGATATCCACTCTCGGCACCATACAATCTCGGACATTGAGGTCCGGGAAATCGAGCACATTTTGGAACATCTTTATCTCATTCTCCTCTTCGTTCTCTTCGCTTGCATTATCCTCGACAATATCTTCGACAATATCCTCCAAATCCTGACGTGCGAACGCCTTGATAGGGGCGTCATCGACCTTGCCCCCGAACAGGCGCATAACACCTATCGAGAACCATGTTGTGAGTTTGGCTATCGGGAAGAGCAGCACATAGAACACAAATGCCAGCCATGCCAGATTACGAAGGTAGAGGTTGGGGCTACGCAGAACGAGCGCCTTGGGAATAAACTCCGCAAGGAAAATCACAACAATGGTAGCCAGCAGGGTTTCGACCAACACCGACTCCGATTGCGTTATGGTAAAGTATAGTTTGGAGACAAACAGCGAGTAGACCACAAGTGTAATGTTGTTACCAACGAGCATTGTGGTAAGGTATTGGCTGCTATGGCGTGTGAAAATTCCGGCACAGAAGTTCAGAACGGGCGATTGTTTGCGGTCGAGCTCAAGGCGCAGGCGGTTAGCACTCACAAAAGCGCTCTCCATACCCGAGAAGAATGCCGAGAGCATCAGCATCGCAACAATTACCGCTATGTAGTTCAGAATCATCTATTTCACCTCCCCCACTTTTACAGAATCGGCAGCGACCACGGCGGTCGAATCAGGCTCTTCGGTAACGGCTGTATCGACGGTCAGCTTACCCGTAAACTTGCGGAACGACCACTTCTCGAAGCGGTCATCCGACTCAAAGCCCTCGCCGATAAACACGTCATCGCCCTGCACCACCTTTGAGTCTACATTGGAGTAGATGCGGTGGGTCTTTTGGTTCCAGAAGAGTTGTTGGGTATAGAGCACCTGGCCATCGACATTTTTCGCAACGACATTACCTTTAGCCTCCCACAATTCGCGTTTCTCAAAGAAGATGGCATAGTCGGCCACAAGGTGCGAAGCTTCGAGTCCGGTCGAGTCATCGAAGGTGGTTATCTCGATACCTTTGCGGAACTCCATATATGGTTCGCGGGCAAGCTCATAGCGCTCCATAAGCGGGGTTTCGAAGACATAGTCACGTTTACCCTCGGCCGTTTGGATGATGGTCAGCGAGTCACTCTGCTGTGTAAGCAGGGTCTCGTTATCATCCTGTTTCTGCTCGCGTCCCGAACACGAATACAGCAAGATAGCACTTCCCAAAGTGAGAAGTGCTACCACTGTTTGTTTGATATATACTCGAACTCTATTCAAAGTGTTCTATCATAAATTACTTGCGGGGGCGAACAACGGTGTTCACATTAACCCAACCACACTTAACGGTGTAGCTTTGACCCTCCGAAAGACCGTTGAAGAAGCACTCCTCGTTCGAGGGGAAGTGTGCACGGTAGCTTGCGATTTGCGAGTCGATGTTGGCGATTTGAGCAGCATCGTCAGCAAACAGGGCGCGTGCTTTCGACAGAACGTCGGTCACAACCCAATAGATAGCTTGACCTGCGATACCTTGGCAGCTCGAAGCCGAGATAACGTATGCTTGAGCCAGCATCAGGTATGCATAACCGTTCTCGCTATTGAGTGCGATTGCCTCACGAGCAGCTTGACCTGCACCCGAAGCGCGGTTTGCGCCGAGCTCCGAAGCAGCTACACGAACATAGAGGTTTGCTTTAGCCTCGGGGTTCTCCTCGGTTGCGAGCGAAGCATTGAGGTATTTCAGAGCGCGGTCGTACTCTTTGCGGTTCTCGAAAATCGAAGCCAGACGGATTGCGATATCAGCCGAAGGAGCGAGCTCGTAGTTCTTCTCTGCGATAGCGATGTAGAGGTCGCTGGTGCAACCTGCGCGCGACATCAGACCGTAAGCTTTAGCAACCATCTCTGCGTCGTTGGGGTTTGCAGCGAATTTATCTTTGTACATAGCCTCAAGGTTATCGCAGTTTGCAGCACCACTACTTGCGAACAGAGCCTCGAACGACTCTTTCTCCTCTTGGGGTGCCGAGTTTACGATATTCTCGATTTTGGCGTACTCACCAAGAATCATATCAGCCTCAACCTCATCGTTCTTGTAGTCCTCAACCAGCTCGTTGAAGAAGTTAAGAGCGAACGACGAAGGAACATCATAGTTGTTCATTGCCATTGCGTTGAGGTAGTATTTGCGAACACCCTCGCTATCTGCAGCTTTGAACTTTGCATACTCGGTAGCCATGATTTGCGAGGTGTAACCTGCGCCCATGTCACGACCATCTTTGCTCTTGTAGTCGGGGAAGTTCACACAACGCAACTCATAGAGGTGCATCAGCGAATCCACGTAAGCGCCTTTTTGGTCAACCGAAGTTGCGCGTTGGATTTTGTTTTTGTAAATCATTGCGCCACGGATGTAGAGGTTTACGGTAGCTTTAGGAGCTTTCACCAACAGGATGTTGAGTTGTTTGAGAGCGTTGTCATAATCCTTGGTGGTAACGTAGTCGTTGAAGCTGTTCAGAGTCATTACGTTCTCTTTACGCTCCTCGGGCGAGTTACCATAGCGGGGGTCCTCCAAATAAGCTTGAGCCGAAACAGACGACACAGCCATTACGGTTGCACATGCGGCAACAATGGTCTTGATAAGATTCATTTTCATATTAAGTTTTGCTGTTTTATTGTTCGTGTAATGAGTTGTTTGAGAGTGCAAATTTATCATTTAAATTTCTTTTTCACAAACCAATAATCAAAATCGCTTCCGAAGAATAGTACACCTATTGCTACTTTAACGTAGTTCTCCTTGATTAAATTGTGTTGCAGAGTACCTCTCCAGCAATATTCGACCGCCAAATTGAGGTTTGACACCTTCATGGTCTTAAACGGAATTTCGACTCCGAGGCTGACCGCTTTTTCGCTCATGTGGTAGCCATTCTTAACGATATAACTGTCGCCATAGCGGAAGCCGGCCTTGTAGGTAAAGCGCTTCAACGGGTTGCGGACATCAAAACGGCTGGGGGTATAGAGTGCGCCGACACGGATGGTATGGGTATCTCGATAGGCCACATCATTAGCGGCATCGTAGCTATTAACACCCCAATTCCACCACTCATAGTCGACTCCCACGCCCCATGTCTCGCGGTGATAGAACAGACCTGCGCTAACACCTTGAGGCAGACGAAATCTTGACGAGGGTGTTTCGAAACGCACCGAGTCGCCAAAGACATTGCCCGAGGGGATATAGTCCACACTTTGAGACTTGAGTCTGCAACCGAGGTTGTACGTTGCACCCATGGTAAGGCGGTGTTTCTCGCTCGAGAGGATATTCCACTGCACACCGAAGTTACCACTGAAGCGGTTGAGTCGCTCGGTCGACGAGGCGTTCAGGCTGCCATATTGGCCATTACCCACAAACGACTCGATGGTTGCGCTATAATTACGCTCGATGATTCCGTGGTAGAAGACTGCCTCGGCGCCAATCGAGAGATTCTTAACAGGTTCCCAACCCAAGCCAAGCTTCATCTGGGTGATATTTCCCTCGCCCATATACTCATAGAGCACCGAGCCGAGGTCGGCAATCACATCCTCGGAGTTGTCATATCTACGAGTCTTGTATCCGACCGAGCTGTACGGCTTTGCGCTGAATCCGAGTCCGAGCTTCGGCACCAGGGGTAACATGACCGACACATTGCTGAAGTTGAACGAGTTATCCGAGCTTTTGAGTTTATTGCCCGCGGCATCGTACTGACGGCTATACACATTCGAGCCGGTAATACCCACCTCCATAACCATCGAGTTACGCGAGGCGGAGCTGAATGCCGCCGGGTTTACAAGGTTGGTTTTCATATAGCTGCGGAAGGCAACGCCCACTCCAGCCATACCATCGAACGAAGCGCCGTTCGAGGTTGACAGGTTACCCACGCCATAGAAGGTGTAGGGCGAGAACGCATTGAGGCTACCCTCCTGCGCACGCAGAGGGGCAATACCAACAAGCATCGCCAACACAGCAAGTAGTGTATATCTAATTTTTTGCATTATACTCCAGAATCGTATTTAGTCCGAAGACAACCAAGTCTCCGGTTGCAAATATCGCATTTTTCAATCGTTTGGCAAAATAATTGGCATCACCGCCCGTAAAAATTATCTTCAAATCGCTATATCGAGCCATAGCGGTAGCAATATAACTCTCTAATTCATAGACAATACCGGTCACCACGCCACTTTGGATGGCAGTTGTGGTATCATTGCCGAACGAAGCCACCTCTTCGGGCTTGTCGAGCAGGGGCAGCTTGGCGGTGAATTGGTGCAAGGCGCGGAATCTGCCGGCGGCTCCGAGCGTAATATTACCACCAAGGAACTCACCCGCGGCATTCACAATGTCGATAGTGATAGCTGTACCGAGGTCTACAACCAGAATATTGCTACCGGGATAGATGGTCGAGGCTGCAACGGCGGCGGCCAAGCGGTCTACTCCGAGAGTTTTGGGCGTTGCGTAGAGGTTTTTCAGAGGGATACGGGTACGATACGTTACGCGCAGATACTGCTCCATCTGCTCCTCGAGCCACTGCTCTACCCCTTCGGGCACATCGGCGACCGAGGCGAGAACGGCTTTGGTAGGGCGCACAGGGGTACGCTCCATCAGCTCCTCGAGAAATTCAACACTCACGCGGTCGATACGAACCGTTTCGACAATCTGTTCTCCGTCAAACAGCGCCACTTTGGTCAGGCTGTTGCCTATGTCAATAGCGAGGTTCATGTTCCTATATGATTAAGCTCGGGACACACCTCCGCCCATCGCACGCGAAACCTCATCCGCAAATGCGCGGATGGTGCTCAACTCGCGATGTGCTTCACCTATGTCCTTTACGTTTCTAACTAACAAGTTCAGTTTATTATTGTTTTGTCGCAGTACAAATTTATCACTTTTTGTCATAATATACTGCAAAATAGCATTAAAAACAGCACTTTTGAAGAAAGGCGACTCTTTTTCGCCCACAAAATAGAGAATCATAAGGCCGTTTTTGATCTTTGCACGCTCCACACCGAGTGCCACACACACCTTACGGACTCGCACCACATTGAGCAATTCGCTCACCTCCTCGGGCATACGACCAAAACGGTCTTCGAGCTCCATGGCAAAGTTCTCGAGCTGGGCATCGGTCGAAAGTCCATCGAGTTGGCGATAGAGGCGCAGTTTCTCGGCGCTCTGACCGATATAGCTGTCGGGCAGGCCTGCGGGGCGGTCGGTCTCGATGGTACAGTCGTCCACCCAGCGCACCTCGTCGGTACCCGGAGCAACCAGACGTTCGGCACCCTCGTAGCCCTCGCTACGCAGCTCGGCAACGGCCTCGGCCAGAATCTTTTGGTATGTTTCGAAACCTATGTTTGCAATAAATCCGCTCTGCTCGGCACCAAACAGGTTGCCCGCACCGCGAATATCGAGGTCTTGCATGGCGATATTGAATCCCGAGCCAAGATCGGAGAACTCCTCGATAGCTCGGAGGCGGCGACGGCTATCGCCCTTGAGCAGCTCATCAGGGGGCGAGAGCAGGTAGCAATATGCTTTCTTATTGGAGCGTCCCACGCGACCACGAAGCTGATGCAGGTCGCTCAATCCAAAGTTCTGTGCGCCGTCGATGATGATGGTATTGGCATTGGGGATGTCGATACCATTCTCGACGATGCTCGTTGCCACAAGCACATCATACTCTCCATAGATAAAGTCCATGATGACGCTCTCGACCTTATCGGCTGCCATCTGTCCATGAGCAACGCACACACGCGCACCACTCAACTCGCGGATACGTCCTGCAACAAACTCGATATCATCCACACGATTATGGATAAAGTAGACCTGTCCTCCACGGGCCAGCTCGGCCGCAATAGCCTCGCTGACAATCTCATCACTCCAAACGTGCGACTCGGTAACGATGGGTTGGCGGTTGGGGGGCGGGGTGCTGATTATCGACAGGTCGCGCGAGCCCATAAGCGAGAATTGCAGGGTTCGCGGGATGGGGGTTGCGGTGAGGGTCAGCGTATCGACATTGCTCTTTAGTTGACGCAGCTTCTCTTTGCTCGACACACCGAACTTCTGCTCCTCGTCGATGATAAGCAGACCCAAGTCGTGGAACTTGACACTCTTGCCGAGAATCTTGTGCGTACCAATTAGGATATCTATCTTTCCAGCCTCAACATCCGCCAACACCTGACGTGTTTCGGCAGCACTCTTGGTACGGCTCAAGTGCTCGATACGCACAGGCATACCCTTCAGGCGGTCGCAGAATGTACGATAGTGTTGGAGCGAGAGCAGGGTTGTGGGGACAAGCACAGCCACCTGTTTGGAGTCACACACAGCCTTGAACGCCGCGCGAACAGCCACCTCGGTCTTTCCGAAGCCCACATCACCACACACCAGACGGTCCATAGGCTCGTCCGACTCCATATCGCGTTTGACAGCCTCCATAGCCTTATATTGGTCGGGGGTCTCCTCATATCGGAACGAAGCTTCGAGCTCGTGCATCAGGTAGTTATCCGGGGCAAAGGCGTATCCGCCCTCGGCCTTACGTTTGGCATAGAGGGCGATAAGTTCGCGGGCGATATTCTTGACGGCTGTTTTGGTTGCCGTTTTGAGTTTCTGCCATGCACCCGAACCGAGCTTATAAATCTTGGGCGGGGTTGCATCCGAGCTCTTATACTTGGATATGCGGTGGAGGTTGTGCACTCCCACAAAGAGCACATCACCATCCTTATATACAAGTTTGACGTAGTCGATGGGGCGACCCGACGACGAGTCCTGCACCATACCGCCAAACACGCCCACACCATGGTCCACATGGACAACATAGTCGCCGAGTTTAAGCTCATTGAGCTCGGCCACGGTCATTTGTTGGTCATGTTTAATCTCGCCGTGGAGCTTATAACGGTGGTAACGCTCGAAGATTTGGTGGTCGGTAAAGTATCGCGCACGACCCGCAACATCGACAAAGCCCTCGTGCAGAGTTATATACAGCGGAGTAAACTTCACATCGCGGCGATTCTGCCACAACACATTCTGCAAGCGTTCGATTTGGGCCTTATTCTCCGACATGATACATGTGACAAAGCCCTCGGACTCGGCACCCTCAATATCGTCGGCAAGCATATCAAACTGCTTATTAAACTGCGGTTGGGGGGCCGTAAACATATCGACACGCTCCTCGCAGGCGCGATATTTGGACTCTCCGCGCAGCACCATACGACACTCTTCGGTCTCGGCAACAAACTGCTTGGCACTGGTAACCATCTCGTCTATACGCGAAGGTTCATCCATCTCGGAGAGCATCTTCACACGCACCTCGTCTATCTGCGCAGCAACTCCATCCAGATCATCCATCCACCACGTTGCGCCCTCGCCCACAAACTGTGCAAGCGAAATTCGCCCCTCGTCGGAGGAGGTATTCGCCACAATCACAGCCGAGTCGGTACGTTCGGTTGTGAGCTGCGAGGATATATCGAAGAAGCGAATCGAGTCCACATCATCATCGAAGAAATCGAGGCGATAGGGGCGGTTCTCCGAGTAGGAGAATATATCGACAATACCGCCACGGATGGAGTATTGCCCCGGCTCGTAGACAAAGGGCATACGTTCGAAGCCAAGTTCCATAAGCGACTCCTCGAGGTTACCCATACGTATTCGTTGGCCACGTTTGATACTAAATGAGCGAGCCGACAGGCCTTCACGGGCAGGAACCTTCTCACACAGCGCATCGGGGTAGGTACACAACACCATACGACCACGTTTGGGCAGTTTGGTTACGGCATTCATGGCCGCCGTACGCTGCACGATACCCGAGTCATCGGGCTTACCGAATCGGATTGAGCGCTTATATCCCGTAGGGAAGAACAGCACCTCAACCTCGGGTAGCAGCGCCGAAATATCGTTATACACATAGGCCGCCGTATCTCTATCGGGCAGCACAAAGATATGCACGCCTGTCATGGCGCGTACCATCGATGCAGAGTATACGGCAAAAGCAGAGCCAGCCAATCGAGTAATCTCGACCGTGGTTCTGCTTTTCAGTGCCTTGCGCAGTGCGGCATAGGGTTTTCCCTGCTCTATCGCGGCAAATATTTTTTCACTCGGGCTCACTTTCAAGTTGCCTTTTAAGCTATTTCATGCCCCTTTTTATCGAAAAATTTGGTCTCCGCCAGACCAATACTTTGATCTACAAAAAGTTTGATACGGCATTTATATCGCCACTGCCATTTGCGGCGGATTGACCAGAAGCCTTTCGACAGATAGCCCGCGATATAGGGGCTAACACGCAGCGTAATGTGACGCATACCTTTATCTTGGGCATAGTATGCAACCTTATTCTCAATCTGCTCGTCGAGCATCACCGTAGGCGCAACCGTACCCGTGCCATTACAGTAGGGGCAAAGCTCGGTAGCCTCGGCAATAGCCTCGGGGCGAACCCTTTGTCGTGTAATCTGCATCAAACCGAATTTGGTAAGGGGCAGAATGGTGTGTTTGGCTCTATCTCCCGCCATCAGCTGACACATTGTATCGTAGAGCTTTTGGCGGTTCTCGGCCTTATGCAGGTCGATAAAGTCGATTATAACGATACCGCCCATATCCCTCAAGCGGAGTTGGCGGGCCACCTCTGCGGCAGCAGCCATATTTACCTCAAGGGCTGTATGCTCTTGGTCGTTCTCGGCTTTGGTGCGGTTACCGCTATTAACGTCGATTACGTGCATCGCCTCGGTGTGCTCAATAATAAGGTATGCACCCTTCTTGAGCGAAACATACTTGGCGAACAGGCTCTTAATCTGACGCGAAATATCGAAATTATCGAAAATAGGGACGGCGCCCTTATATAGTTTGACGATGCGACTCCTCTCGGGAGCGATCATCTTAATATACTCCTTTATCTGCTCGTAAGTTGCCTTATCGTCGACATGGATTGCACTAAATTCGCCATTGAGCTGGTCACGAATCATGGTACTTGCGCGGTTCATCTCCTCGCGCAGCAGTGTGGGGGGCTCTTCGGTACGCACCTTTTGCAAGGCCGACTCCCACTTCTTTACCAGCTCGGTTATATCTTGTTCAAGCTCCTCTTCGCCTTTACCGACTGCCGCCGTACGAATAATAACTCCATAGTTGGGAGGGAGCACCTCATCGACAATACGTTTGAGTCGTTTGCGCTCGCTGTTTTGGCGGATTTTCTGTGAAATGGACACCTTGGTGCTCAATGGAATCAACACTACGTTGCGTCCTGCCAAGGATATGTCCGATGTCAGGCGGGGACCTTTGGTCGAGATTGCCTCTTTGGCCACCTGTACCATAATGGGGTCGCCTACGTTGATATGGTCGGCGAGCTTACCCACTTTGTCGATGGAGGGGGCCATCTTGACATTCTCGAAACGGGATACGCGCTTACCCGAAGCAAGCGCTCCCACATACTTGTGCAATGTGTCGAACTGGGGTCCCAAGTCGAGGAAGTGGATGAAAGCATCCTTCTCGTGGCCTACATTGACGAAGGCGGCATTGAGTCCCGGCATAATCTTACGAACTCGACCCAGATAGATATCGCCCACGGCGAATCCTCCCTGGCTTTTCTCCTTGCTCAACTCGACGAGCACCTTATCCTCGGCGAGAGCAATGGTTACTTCGGTCGGAGAAACGTTGATTATCAGTTCCTTGCTCATAATTTTTGGCGGAGGGCGTCGGCATACTACGTGCGACTCCTCCTTTGTCGTTTTTGTGTGTTACTAAAAACAGATAAAGCCAAAGTGTCGTTTAACCACACCTCGGCTCTATCTATGCATCGACATAACGGACACCACTACTTGTTCTTTTTGTGACGGTTCTTGCGAAGACGTTTTTTACGTTTGTGGGTAGCCATTTTATGCCCTTTTCTTTTCTTTCCGTTTGGCATAGCTGTATAATTTTTAGAGGTTAAACTATTTTACCTTTGCAACAAAGCTCTTTGCGGGTTTGAACGCGGGAATATTGTGCTCGGGAATGGTAATTGTTGTGTTCTTGAGAATATCACGAGCTACTTTCTCTGCACGCTTCTTGATGATGAAGCTACCGAATCCGCGCAGATATACATTCTCGTGGTTGATAAGCGAGCCTTTTACACTCTCCATAAACGCCTCGATAATCTCTTGTACGAGGACTTTTTCAACGCCGGTACTTTTGGCGATTTCGTTTACAATATCAGCCTTTGTCATATCTTTAAATTATAAGTTTCTGAAAAATTTGCGCAAAATGCTCGGCAAATATACGCTTTTATTCAACATTTTACAACTTACCGCCTCTTTTTTTTGAGTTTTACCACATTTTTAGCCGAGGCAGAGGTCTTTCAAACTCATTTCGCACACAAAAATCGTCCCAAAGCCCCAATGCTGAAAACATTATGCCACAATTTATGTGGCTACGGCGTAACAAATTTCACTATTTTTGCGTTCTACCACATAAAAACGCTATCTTTGTAGATTAGAACACTCACCGCAAATGAACAACGGAAAGATACTGTGGGTCGACGACGAGGTCGAACTGCTCAAACCACATATACTATTTTTAAAAAGCAAGGGGTACGACGTCGCCTCGTGCAACAACGGCTATGACGCTCTCGAGATGATTGCCGCCGAGCCGTTCGACTTGGTAATACTCGACGAGATGATGCCCGGCATAACAGGACTCGAAACTCTGCCCCGCATCAAGGAGTTGCGCCCTACCCTGCCCGTGGTTATGGTCACCAAGAGCGAGGAGGAGAGTATCATGGACAAAGCCATAGGCTCCAAAATCGCCGACTACATCATCAAACCCGTAAATCCCAATCAGGTACTGCTCTCCGTCAAGAAGAGCATCCACAGCCGAGAGCTTGTCAGCCGTCAGAGCACAGCCGACTATCGTGCCGAGTTTGGCCGTATAGCCTCGTCGCTGGGCGATGCACGCACTTTTGAGGAGTGGTGTGGCATCTATCGCAAGCTGATAAATTGGGAGATTGAGCTGACCGACTCCGACGATGCAAGCATCAAAGAGGTGCTCGAGTACCAAAAGAACGAGGCCAATGTGGAGTTCGGCAAGTTCGTAAAACGCAACTACGCTTCGTGGATTGGCTCACGCGACAGCTCGACACCCATCATGTCGCATACGCTGATGCGCGAGAAGATACTGCCCGTGGTGGAGGCCGGCAGCAAGACAACACTGATACTTATCGACAACTTCCGCTACGACCAATGGCGAAGTATTGGAGGTGTGCTCTCGGAGTGGTACGACACCACAACCGAGGAGCTCTACTGCTCGATACTCCCCACCGCAACCCAATACGCCCGCAACGCCATCTTCGCAGGACTCATGCCCCTTGCCATCGACAAGTTGATGCCCAAGTTGTGGCTCAACGACAACGAGGATGGAGGCAAAAACCAATACGAGGAGGAGTTTTTCCGCCGTCTGCTTCAGAGCACAGGACGCAGCACTCTGCGCACCTCGTTCGACAAGCTGGTTCGCCCCGAGGCGGGACGCAAGTTGATTGACAATATTCAGCACGTCTACGATGCCGACATGTCGATTATCGTCTACAACTTTCTGGACATCCTCTCGCACGCCCGCACCGAGACCGATATCATTCGTGAGTTGACCGACTCCGAGGCGTCGTTCCGCTCGCTCACAGCGTCGTGGTTCGAGCATAGCGAGCTGTTTACCCTGCTAAAAATGCTTGCACAGAAGGGTCACACCGTAATCATAACATCCGACCACGGAACAATCCGCGTGGACAACCCCATAAAGATTGTTGGCGACCGCGACACCTCATCCAACCTGCGATACAAAACCGGCCGCAGCCTGAACGGCTACAACCCCAAAGCGGTATACGAAGCAACCAAGCCCGAAGAGATACAGCTCCCCCGCGGAACAATCTCGTCGAGCTACGTGTTTGCCACCTCGCGCGACTTCTTCGTATACTCCAACAACGCCAACCAATACACCCGCTACTACCGCGACACCTTCCAGCACGGAGGTATATCGATGGAGGAGATGATGGTGCCCTACATAGTACTTAAACCCAAGAAATAATGAAATCGATTGAGATACGCTCGCTCGGCGAGCTGGACAAAGCGGCAGAGTTCTTCTGCCAGAATCTGGGCGACCATCGTGTAGTTGCCCTCTACGGCCCGATGGGTGCCGGCAAAACCACCCTCGTCACGGCCATTGCGCGCCACCTCGGTAGCGAGGATATGGTCACAAGCCCCACCTTCGCCATAGTCAATAACTACGACACGGCAGATGGAGGTGTAATCTACCACTTCGACTTCTACCGCCTGAACCGCCCCGAGGAGGCGTTCGACATTGGATACGAGGAGTACTTCTTCAGCGGAGAGCTATGCCTTGTGGAGTGGCCCGAGAAGATTGAACCGCTGCTGCCCGATGATGTGCTGAAAGTCTATATCAGCGTTACGGGCGACAACTCTCGACTGCTGTCGATGGATTTAGACTAAAATAAACAGAGGGTGCCTAACTTCCAAGTTGGGCACCCTCTGTTTTATGTAAGGCAGATGACAAAAGAGCCTTACCCCTCTATCTAAAAATCGTATAACAAGAGCTATTTTGAAGCTGCTCGCAGGCCGAGAAACCACAGTTTACTGATGGTAAATGAGGATTTCGAGGCCAAGGCAGATGCCAAAAGAGCCTTGTTATACGGTTTTTATCTATTTTACTCGGTATTTGTAGACCCATACATCCGGCACCACCTCATCAATCTGACGCTTAAGACGAATCGCATCAGCCTCGTCGGTGAAACGACCTGCGGTAACGTAGAATCGTGCACGACCGGGGATGAACTTATAGGTAGAGGTGTAACCCTCGTCTGCCATACGGGCAATCATTCTATCGGCATTGGCCTCGACGTCGAACACACCCACAATCACATGGTAGCCTCGTTGGTCACCCTCGGCCGATTGGGCTCCGATAGGCTCCTCGACAACGGGTTCGAGTGCAGGTTGCTCGGCGACAATCTCGGTTGCAGCCTTTTTGGTTTGACACTCCAGGAAGCGCTCCTTAACGCTATCCCAATAGGCAAATACCCACCAACCGACAATCACCACAAATACCAACAGCAGAATCCAAATCCACTTGATAAAGCTACGGCGGCGATAGGTAGTATCGGGCATTGTGGGGTTCAGTTTGGCGGCCAGCTCGGCATCCACCTTCACCACGCCATCGGCAACCTCACCCACGCCCGCGATATGCACCACGTTGGCTTTGTGAGCTGACTCGTACCAATCATTGAAGATTTGCACGGCTTGCACCTCACCGACGCCTCCCACCTCCGAGATTTCATCAATCACCGACACGACAGCGGCGCCGACAGCGCTATCCGAGCATACCACGCGATTTTGCGGGGGAATCATTTCGCCATTCTTACCCTTCTGTGCAGGGGTTGACTCAATACGGAGAACACCCACATTGGGCACCTCCACAGCTTTGCGGCCTACGAGGGCGTTATATATAATCTTATCGACTGTACTCATAACATTCTATTTTTTTGCCGAACGCGACAGTTTGGATTTTACTTTTGCGAGGTCGGGAAGATAACTGCGAAAACACTCGGTAAACGACAGCGCAATCATCGCAACACCCAACACCACAAACGGAATACTCAACCATTGGCCCATCATAAGGCTCATATCGAGTTCAAACGACTTTTGGGGATTTTTGACATACTCTATCACAAAGCGCGATACGAAGATACCAACCAAGCCCACACCGAACAACATTCCCGGGTGGCGGCGGCCCTCGTCGAGCTTATAGTAGAGGAGCAACAGCACTCCAAAGGTAATCAGATAGCAAAGAGCCTCATAGATTTGGGTGGGGTGCATAGGTACGGTCTCGCCATTCCTCACGAAAATCATACCCCACGGCAGGTCCGTTGGGATGCCATAAATCTCGGAGTTGAGCAGGTTACCGAAGCGGACTCCCGCGCCACCAACAGTAGCAGCTATGGCCACGCGGTCAAGACCCCAGATATAGGGCATGCTATTCTTACGGGCAAAGAGCCACAGACCGATAATCATACCCAGCGCCGCACCGTGGCTGGCCATACCACCCTGACGGGTATTGAGAATCTCCAGCGGGTGGCACAGGTAGTAGTCGAAGTCATAGAACAGGCAGTGACCCAGACGTGCTCCGATGATTGTTCCGAGCGAAATATACCAGAATGCCGAGTCGGCAATCTCTTCGGGCAGCCCCTCGTGACGACAAAAACGGGTAAAGAGCCACAAGCCAAAGCCAATGGCAAAAGCCCAAGTAAGACCATAGTATCGCACCTCAAGCGGTCCTATCGAGAAAAATACGGGATCAACATCCCACACTATTGCAAGCGGATTGAACATAATGGCAGGCTATTTGGTATAGTGTTTCATCAGTCGGGCAATATACTTACCCACGATATCGAACTCGAGGTTCACGCGGGTGCCGACTTTGATGTTATGGAAATTGGTATGCTCATAGGTATAGGGTATAATCGCCACGCGGAACGAGCCCTCGGCCGAGTCACACACGGTGAGGCTGACACCATTGACGGTAATCGAGCCCTTCTCGACGGTTACGTTGTCGCCCATCTGCTCGTACTCAAACTTGAAGTACCAGCTACCATCGGCATCCTCCACCTCGGTACACACGGCCGTTTGGTCAACGTGACCCTGTACAATATGTCCATCGAGCAGTGCATCGGGGCGCATACTACGTTCGAGGTTCACCTCATCGCCCTTCTGAAGATCGCCAAGGTTGCTTTTGATAAGCGTCTCGTGCATGGCGGTAACCGTATAGCGGTCGCCATCCAGAGCCACCACCGTAAGGCAAACGCCATTATGCGCGACACTCTGGTCTATCTTGAGGCTCGAAGCAAAGGGTGCCTCGAGGGTAAAGTGTTTATTCTGTCTATCTATTTGAATATCAACCACTCGGGCCGTACACTCAACTATTCCTGAAAACATATTTTTGTAAGAGTTCTTATTTTTTATACAAATACAATGCTTTTTCGCATCACTCTCGGGAGGTTCCCAAAAACGCTCCAAAAAGTACGCTTAAAACTTGCGCGATGCAATAATACCTACAAGACGGTACATCGAGTAGACCGAATCTCGCGGAATCTCGAACGCATCACCACCCGCGCTCGGTGCAGCCTCAAGGCGCAACATAGTGGGGTCGGCAGCACGACGCACACGGCGCAGCACCACAACCGAATCACTAACCACAAGACAGGTCTCACCCGGCAGAACACTCTCCGGCTCGGCCTTGCTCATCACCACGATTGAGCCCGAGGGGGCTTCGTCGCCCATAGCGCGGCCACGGTACACGGCGGCGAAGTCACACTTGTCGAACATAGGCAGGATAAGCTCGCCCACGCGGTCGTAGTCATTCAGATTAAGCACGCACTTCTCGACGTCACAGTCATAGAAAGGCACACGACTCGATTTGAGCTCACCGCCAGCTATAAGCATCTGACCCTCACCGGCAAGCACCCATGCTTTGCTGATTTGGGGGTATCTTTTGCAGATGGTTTCGGCCAAATCTCGACTGATTCCATTATTTCCTCGTTTGATTTGGTAAAGGGTCTCGGAGCGAGAAAGACCTATCTCGCGGCCAAACGAATTAACCGACATACCAGCCCACTTAACGACCTGCTCCAATCGTTGCCATTCCGTCAACATATCTTTGTAGTTGTTTAATTTTTTTATACCTTTGCGTTCAGCTGAAGAGTAGGCCCCGTAGTTCAATGGATAGAATGCAAGATTCCGGTTCCTGTGATATGGGTTCGATTCCCGTCGGGGCTACACGCTACGCGTTCTTCCGCTCACAAATATATTTATTTTAAATAAAAATACCAAAAAATCTGCAAAAATCTTGCAATTACACTCTACTTGCACGCAGATTTCAAGCAGTTTACACGCAATAAGCAAGCCATGATTGACCGTCTGACCATCGAGAAAATATTCGCAGCCGCCGACATTGTCGAGGTGGTCAATGACTTTGTGCCTCTGCGTCGTCAGGGTGCAAACTATCAGGCCTGCTGTCCATTTCACTCCGAGAAGACGCCCTCGTTTGTTGTATCCCCTTCCAAGGGGGTATTCAAGTGTTTCGGCTGTGGCAAGGGTGGCAATGCCGTGACCTTTGTCATGGAGCACGAGAGCATGAGCTACGTGGATGCCATGAAGTACCTCGGTCGCAAATACAATATCGAGGTGCATGAGAAGGAGCGCACCGCCGAAGAGATTGCCCGCAACGACAACCGTGAGAGCATGATGGTGCTCAATGGTTGGGCTGCGGAGTACTTCAAAAAGGCACTCACCGAGAGCCCCGAAGGACGAAACGTGGGATTGAGTTACTTCCGCGAGAGGGGTTTCACCGATGCTACAATCGAAAAGTTTGGTCTGGGTTACTCGCCGGCGTGTTACGACACATTCTCGAAGGCCGCCATTGCAGCAGGCTACAAAGAGGAGTTTCTGGTCGGAACAGGTCTTTCGTACAAGCGCGATGACGGCCGCCTGATGGACCGCTTTGCCGAGCGTGTAATGTTCCCCATCCATACCGTTAGCGGACGTGTGCTCGCATTCGGCGGACGAACACTCAAGAGCGACAAAACCATTGCCAAATACAAGAACTCACCCGAGAGCGAGATTTACCAAAAGAAGATGACGCTCTATGGTCTGTTCTTCGCCAAGAAGGCCATATCACAACTCAAGTGCGCAATACTTGTAGAGGGTTACACCGACGTAATCTCGATGCACCAAGCGGGTGTCGAGAACGTGGTGGCTTCGTCGGGTAC
This sequence comes from Rikenellaceae bacterium, assembly GCA_045632975.1. Classification (GTDB taxonomy): domain Bacteria; phylum Bacteroidota; class Bacteroidia; order Bacteroidales; family Rikenellaceae; genus UBA940. Next base: position 24,820 of record JAZQXR010000100.1, read on the forward strand.
GTCGCTCACCACCGAGCAGGTGAAGCTCATCAAGCGTTTCACCGAGAACGTGACGGTGATGTACGACGGTGACTCGGCGGGATTGAAGGCCTCGCTGCGCGGTATCGACATGATTCTGCGCGAGGGGCTCAATGTACGTATCGTACAACTTCCGCCCGAGCACGACCCCGACTCATTCGCCAAGGCGCACACTGCCGACCAGGTGCAGGAGTTCATCCGTGCCCACGAGGAGGATTTCATCACATTCAAGTGCAAGCTGCTCATCGCTTCGAGTCAGGGTGATGTTGCTGCACGTGCCGATGTGATTCGTGATGTGGTTGGTTCGATAGCCGTTATTCCCGACGCCATAACCCGTGCCATGTATGCCAAGGAGTGTGCCCTGCTGATGGATGTGGACCAGAATCTGCTTCTCGGTGAGGTTGCTCGTATTCGTGCCGGCATGAGTGGCGACCGCGAGACGCAGGATTTTGTGGAGCGTCAGCGCAAAGCCCAAGCGCAGGAGGCCGCCGAGGCCATAGCCACTTCGCAGCAGACCTCACAAGGGGGCTCCATGCGCACATCCATCGGAAGCAGTATCGAGGAGTTGGAGAAAGAGCTCACGCGCTACCTCATAAGATACGGCCACATGTCGTTTGAGCTACGCGAGGGCAACAAGTCGTTCGAGAAGAACATTGCGCAGACCATCGTTGGAATGATGCGCACCGAGATAGGGTTCGAGTTCCAGAACCCCACATACAAAACCATCTACAACTGCTACGTCGAGCAGATGGAGCAGCTGGGTGAGGGTGTGGAGGTTCCCCTATCGAACTTTATCAACTACCCTTCGGCCGAGGTTTCAAGCACAGCCGTTGACCTGCTCACCACCGACGACAACTACGCACCCAGCAAGCTGTGGTCGCGTCACGAGATTGGCATTCAGAGCGAGGAGGAGCGCCTCTCGGAGGCTGTTCCGCGTGCCATCGTGCTATACAAGTCGAAGGTCATTGAGCTTATCTCGGCACAACTGCAAGCACAGCTCGCCAACCCCAACCTCGACGATGATTCGGCCATCGATTTGACAAAAAAAATTGCCGCACTCAATCGTGAGCGCAGCAACATCGCAAAGCAGGTTAAGCGACTGATACTTTAGTCGCCCCACTCTACCCTACATCATAAGTATTAGACTCAAGGCCATGATTGCCATTCCGGCTATCATGCCATACATCTCTATATGGTTTTCGCCATACTCACGGGCGGCGGGCAGAAGCTCATCGAGCGAGATATAGACCATGATACCGGCCACGGCAGCCATTACTATATTCATGGTAAGCGGCGACATGAGCGGCATCAGCACGGCAAAGCCGACAAGCGCACCCACAGGCTCGGCCAGACCCGATGCAAACGAGTACCAAAACGCCTTACGACGGCTACCCGTAGCGGCAAAGATTGGCACCGACACGGCCACACCCTCGGGGATGTTGTGAATCGCCACTGCAAGCGCCACTGCAAGTCCAGTTTGGATGGATTCGTATCCGGACATAAAGGTTGCGATACCCTCGGGAAAGTTGTGCACAGCGATAGCCAGAGCCGTAACCACGCCCATACGTTGCAGTCGGTGGTGATTATTCTTATCGTTCAGCTCTTCGACCGAGTGGAGTTCGTGTGGGTTTTCGACTTCGGGCACAAGGCGGTCGATAACCATTGCGAGCAGCAGGCCTCCGAACAGCGCAACCACGCCCCACGTCGTACCCGCCTTATCGCCAAACATCTCCACAAGCCCATCACACGAGTCGGCAAACATCTCCACGAACGACACATAGAGCATTACACCCGCCGACAGACCAAGCGCAAACGATATAAACTTGCGATTGGTGGAGCGAGTGACCAGCGCAATAATACTGCCCACGCCGGTAGCCATACCGGCTACCAGCGAGAACAATAGTCCATAGAGCACTGCCGAGGTCATACAGTGGCAGGGGTTTAGTTAACCTTCATAGGCATTTGCACCTTGCACAATTCGTCGTTAGCCTTATCGATTTTGGCAGCGAGTTCGGCTTTGAACTTCACGATTTTGTCGCGCAGGGTTGCGTCACCATTAGCCATGATTTGGCAAGCGAGGATTGCGGCATTGCGTGCGCCATCCAGAGCCACGGTAGCCACGGGGATACCGGCAGGCATTTGGAGAATCGACAGGATGCTATCCAGACCCTCGATAGAGTTCGACGAGCGGATGGGCACACCGATTACGGGCAGGGGTGTCGATGCGGCGATAACACCGGGGAGGTGGGCTGCACCGCCTGCACCGGCGATAATAACCTCGATACCGCGCTCGGCAGCCGTAGCAGCAAACTCGGCCACACGGTCGGGGGTACGGTGAGCCGACAGAGCCAGCACTTCGTAGGGAACTTCCATTGAGTCGAGCAGCTCGCAAGCGCCTTGCATAACCTTCAGATCCGAGGTGCTGCCCATGATTACAGTAACACGTGCTTTCATAAAAAATGAGCTATTTATTTTTCAAATCGAACTATAATTAGTAACTTCGCGTTTATTAACGCAAAGTTAAACTTTTTTGGCAAATAACGCCAACAACCTCCACAGTTTTTTACCATGAGCACCACCAAACCACGCGTAACACTATACGACAAGACGTTCGAGCTGATGATTCCATCGGAGAGAATTACACAGTGCGTAGCCTCCGTTGCCGAGCGCATCAACCACGACTATGCCGACCGAGCAACACCTCCCGTAATACTCGGAGTGCTGAATGGTTCGTTCATGTTTGCAGCCGATTTGGCAAGCCGCATCGAGTTTGGTTGCGAGGTACAGTTTGTCAAGATTGCTTCGTACGAGGGCAGCGACTCGAGTGGCGTTGTGCGTGAGCTTATCGGGCTGAACGGAAGCATTGAGGGTCGCGACGTGATTATCGTGGAGGATATTGTAGATACGGGTCGCAGCATTGCGCACTTGATGACATTGCTCGAGAAGCATCGCGTGGCGAGCATAGCCGTAGCGACCATGTTTTTCAAGCCCAAGGCGTACAAAGAGCAATACCCCATTCAATATCCCGCCATGGAGATAGGCAACGAGTTCATCGTGGGTTATGGTTTGGACTACAACCAACTCGGACGAAACCTTAAAGACATCTACGTTATCGTAAATGAATAAACCTGATTACAAACAAGGACGACTACTCCCTCTGGTCGAGGAGTTCTATACGCTTCAAGGCGAGGGACGACACACGGGTGTAGCAGCATATTTCATTCGCCTCGGCGGTTGCGATGTGGGCTGCCGCTGGTGTGACGCCAAATACACATGGAATGCTGCGGCACATCCGCTGACCGATGCCGATGGCATTGTCGAGAGGGCTGCATCCTACCCCGCACGCTCGATAGTCATCACGGGTGGCGAGCCACTCATCTATCCGCTCGACTATCTGACCGAGCAGCTACATACCAAGGGGCTGGAGATATTTCTCGAAACATCGGGGTCGCATCCGTGGAGCGGCTCATTCGATTGGGTATGCCTTTCGCCCAAGCGCCAGGCGCCCCCTACGGACGAGGCCTTTGCGCGAGCCAATGAGCTGAAGGTTATCATCGAGAAGCCCGAGGATTTGGAGTGGGCCGAGAGCTGTGCCGAGCGTGTGAACGCCGAGTGCATGCTCTACCTACAACCCGAGTGGAGCCGTTTTAGCGAGATTATAGGTACGCTTGTCGATTATGCCATGGCACACCCCAAGTGGCGCGTAGGAATACAGACTCACAAGTACATGCACATTCCCTAAATCATGAATTTACGCGAACGCATAGCGGAGCTGTCACTCCGCAACAAGATATTCATCACACTGCTCGTGCTGGTCGGCGTCATAGCCATCGGCAGCGAGGTGATAACCATGATACGGCTACGGTTCGAGATTGCCGAGTTACGCGACCGCATAGAGTATTACGAACAGCGTTACCGCGAAGACAGCATACTCGTACAGAAGCTTCAATCCCCCGAATATCTCGAACGATATGCCCGCGAGCACTATCACATGCACGCCGACAACGAAGACATCTACATAATTCGCAAATAACCCCACACAAAGCACCATTCCCACTCACGAATGGTGCTTTTTTTATTAGAGATTAGAGTGGGGACTGCGACTTTTCTTCGTGATGTTCTTTTTGAGCCATCAAAAAGAACCAAAAAATGGCGCGCAGACCGCGGGAGAGAAACTGCGTTTCTCATTATTGGGTAGGTGGTTTGCGAGATGATTTATGGGTCGGCTTACAGCCGTTACATCGCGTCTATTGTAGCAGGGGCTTGTAAGCAAGCTTACGCCCCCACTACAACAGCCACGACATAGCCTAAAGGCTAATCCCCTCAAATCCTCTCCCCAAGCCCTCTCTAATGAGCAATGCAGAATCCCGTATAGTTTGTTTCCCTAAAAATAGGGAATATAGGGAGTTTAGGGCGGTAGGCACCTTTCCTAATTGTGAATTGTGAATTGTGAATTGTGAATTTTGTATTCCACGCTGCGCATGGAATACAAAAAAAGAGGTCGTCCCTTGTGGACGACCTCAATTCTTTTACCCGAAGGTAATTTCAATTGAAGAGTAATGATTACTCAACCTCCTCAAGTACAACGGGTTTGATACAACGAGCAACTTGGCCGTTACCGTGCCACTCTGCCCAGCTAACAGCGCTGTCGCGGTAGAAGTTACCTTTGGTCCACATCGACATTGCTTTACCTTGGTATTTAGTCCAAGTAGCACCCTCAACATTGATGTTCGAAGGTTGGTTGAGGTGGTAGCGGCAAACTTGACCAGCTTGGTTCATCGAAGCAGCGTTGTAACCCATACGCCAACCTGCAGCAGGCATAAACATAGGTACGGTACCGCTCTCGCTCAGGTACTCGATGTTACGATCTTGTGCACCGTCAACGGTCTCGTCAGCTACGAGGTCACCCGAAGCACCATTGGTGCGGTTCGAAGTACCTACGAATACGTTGAAACCATATTTCCAGTTGGTAGTGAACTTGATAGCATTGTCGCTATCCCACGAGTACTTACCACCCTCACCCTCTTTCTTTGCGAAGGGGTTGAATGCTTGGTCGCTGGGGAAGCCGTACTCGTCAATCAGGTCAACGGTCTCTTTAACGTTGTATTTCCAGGGAGCGTAGCAACCGTAGTAGGGGCTGATGTTGTCACCGTGCGAGGTGATGATGTGGTAGTGATCAGCGCAAGGAAGTTGCCATCCGGGAGGACAGGGGTCGTAGATCGACTTGCTACCCTCGCTACCGTTAGCCGACGATGCGTTACCCCACATGTGGCCCCAGTAACCCGACGAGTTGCAGTTGGGGTCGGGCTCGGTGTAAGGAGTAGGCAGGTTCGACATCCAGCAGTTGTCACCATAAGTACCGATCGATTGGAGGTAGATAGTGGGGTGCTCAACAGCCCATTGGATGTTATCCTCGATAGCCTCGAATTGGGGAGTCAATACGTAGAAACCACCCTCGGTGCTCTCAAGAACAGCCAGCTCCTCGGGAATGTCAATCTCCATATCGTGGTAGTAGATAACTTGGTTACCACCACCTACTTTACCACCTACGAAGGGATCTTTACGGCCCCACTCGTACATCATACCGAGCGATTGGTTGATCTCGTCCTCGGTAGCGTCACCGTGGTTACCATCGTGGGTTGCACCAAGGTTCAGACCC
>JAZQXR010000101.1:0-7422 GCA_045632975.1 Rikenellaceae bacterium
TGGAGATTCCGCTCCAAAACGTACCCAAAGGTCGTCTGTTTGAGATGGCTATCGAGGTAGTGCGAGACATGCCCGTCGATAAGTACGAGATTGATGCCGACCGTTCGCAGGACGGACAGGTGCGATTGGCCTACAAAGTATTCAAAGGAGTGCTCTAAAAGAGGAATGCGAAGATGAGGTTTGCGCAGTTGGTATTGGCGGTAGCCGTAGCACTGCTTGTCGCAGATGGCAGGCAGATTGAGATTGCTACCCCCGCGCCACACGTAAAACACCTTCCGAACACCATTCGCCGAGCCACAATCCGCATAGTAGGCGACATCATGCAGCACTCGCCACAGATTGCTGCCGCCCAGCGTTCGGACGGGTACGACTACACCGAGTGTTTCGACTCTGTACGAGGTCTACTCTCGGAGGCCGACCTCACAATAGCCAACCTCGAAACAACCCTGCGCCCCACCCCACCTTATAGTGGCTATCCGCTGTTCGCATCGCCCGTTGAACTTGCCTCGGCCATGAGCCATGCAGGCGTAGATATTGCGCTGCTTGCCAACAACCACATCTGCGATAGAGGTGGCACGGGATTGCAACGCACCATTGCGGCACTTGACTCAATAGGCATTGCCCACACAGGAGCCTATGCCAATTCGATAGATTTCGTGCGTAACAACCCGCTGATGACGGAGGTTGGAGGCTTCAAGATTGCCATTCTCAACTACACATACGGGACCAACGGCATGCCCATTGGCGAGGGTACATTTGTCAATGTGATTGACACCACACGCATCGTCCTCGATATGCGCAAGGCCGCCACAGCCGACATCCGTCTAGTCTGCATCCACTGGGGTGAGGAGTACATGACACGCCCCAACCGCACACAGCGAGAGCTTGCCGAGTGGCTATACCAGCATGGAGCCACAGCCATAATCGGCGGACACCCCCACGTAATGCAACCGGTGGAGATAAGAACAGACAATCAGGACCACATACATGGTGTAACCTACTACTCGCTCGGCAACTTCATTTCGAATCAGACGTGGGCAGGAACAGATGGCGGAATGGTCGCAACACTCCACTTCGAGAAGCGTGACGGCCACCCCTTGAGCATTACTCCGGAGTACAGTTACACATGGGTACACCGACACCATCGCGCGGGGCGTTCTCACTACCGCGTACTGCCGCTGGAGAGCGCAATACGGCATATCGGAGATAGTACCACATGGCGAGTAAAGAGATTCAGCGCCACAAGTCACAAAATATCGGAGGCCGAGCGCAGGATTGTGGTCGGTCGGTTTGGGCGTTTGAACTAAAAAACGTACATTTGCAGAATATAACAAAATCAGAAGATAAAACACATTTCCACTATGGACGAAAAGATCATATTCTCGATGGTTGGCGTGAGCAAAGTGCTCAACAACCAGAAGAAAATCCTTAACAACATATACCTGTCGTTCTTCTACGGCGCCAAGATCGGTATCATCGGTCTGAACGGCTCGGGTAAATCGACTCTGATGAAGATTATCGCAGGTATCGACAAGAGTTTCCAAGGCGAGGTAGTATTCTCGCCCGGCTACACCGTAGGCTATCTGGAGCAAGACCCCCAACTCGACCCCGAGAAGACCGTTCGTGAGTGCGTCGAGGAGGGTTGTGCCGAGACCGTGGCTCTGCTCAAAGAGTACGAGGAGGTAAACCTGCGCTTCGCCGAGCCTATGAGCGATGACGAGATGAACGAGCTCATCATGCGCCAAGGCGAGTTGACCGAGAAGATTGACCAAGTAAACGGCTGGGAGTTGGATGCCGTATTGGAGCGCGCCATGGACGCTTTGCGCTGTCCCGATGGTGACACCCCCGTAAACGTATTGAGCGGTGGTGAGCGTCGTCGTGTGGCTCTGTGCCGCCTGCTGTTGCAACAACCCGATGTGCTGTTGCTCGATGAGCCGACCAACCACCTTGATGCCGAGAGTATCGACTGGCTGGAGCAACACCTCCAACAATACAAGGGTACGGTTAACGCCGTAACTCACGACCGTTACTTCCTCGACAATGTTGCGGGATGGATTTTGGAGCTCGACCGTGGCGAGGGTATTCCGTGGAAAGGAAACTACTCGGGATGGCTCGACCAAAAGTCCAAACGTTTGGAGATGGAAGAGAAACAAGAGAGCAAACGTCGTAAAACTCTGGAGCGAGAGTTGGAGTGGGTACGCATGAGCCCCTCGGCACGTCGCGCAAAGAGCAAAGCACGTCTGTCGGCCTACGACAAACTGCTCAACGAAGATACAAAACAAAAGGAGGAAAAACTCGAAATCTTCATCCCGAATGGTCCCCGTTTGGGTAACGTGGTTATCGAGGCCGAGGGCGTCAGCAAAGTGTTCGGCGACCGCGTACTGTACGAGAATCTGAACTTCAAACTGCCCCCCGCAGGTATTGTGGGTGTCATCGGCGCCAATGGTACGGGTAAGACCACTCTGTTCCGCATGATTATGGGTTATGAGCAACCCACAACCGGTAGTTTCAAGGTTGGAGAGACCGTCAAGCTCGCTTACGTAGACCAACAACACACCTCGATTGACCCCGAGAAGACCGTATATGAGACTATCTCCGACGGCCTCGACCTTATCATGCTCGGCAATCGTCAGGTGAACGCCCGCGCATACGTCTCGAAGTTCAACTTCAGCGGTTCGGACCAAGAGAAGAAGTGCGGCGTACTGTCGGGTGGTGAGCGCAACCGTCTGCAACTCGCCCTTGCGCTCAAAGAGGAGGGCAACGTACTGCTGCTCGATGAGCCGACCAACGACATCGACGTGAACACGCTACGTGCGCTGGAGGAGGGTCTGGAGAACTTTGCAGGTTGTGCTGTGGTAATCTCGCACGACCGTTGGTTCCTCGACCGTATTGCGACCCACATCCTCTCGTTCGAGGACGAGGGCAAGGTTGTCTTCTTCGAGGGTAGCTACTCGGAGTACGAGGAGCACAAACGCGCCAAAGGCGAGAGCGTTGGCCCGCACCGCGTAAAATACAAAAAACTTGTTGAATAATTTTTAGAGTAACCCAAGCATACAACTATGGCTCAAAAACCTTCGATACCAAAGGGAACACGCGACTTCTCGCCCCTCGAGATGAATCGCCGTACATATATCTTCGACACCATCAAGAGCGTATTCCGCCGCTACGGATACTCGCCTCTGGAGACTCCCGCCATGGAGAACCTATCGACACTGATGGGCAAATATGGCGAAGAGGGTGACAAACTGCTGTTCAAGATTCTCAACTCGGGCGATTTTACCCGTGGTGCCGACATGACCGACCCCAACACCAATGCGCTGGCAGCCAAAATCTGCGAGAAGGGACTCCGTTATGACCTGACCGTGCCTTTTGCACGCTACGTGGTTCAACACCAAAACGAGATTTCATTCCCCTTCAAACGCTATCAGATTCAACCCGTATGGCGTGCCGACCGACCTCAAAAGGGTCGCTACCGCGAGTTCTATCAATGCGACGTAGACGTAGTGGGCACATCGAGCTTGTTGTGCGAGGTAGAGCTGGTACAAATCGTTGCCGATGTATTCAGCAAGCTCGGCATTGCCGTTACGCTCAAACTCAACAACCGCAAACTGCTCTACGGTATCGCCGAGACCATTGGCCATGCCGACAAAATGATTGACATCACCGTTGCCATCGACAAGCTCGACAAAATCGGTATCGACAACGTGAATGCCGAACTCATGGAGCGAGGTATCGAGGCCGAGGCCATTGAGCGTCTGCAACCCATCCTCAATCTGGAAGGCACAACTGCCGAGAAACTCGACAAGCTTGAGGCTGTATTCGAGAACTCGGAGACCGGCAAGCTCGGTATCAGCGAAATGCGCACCATATTTGACTATGTAGAGAAATTGGGTATCAATCTGGACATCGAGCTCGACTTGGCTCTGGCTCGCGGTCTGAACTACTATACCGGAGCTATCTTCGAGGTTAAGGCCAAAGATTTCCAAATCGGTAGCATCAGCGGTGGCGGACGTTATGACAACCTGACCGGCATCTTCGGTCTGCCCGGTGTCTCGGGTGTGGGCATCTCGTTTGGCGCCGACCGCATCTACGATGTTATGACCGGTCTGGAGCTCTTTCCCGATGCAGCAAGTCTCACAACCAAAGTGCTGTTCACCAACTTCGGTGGCGACGAGGAGCTCGCTTCGCTCAAACTCATGGCAGAGCTTCGCGCAGCAGGCATTTCGGCCGAGATTTATCCCGAGAACCGCAAGATGGGCAAACAGATGGAGTATGCCAACCGTCGCTCGATACCCTATGTTGTAATCATCGGTGGCAATGAGCTTACCGAGGATAAAGCCACTGTCAAAAACATGGTTGACGGCACCCAAGAGTCGGTTGAATTCGCCCGTCTGGCCGAGGTCTTGGCATAAGGCTTGCTCAAAGTCGCAACACCACAACGAAGAGTGTATGATGAGAAGGTGTACTATGTGGATATTGCTGATGGTGCTGCCCATCCTTGCCATGGCGCAAGGGAGGGCTGATGACGAGCGTATCCGACAGCTTCGCAAATTCAACACCTTCTATGGGATGTTGACCTCGACCTATGTCGATTCGATAGATTACCAACAGCTGATAGACCGCGCCATTGATGATGTGCTCGAGTCGCTCGACCCCCACTCCAACTACCTCACCGCCGAGGAGATGACCTCGGAGACGGAGCGTATGGAGGGGTCGTTCAGCGGCATTGGCGTGGAGTTCAACGTAATCTCGGACACCATAATCATTGTAAATGTTATTGGCGACGCCCCCGCGGCGAAGGCGGGTCTGCAAGCGGGCGACCGCATTGTAGAGGTGGACGGAGTGAATGTGGTGGGTACGAAGCGTGGCGATGTACCCAAGTTGTTGCGTGGGCCAAAAGGTACGCGCGTTGATATTACCATTGCGCGCCGCTACTCCGAACCACACACCTACACCCTCACGCGCGACGATATTCCGCTTAACACCATCGACGCATCGTACATGGTTAACGACTCGGTAGGCTACATTCGCGTGAACCGTTTTGCGCGAACCACAACGGCCGAATTTCTTCAAGCATACTACGCGCTGACGGAGCCCTCGGCGCTGATACTCGACCTGCGCGGTAATGGCGGTGGTCTGCTGGCCGAAGCAATCTCGCTCAGCGGATTCTTCCTGCCCGAAGGACGAGTCGTGGTATCGACCGAGGGCGACAAGATTGCCGCACAAAGCTACCAGACACGCAGCGACGGCATCTTTCTGGACGGTTCACTTGTGGTGCTGATTGACGAGTCAAGCGCCTCGGCAAGTGAGATTGTGTCGGGCGCCCTGCAAGATTGGGACCGTGCCCTTATCGTGGGTCGCCCCAGCTTTGGCAAAGGCCTTGTCCAACGACAATTCGGAATGGAGGATGGTTCGGCCGTGAGAATCACCGTATCGAGGTATCTGACCCCCTCGGGACGCACCATTCAGCGCCCATTCACCCCCGGCGACAAGAAAGGATACTACCAGAGCCACTACGAGCGCTATGGCAAGCACGACACCATTCCGGCCGATGCGCCCAAGCACAAAACCCTGATACTCGGTCGCACGGTATATGGCGGTGGAGGAATATATCCCGATGTCTATGTTGACCGCGACACGACAGACACCTCGGACTATTGGGCAAAGTTGGTGCGCACATCAACCCTCCAAGACTATGTCGTAAAGTATGCGACCGACAACCGCTCGAAATTGTTGCGCCACTACCCCACTTTTGAGGAGTATATGGCCGAGTTCGACACCGAGCAAATGGCCAACGAGCTTGGCGAGTTTGCGGCTAAACGCGGCATTGAAGCTGAAAAATCAGACATTTTGGCAATGCCCATCCAAAAGCAGCTCAAGGCACTTCTGGCGCAGAAACTATGGAGTACAACAGAGTATTACAGAGTTTACAATGCATTGTTGGATGATGATTTCGAACGTGCAATGCAAATTTTGTCCGAAAAAGGAAATTAAGCGCTCCAAAAATTTGGAATCACTGAAATATTAACTAATTTTGTGGTGATGCGCCGAGAGTGGCGCATCACTATAATTTTTAAAACTATAACGGCGCTATGAACGAGAGCAAATTCCGCAAAGACGAAAACGATGGTAGCGAAGATGTGTACTCAAAAGTTGTAAGAGCCGGCAAACGTACCTATTTCTTCGATGTAAAGTCGACCCGCAGCGGAGACCTCTTTCTGACTATCACCGAATCGCGCAAGCGTGTGGCAGCCGATGGTTCGAGCCGCTTCGAGAAGAACAAAATCTACCTTTACAAAGAGGACTTTGAGAAATATGCCGACGGATTGAACGATGTCGTAGAGTTCGTAAAACGCAATAACCCCGCCTTTTTCGAGCAAAACGAACAAGAAACTACACTCTCCGATAGTGGCCTGTCAATAGACGAGGAGTTCGATAGACTATAACCCCTCACCCTGACACCAATCAACCCAACGTAAACATTAGGGGCTGAACCTTGTGGTTCAGCCCCTAATATTTTGCCCTAGAAATCATACCCGATTAGAGTTACATTATGAGCCGTATTGAATCCTCCCGAGGTTTTAGCCTTCCAATCTTCTGCTCCCTTGTAGGCGACAAGTGATTTTTGAGGCACATACACCTTTACATCGTGACCCAAATAAAATGCGCCTCTTGACAAAACCGGAGGTATAGGTGCTTCACAATAAATCGAGACCAATCCAGCATAATGAAAAGCATATTCACCTATCCTCTCAACACAGCTTGGTATAACTATACTATTCAGAGAGACACAACCATCAAATGCATACCACTCGATACTCTCAAGATATGGAGGTAGGTTTACCTTAACAAGACCACCACATCCATAAAACGCCTTTCGACCAATAGACGTAATATATTCAGACAATTTGATACTCGCCAAATTATCGCAATCCTCAAACGTACTATCGGGCAGTACATTATCAGCGAATCTTTCGTACACAATAATACCTTTGCCCTCGACACACGTATTGGATATAGGCGTAAAACTCTTGGGGATAACCAAACGCCAATCTTTAGAAGTGTAATAAATAGTATCTACTTCGGGCTTAATCACCACAGGCGGATTATCCGAAGGAACATTACATCCAACAAGGCTCACAAAAGCCGTTAAGGTCATAACTAACCTACTAAAAAACCTATTCATTGCTTTGATTACAACTCCCCTATAACTCCAATAGGGGTGCTTAAAAAAAGAAAGTGTGGAGTTAAATCTCGCTTATCAATCTGAAGGTTGTGGAAAGACCCGAATGAAAATAAACGATACAATGCCCCACACTTGGATAGTATGGGTACATGCACAAAGCGTGCATAGCCACATAGCTATACAAGAGATGAGTGCTATTCGTCTATCCCTCCATTCAGAAAACTTCCACATTCTCA
>JAZQXR010000102.1:0-13307 GCA_045632975.1 Rikenellaceae bacterium
ATATTTGTCAAGTTTAACGAAATTTTTTAACAAACAGAAGATATGAATACTATGTTTATTGCTTTGCAAGCAGCCGGCGCAGCCCAACAACAAGGTAGCTCGTGGTCGATGATTATTATGATGGTTCTGATTTTTGTTGTGATGTGGCTCTTCATGATTCGCCCCCAACAAAAACAACAAAAAGAGCTCAATAAGTTCCGTGAGTCGCTCGCCAAGGGTCAAAAGATTGTTACCGCAGGCGGTATCTACGGCACCGTGAAAGAGGTGAAAGAGCACTACGTTCTGATGGAGGTTGACAGCAATTGCACTATCCGTGTGGATAAGAGTGCTATTATGCGTGATCCCAGCGACAAGTAAGAAAGTCATCTAATAGGTGATTTCGGCGTTATGCTTATCGGCCGATCCTCATGTACGTAAGTACACTGCGGGTCGGCCGTTTTCGCAAGCCTTGAAATCCCTCTATTATATGACTTTCTTGTGAAGAAGTTGTGTTCGTGCAGGGTAATCCCTTGCGGTGATTTCGGCGTTACGTTTCATCGGCCGATCCTTATGTACGCAAGTACACTGCGGGTCGGCCGCTTTCGCAAGCCTTGAAATCCCTCTATTATATGACTTTCTTGCGAAGAAGTTGTAGTCGTGCTGGGTAATCCCTTGCGGTGATTTCGGCGTTATGCTTATCGGCCGATCCTCATGTACGCAAGTACACTGCGGGTCGGCCGCTTTTTTTTGCCTGTGTGTATAAAAATTTAACAGCTTGTTGTTTTTTATTCGAAAAGTAGTGTTATTGGTTGCTTTTTACGAAAATTTTTGCTTCTTTTGCTGAATGAAACCTGCGGAGTGTGATTTCCGCAAAACCACCAAATAATACACATCAAACCTATGCTAACCATACCTAATGCTGTTGAAGAGGTCGTAAAGAATAAGCCCTTCTTGGAGGGTTCGCTGATAGAGGGTCTTATTAACCTATCGGCGTTGGCACGCTCCATCAAGCGCGAGGTCGAAATGAGAGTCGGCAAGGATGTGACAGAGAGTGCTATTGTTATGGCGCTCAATAGATTGGTGCCGAAACTCGAACAAACCACCAAGTACAAGGTACAACATATTGTCGAGAATATGGGCGATATTATCGTGCGTTCGAGTCTTACGGACTACACATTCTCGCTGTCGCCGACCCTGCACAACTGTCAGGAGAAGTTGTTGAGTCATATCGACTCACTCAACCACAATAAGGATATATTCTGTACCGTGTCGCAGGGTATTAACGAGACAACGCTTGTGGTGAGTAGTCAGATTGCCGATTTGGTCGATTCGATTTTTGCCAAGGAGAATATCATCTCGCGTACCGAACAACTATCGTCGATAACTATCAAGCTCCCCACAGAGAACGCATTCTGTCCGGGCGTATATTACCATATTTTCAAAGAACTTGCTTGGGAGAACATCAATATCAAGGAGATTATCAGTACCACCAATGAATTTACAGTTGTGGTGAGTGATCACGATATTCAACGTGCCTTCACGATTTTGATGTCGACCAAACGTGGATATAAAATGTAAAAAGCTATGATCAATTCCCTGAAAAAAGATATAGCCAAGCTCTCGGCTCTGGCTGATGGTTGGAGTGGTGAGATTAACCCTCTTGAGAGAGAACTTTTCTTGGACCTGTTGCGTCGTATGTACGAGCAAGTTCGCTTTGGTGAGGCAAAGTCTACGCCCGAAGTACCAGCGGTAGCCGCCGCTGTTGCAGCTACCATTGCGGCAGAGGAGTGTGGTGATGAAGAGCCCGAAATTGAGATAGAACTTATTATGGACGAGGATGAGGACTCCGAGCCCGAATGTGAGCCCGAGGTTTGCCCTGCACCCGCTGTAGAGGAGCCTGCCGAGGAACAAGTGGCTCAAACCACTGAAGCCCCCGTTCAAGAAACTGTCGTCGAAGAGGCTATAGAGCCCCAATCGGAGCCCGAGGTAGAGATTTCGGCACCGGCCTTTACCCCCGAGCAGACACCTGCGCCCGAGGTTGAACCCGTAGCTCGTCCCGAGCTGCATGCACGACCCAAAATCAGCCGTGAGGTTATCAATACACTATATGGCGATGGTGCCATTCCCCGCGTAAGTGAGCAACCCCAAGCAGCACCCGTAGTGGCAACACAATCCGTAGTATCTCAACCTAAAGCTACTCCTGCGCCCCAAGTTGCTACCGAGCCCGTTGTCGCGGATGTCGTTCAGCCCAAAACCGTGCTTGGTGATGTTATAAATACCGGTGCTGTTCGTTTGGGTGATTCTCTCCAAACCGATACTATGGATGTGGCAACGAAGATTGCTGCGGGAGGCGTTAAGAGCTTGCGCGATGCGATGGGACTCAACGATAAATTTCTTATCATGCGCGACCTGTTTGCTGATGACCCTATGCGTTTTGACGTAGTTATTGACGAGCTGGACGAGCAACCCTCGTTCGATGATGCAATGATATATATCAGCGGATTTTCGTGGAATGCTTCGAGTGAGGGCGCGAAACTGCTGATGAACTTGCTTAAACTCAAATTTGCATAATGGCTAAACTTTATATAGTGCCGACGCCCATCGGCAATATGGAGGATATGACCTATCGCGCTGTGCGTGTACTCTCGGAGGTGGATTTTATTCTGGCCGAGGATACTCGCACATCATCGGTGCTGTTGCGCCACTATGGTATCGACAAGAAATTATATTCGCACCACAAGTTTAACGAGCACGCAACCGTCGAGATGGTCGTAACTAATATCGAGGCCGGTCGAAGTGCTGCCCTTATCAGTGATGCGGGTACTCCCGGTATCTCGGATCCGGGATTTTTGCTTGTGCGTCGCTGTGTCGAGAGTGGGGTAGAGGTCGAAAGCCTTCCCGGCGCTACGGCATTTGTCCCGGCACTATTGCAGAGTGGTTTCCCGTGCGATAAGTTCTGTTTCGAAGGCTTCCTGCCACAGAAGAAGGGACGCAACAAACACCTTCAAAGCCTGGTGGATGAGACTCGTACTATGATTTTCTATGAGTCGCCCTATCGTGTGGTAAAGACGCTTACGCAGTTCGCCGAGTTCTTCGGTGCCGAGCGCGAGGTTTCGGTGTCACGCGAACTTACCAAGAAGTTCGAGCAGACGGTGCGCGGAACAGTGGCCGAGGTGTTGGAGCATTTCAAAGAGCATGAACCCAAGGGCGAATTTGTGATTGTTCTGGCAGGTCGCCCCAAAGAAAAACATAGTGACAATGAGTGTGACTAGAGATACTATAAAACATCTGTTTGCTCGGTTCAAGAGTAGCGTTTTCAGCCGTTTTGACCTTACGTCAGATAGCGCGACACAGCAGGAGGTGGTGGAAAATATCTCCAACGGTGTTGTGTTCCGCGGAACAAACCTGTGGGTACTTATATTTGCGACACTTGTTGCGTCGCTCGGTCTGAATGTCAATTCGACGGCCGTTATTATTGGCGCAATGTGTATTTCGCCACTTATGGGCCCGATTATTGGTGCTGGTCTTGCCTTGGGTATTAACGACTACGACCTGATGAAGAAATCGCTTCGTAATCTGGGATTTATGACGATTACTTCGATTGTTGCTTCAACCGCATTCTTTATCATTTCGCCCATTAGTACGGCCCAAAGCGAGCTGCTTGCTCGTACCATGCCTACGCTCTACGATGTGCTGATTGCGCTGTTTGGTGGTGCTGCGGGCATTGTCGCGCAGACGCGACGTGACCGCACCTCGACGGTGATTCCCGGTGTGGCTATCGCTACGGCGCTGATGCCCCCTTTGTGTACGGCAGGATTTGGATTGGCAACCCTCCAGTTCAACTACTTTATAGGCGCGCTCTACCTCTATTTTATCAATATGGTGTGTATTGCACTTGCGACCTACCTGTTCATCCGCTTCTCGAAGTATCCCCAACAGGTGTCGCCTGATGCAAAGGTGCAACGCCGTGTGAAGGTCTCTATGTCGATTCTGCTTGCCATTGTGGTTGTGCCGAGCTCGATTATCGCATATCGCTTGGTGTGCCAAACCATCTTTGATAATAATGCAACCAAGTTTGTAAATACAGTATTCAAATACAACGACACGCGAATCCTGGAGCAGGAGTACACTTTTCACATGGGAGGTAAGTACCCCTCGACAATCGAGCTTGTACTCTTTGGTGAGCCTATTTCGCAGGATGTGATTGAGAATGCTCGTGCGCAGATGTCCGCCTACGGACTTGAGAATGTCGAGCTGATTGTCCGTCAAACCACCACCGGTGATTCGCAGATTGACTTCTCGTCGGTGCAAAAAAGCTACTCGGAACTTCTTAACGAACGTAACGAGCAGATAGCATTCCTGCGTAGCCGACTCAAAGCCTATCAACGTATCGACACGTTGTCGGCGGCCGAAATGACACGCGAGTGTGTGGCTGTGGTTGAGAATATCGAGAAGGTGTCGATGGGGCGTCAAGTGGTCTATGATGATGCCGGTCGAAGTGTAGACACGGTCATCGTGTGCGTCGTCAAACCCAAACAGCAACTTACAGATGTGGAACTTTCGCGCTTGGAGCGTTGGCTCAAGGTGCGTGGAAATAACGAGAAGGTATTGATATATGTCAGAGAGTAAGATGAGCGTGGGGCAGAGTGTGGCCTACTATTTGGTGCTGATGGCGTGTAGGCTGGTCGCTATTTGGCCCGATTGTGTGCTGTTCGGAGTATTCCGCCCGATACTGACCTTTGTGGTCTATCGTGTGGCTCGCTACCGAGTGGCTGTGGTGCGCGACAATCTATCGAAGAGTTTTCCCGAAAAGAGCACCGAGGAGCTGCGACAAATCGAGCGAAAGTTCTACCGTAACTTTGCCGAACTACTACTTGCAACCATCAACCTTACCGTAACCTCACCTCAAAAGCAACAGGCGCGACTTACCATCACCACAGATGTTAAGGGTATTGTTGCCGACCCGCGCCATGCAATCATTATGCTCGGCCACTTTGGTTGTTGGGAGTACCTGCCCGCTTTCCCGATGAGTAAGTATGGCTTCGACCTTGTGTGTGTATATCGCCAGCTAACCAACCCCGTGATGGATAGGCTGATGCGCTATATTCGTGGTCGTATGGGTGGTATTACGGTCGAGCGCCGTCAAGTGTTGCGCTATTATCTCCAAAGACGCGACAAAGGGCATATGCTCGTTGGTCTTATCTCGGACCAAACTCCGCGACGTGACCCCAAACACCATTGGATAAAGTTTCTGGGTCGCCCGACTATGTTTGTGCGTGGCGCAGAGTTTATGGCTACCAAATATGGCATGCCCATCTATTTCCTCGGTGTGGAGCGTGTAAGTCCTACTCGTTACAACTATACGCTCGAGACCATCTACGATGGCACGGAGGATGTGTCCGATTTTGAGATTACGGAGCGCTATGTGGCCAAACTCGAGGAGCAGATTCGTCGTACGCCGGATATGTGGTTGTGGACACACCGCCGATGGAAACGCCGCATGGACCCCATCTCGGAGAAAGACTATTATGAACGTTATTCGGAGGAGCGTGCAGATGAAGTGTAAAATTGTTATACTCAATTGGAATGGCTGCCACCACTTGCAGACGTATCTGCCGAGTGTGTTGCGCTCGTGCCCGGAGTGGGCGAGTGTTGTGGTGGCGGATAATGGCTCGACGGATAGCTCTGTGGAGACTCTTCGCCGTGACTATCCCGAAGTTGAACTCATACAGCTCGACAAGAATTATGGTTTTGCCGAGGGGTACAATAGAGCTATTGCACAAATCTCGGATGCCGAATATTTGGTGCTGCTCAATAGCGATATAGAGACTCCAGAGGGGTGGCTCGAACCGCTTGTGGAGTGTCTTGAGGGCGACCCGAATGTGGGCGCTGTTGCGCCAAAACTGCGTTCATGGAGTGAGCCCGAAAAGTTTGAGTATGCAGGTGCCTCGGGCGGATTCATCGACCGCTTGGGTTATCCATTCTGCCGAGGTCGAATTATGAGCACCACGGAGCAGGATAATGGCCAGTATGACACCCCTCGTACTGTGTTTTGGGCTTCGGGTGCAGCCTTCGCATGTCGTGCTGAAGTATTCCGAGGAATGGGTGGATTCGATGGCGACTTCTTTGCCCATCAAGAGGAGATTGACCTCTGTTGGCGAATGTGGCGTGCTGGTTATACCGTGCGCGTGGAGCCCCGTAGTGTGGTCTATCACCTCGGCGGAGGAACCTTGCCCAACAACTCGCCTCGAAAAATATTCTTGAACCATCGTAACAACCTGTGGATGCTGTACAAAAACCTATCCGATGGCGAGCGTCGATGGATAATCCCGGTGCGATTGGTGCTGGATGGATTGTCTGCATTTGTGTATCTGTGTCAGGGCCGTTTCTCGTTTGTGAAGGCGGTATGGCGTGCCCATCGTGAGTTCTTTGCGAGCCGTTCGGCGCTTCGTGCCAAACGAACTGCCGCCGTCGCAACGCCGCAAGGTATCTATCGTGGCTCTATTCTGCTGCGAGTGTTGGTCGGTAAGCGTACTTTCGGAAATATGATGTAATGTCACAATCACTCCAAAATAGAGTTGCCTGCCTTGTGGAGTATGCCTCCGCACGGGCTCTTGCGCCCCAAATCGCCATCTTGGTTGACCTTTCGCGTAGTTCTATGCGACGAAGACTTTGGGTTGTGGATGTGGTTTCGGGTGACGTCTTATTGTCTGCCCTTGCCGCAAGTGGACGTGGGCGTACGCTTGTGACCCGTGTTTTTCCGCGTACGGGTGATGTGCCCGACTCTTGGCTTACCCCAGAGGGACACTGCTTGGTTGCCGAAAGGTATGAGGGTGAGTTTGGCGTGGCCTATCGCCTTGATGGGCTCGATGTGACAAACGCTAATGTACGTCGTAGGGCTATCGTCCTGCATGCTTCGCCCGATGTTCCCGAGCGCGGATGTTCGTGGCGACCGCTATGGTGCAGCCGTGGATGTATCGTTGTATCGCCCGAAATATTCAAAAAAATGGACGCCCTTTTGCAGAAGCGTCCATCTATGCTGTGGATATATAGCTAATTCTCTTATTTTGTGGGCTCGGCCACGGTAATGTGGAAACAGGCCTGCTTGGCTTCATACTTTACATAACAACGTCCCTGGTCCTTGAGGTTTTTGAGTACCTCGGCCAGCATCTGCTTCATCATGGCTGATTGGATTGTTGCGGTCTGTCCTGTATGCTTGTAGAAGCGCATGTATGCCAAGTCGAATGTTGTACCATAGAAGTGGCACGAGTTCTTCGAGGCGTTTACATTACCCGAGCGTTGTAGCTTTTTGACATCCTCCTCGGTGCGGGTTACACTTGTTACGATGGGGCATACACCCACGATTCCGAAACGACGCTCCAAAGAGTCTGCGAATCCCCGGCCAATATCTTCGAGCAGGTCGGCTGCTTTCTTTACAAGGAAGGGTGATGAGTGAGTCAGCTTATCGAGGTGGTAGAGCTCACAACTCTCGAGTGTACGAACGGGTTTTGAGGGCTTCTCGTCTCGAGTGGCAAGGGGAGTGAAGCCGAGTCTTTTGGCCGATTCGAGCTGAATATCATTCATGTCGCGGAATATGCGCGAGTATTTCCATTGGTAGTGTATGGTTGCAGTTTGTGCGAGGTGCAACATCTCGAGGTCGGCACGATTCTGCTGATTTCGGATGGAGCATGCGCCGACGTAGACGGTGACAATCACAATCAGTCCGTAGAAGTAGGGGCGGAGTTTGGGATTGAGGTGTCGGCGAGGTCTTCGTTTGTGTGTGGCCATAAGTTTTAGGTCGTATATGTATCAAAAAAAAAGACACTCAAGATATGACCTTGGGTGTCTTTGGAGTTGAGCTACCTGGATTCGAACCAAGAATGACAGAACCAAAATCTGCAGTGTTACCATTACACCATAGCTCAATTCAGCTCCGAAAAGCGATGCAAATGTACGACAATTTTTTGAATCTCCAAACTTTTTCCGAAAAAATTTCGTATTTTTGTGCCATAACCCTAAAAAAGAGCCAAAATGAGTGATTCACGTACTACTTTTAAGTCAAAATTCGGTATTATCCTCGCCTCGGTAGGTAGTGCTGTCGGACTCGGCAACATCTGGAGATTTCCCTACGAGGCTGGTCAGAATGGCGGTGGAGCCTTTCTTCTAATCTATCTTTGCTGTGTGTTTGTGCTCGGAATTCCGGCGCTTCTTGCCGAGATGACTCTCGGACGTATGGCAAAGACCAACTCCGTTAGAGCATTTCGCAGGCTGACAACACACCCCGTGTTTAGCAAAATAGGTTATTTGGGAGTACTCTCTTGTCTGCTTATCATGGGTTTCTATACCGTGGTTTCGGGATGGACCTTGCAATATATGTGGGAGTCGGTGTCGGGTGGCATCATGGGACTCTCGCCCGAGCAGTATCAGGCCAACTTTGATAACTTTGCAACCTCACCCTACATGCCTCTGTTCTGGACGGTGCTTGTGATGTTGCTCACTCACCTTATTATATTGGGTGGCGTGCAGAAGGGCATCGAGCGTGCATCGAAGTGGATGATGCCGATGTTGTTTGCGCTGCTTGTGGTGCTCTGTGTGAACTCCGTTATGCTTGATGGTGCCCGTGAGGGTCTGCTGTTCCTATTCAAACCCGATTTCTCGAAGATTACCTCTAAAGTAGTGTTGAGCGCGATGGGGCAGGCCTTCTTCTCGTTGAGCCTCGGCGCAGGTGTTATGCTTACTTATGCTTCGTACATAGACAATTCGGTCAATCTTCCTCGTACAGCAACAACCGTAGCTCTGCTCGATACGTCGGTGGCCTTGCTTGCGGGCGTGGTTATATTCCCGGCAGTGTTTACCTTCGGTATTGAGCCGTCGCAAGGTCCCAATCTTGTGTTTGTAACCCTGCCTAATATCTTTGCCCAACTGCCCTATGGCGAGGTATGGTCATTCGCGTTTTTCCTGTTGCTTGCTTTGGCTTCGATTACTTCGCTTATCTCGCTGCATCAGAATGTGACCGCTTATGCTGCCGAGGAGTTCCGCTTGAGTAACCGCAAAGCAGCTCTGGTGGTTACCCTTGCCGTTACCGTGCTTGCCATTTTGTGTTCGTTGAGTCTGGGCGAACTGAATGATATTCGTATCGGTGGCATGTGTCTGTTTGACTTCTTGGATTACCTTACCGCCAAATATATGATGCCGATTGGTAGTCTGCTGTTGTGCGTGTTTATGGGTTGGAAAATCGAGAGTTCGAAAATACTCTCCGAAATTACCAATCGCGGAACGCTTCGCTGGAGCCTTGCCAATGCGTTTGTTGTTATGCTCAAGTATGTGATACCCTTCTTGGTGGGTATGGTCTTTGTCAATGAACTTGGACTCTTCTAATAGGGATTTTTATGAAACGATTGGTCGTGTTTACGGGCGCCGGTATGAGTGCCGATAGCGGACTTGCGACGTTCCGCGATAGTGACGGATTGTGGGCTTCGTATCGCATCGAAGATGTGTGTACTCCAGAGGCCTTGGCGCGTAACAGAGCGCAGGTCGTGGAGTTCTACAATATGCGTCGCCGAGAGATGATGCAGCACGAGCCAAACGAGGGTCATAAGGCTATCCGAGAGTTGGAGCAATGGTTTGATGTCGAGGTGGTTACACAAAATGTGGATAACTACCACGAACGAGCAGGCAGTAGTCGCGTAACCCATTTGCATGGCGAACTTACCAAGCTCCGTAGTAGTCGCAATCCCGAACTCGTGGTGCCTATCGAGGGGTGGGAGCAGAGACTTGATGAGTGCGCACCGGATGGCTCTCTGTTGCGTCCTCATATCGTCTTTTTCGGCGAGTCGGTTCCGATGTTCGACCGCTGTGCCCGCATAGCTGCGTCGGCAGATATTATGGTCGTTGTGGGCACCTCGCTTGCCATCTATCCGGCCGCTTCGCTTGTGGGTTATACTCGCCCCGAGATTCCGGTCTATCTGGTCGATCCGGGTAACCCATCTACGGCGGGTATTCGCAACAAGATTTACCATATACGCGAACGAGCAGCCGAAGGCGTGCCCGCCCTTGTCGAAATGCTCCGTGAACTGGCCTGATGATTAAATTTGGTAGTCCGAAATTTAATTCTTAAATTTGTGGCAATATTGAATTAGCGCTAAAACTACAATCTACATGAAACAAAGACTTTTTCTGCTTGCGGTAATGGCACTTTGTGCAACTACTGCTTATTGCCAACTTACCCCCGAGCAATTAGCCAAACGAGAGCGTCGCAAAAACCTTACAGTCAAAGAGTGGAACACCGATAGCAAGTCAAAAACCAAATGGCTTGACCACCTCACTGTATACGATGATCAGGGACGCAAAGTCGAGGAGATTGAGTTTAGTAACTACGGTCAGGTGGAGCGTGTGACCTGTGAGTATGACGAGACCACCGGCAAAGTATCCAAAGAGATTGTCTACGACGACCGTAACAAACCTACCCGTATCCGCAAATACGAGTACAATGCCGATGGCACAAAACGCAAACAATACAACTATCTTCCCAACGGCAAGTTGTATAGTGTCAAGGTGTTCGAATATATCTTCTCTGATAGCGAGTAGCCCATTATGTCGATTTCGCCCCTGAATAGTCTGGCTGTGTGGGACGAGATGCAGACCATCGACCTGTCGGAGATGAGCTCCATCAAGTTGATGAACCGCATTGATACCAAGTTTATTGCCAGTAGCGATGATCTTGTGCCTATCCTGACAATGGCACTTGATAAATACCGCGTGCAGTCGATTGATGGTGTGCGTGTAGCTCGCTATGATACACTCTACTATGACACTCCCGAGCTTGCGATGTACACCATGCACCACAACCGCAAACTACGTCGTCAAAAGGTGCGTACACGTACATATCTCGAGTCGGACTTGTCGTTTCTCGAGGTGAAGAACAAAACCAATAAGGGTCGCACCAAGAAGAAACGTATCAAAATCGACCGTAATACATTCTTCGATTTTCACAAAAATAGTGAGGCTATGGAGTTTCTGGGCGAACGCTCGATGTTCGACCCCGAGGTGTTGTGCCCAAATGTGGCAACCCGCTTCGACCGTATTACGCTTGTCAATAAAGCCAAGACGGAGCGACTAACCATCGACCTGAATTTGGAGTTCGAACATATCCCGACCGGCACCAAGGCCAATCCCCGAAAGCTGATGATTATCGAGCTGAAACAAGATGGTCTGTGCTATTCCGATATGAAGATGATTCTGCGCGAACTGCGCATCAAACCCAACAAAATCAGTAAATGCTGTATCGGCACCGCGCTGACGAATCCCCATGCCAAGAAAAACCGCTTTCAGGTCAAAATACGTAAAATCGAGAAAATAACTAACGAAAAATTATAATATTTATGGAAAATTACCCCGAATTTGATCCTTCGATTGCCGCCGAATTTGGTGACGGCGCCTCGGTCGCAACATTTCTGGGAGCACCCTTGTTCCAAGCAGACAGCTTGTTTAATTTGTTGATTCGTTTCGGATTCAACCTGATTATCAGCTGGATTATCGTGCAATTCTTCTACTACAAAAAGTCGCGCCGCAGAGATTACTATGTGACTTTCATGCTGTTTTCGGCTGTGATGTTCCTGCTGATTTTCCTTATGGAGAATGTGAAGTTGCAAATCGGTCTGACGCTCGGTCTGTTCGCAATCTTCGGAGTGATTCGCTATCGTACCGAAACGGTGCCCATCCGCGAGATGACCTATCTGTTTGTGATTATCGGCACCTCGGTTATCAATGGTCTGGCGCTCAATATTCCTTATGCCGACTTGGTTGTTGGTAACCTGTTGCTGTTGTTGCTCATGGCTCTGCTCGAGAACCAATCGCTGCTCAAGCACCAAGCTGCCAAACTCGTTCTCTATGACAAAATCGAGATGATTGTGCCCGAGAAACGCGAGGAACTTATCGCTGACCTCCAAACCCGCCTCGGAATCAAAGTGATTGATAAAGTGGAGATTGGTCACGTGGACTTTCTGCGTGATGTGGCCTTTGTGAAGGTCTACTACCACTTGGAGAAGGGCGAGACCAATACCATCAACGGCATTACCAAAATCAACCAATACAATGGTTAAACGACTTGCCATACTCGCATTTGCGATACTCTCTTGCACTGCGTCGGCGTGGGCAGCCTTGCCTCCCAACCCTATGGTGGATACCAAACTCGAGAGTGCAACCCGTGGCGCACTTCTCAACCTCGGTGCCGAGTTCGAGAAGAAAATAGCCAGAGGTGTTAACCTTGGATTTGAGGGAGAGATTCGCCTCAAGGAGATGACAAACTACTCCAAGGGTGTAAACCATCTGGAGCGTCTTGAGGTTGGCCCCAAGCTGACCTACAAGGTGTGTGACTATGTGCGTCTGGGTGCAGGTTACTCCTATCGCGCGTACTATAAAGATGGCAAGGAGAGCACCAATTGGGAAAATTATTGGACAGACCGCCACGTGGGCTTCTTCGAGGTTGTCGGCTCGTACAAAATCTCGCAGTGGAAACTATCTCTGCGTCTGCGTCCCGAGATTACCCACAGAACAGACTCGATTTGTGAGTTGGAGAAGGTGCGTAACTTCTGTGAGCTTCGTACGAAATTTCAGGTAGAGTATGAGTTTCGCGAGAAACCTATCGAGTTGTATGCTTATGTCGAGGTGTTCAATACGCTCAACGCCATTAACCCCAATAAGACCCTCGCAGCAGTATATGCGATGCACGATGCCGAGGTGCCGGTGGAGTATATGACCAATTGGAGTGGCCAGTATATGAACGATATTCGTTCGTCGGTAGGAATGAGCTATCGCTTCGACAAACGCAACAAACTGAAGGTTTACTACCGCTTCTACCACGATATTGGTCGTAGTATCCACCTTAATAAGAAATACGCCAATAACTTTAATGAGTTTACCATAACTCGCGAGAAGGAGTTTAATCACATGTTGGGAATAGGGTATTCCTACAGCTTCTAAATAACAAAGAGCCATTCCGCAAAAGAATGGCTCTTTGTTATTTGGATGCGATCATCTCCAGCGCTCGGGCAAGCTGATCGGGGCAAGATGTCCCTTTGCCATGACAGTCGATGCCGCGCAGACGAGTTATTGCCTCCGTAACGCTCATTCCTCGGAGTAGGGCAGCCACTCCCTGTGTATTACCGTGACATCCACCCTCGAAGGTGACCGAGAGAATTGTTCCATCCTCGACCGCGATGGTAATCTGTCGAGAGCAAACTCCCTGCGGAGTATAGATATATTCGTTTTTCATGTGAGATGTGTTTTTGTTGTGCAAAGGTACTATTTGGAGACGAGTTTGCAAGTCC
>JAZQXR010000103.1:0-3046 GCA_045632975.1 Rikenellaceae bacterium
GGCGGCAGTAGTCGCCCCTAATTTTTTTGTAAAATAAAAAGTGGCAGCCCGAAGTAGGCTGCCACTTTGCATTATGTGGATTGAGTTTATTACTCGGCCAGATAGTCGAGGATGGCTTTGGCGGCAACACGACCTGCGCCCATCGCGAGGATTACGGTTGCGGCGCCGGTTACGGCATCACCTCCGGCGAACACACCTTTGCGGGTGGTTGCTCCAATCTCGCTGGCTACGATTCCACCACGGCGGGTGGTCTCAAGGCCCTGGGTTGTCGATGCAATCAGCGGGTTGGGCGAGGTGCCGAGTGCCATAATCACTTGGTCGCACTCAATCTCAAACTCGCTACCCTCGACGGGTACGGGGCGACGACGACCCGACTCATCGGGCTCGCCAAGCTCCATGCGGATGCAGCGAACGCTACGTACCTTGCCACTCTCGTCGCCGAGAATCTCCAGCGGGTTGCACAGCATGCGGAACTCGATGCCCTCCTCTTTGGCGTGGTGTACCTCCTCTTTACGCGCGGGGAGCCCCTCCTCCGAACGGCGATATACGATGAAGGCCTCCGAGCCAAGACGTTTGGCGGTACGAACGGCATCCATTGCCACGTTACCACCACCGACAACCACGGTGCGACCCTCTTTCATGATAGGGGTATCGTACTCGGGGTCGTAGGCGTGCATCAGATTGGCGCGAGTGAGGAACTCGTTGGCCGAAACTACGCCATTGAGGTTCTCGCCGGGGATGCCCATGAACATAGGCAGACCTGCGCCCGAGCCGATAAACACGGCGTCGTAACCCTCCTCGTCCATAAGCGAGTCGATGGTGACGGTGCGGCCTACGATAACATCGGTCTCGATGTCTACGCCGAGAGCAGTAACCTTCTCAATCTCTTTAGCCATGATTTTGTCTTTGGGCAGACGGAACTCGGGAATACCGTAAACCAACACGCCGCCCGCTTTGTGCAGAGCCTCGAAAATCTTAACCTCGCAGCCGGCTTTAGCCAGGTCGGCAGCACAAGCCAGACCTGCGGGGCCCGAGCCAATGATAGCCACACGTTTGCCATTCGAGGGGGCAACGGTCACTTTTGCGCCACCATTCTCGTGGCTCCAATCGCCTACGAAGCGCTCCAGCTTACCGATAGCAACGCTCTCGCCTTTGACTCCGAGGATGCACGAGCCCTCGCATTGATTCTCTTGCGGACACACGCGACCGCAAACCGATGCGAGCAGGCTATCCTCCGAGATGATTTCGGCGGCGCGAGCGATGTCGCCTTTGGCGATTTGCTCAATGAAGTCGGGAATTCGGATTGAAACGGGGCAGTGAGCCACGCATCTGGGGTTTTTGCAGTGCAGACAGCGGCTTGCCTCGGTTTGAGCCTCCTCGAGGTTGTAGCCGTAGCACACCTCTTCGAAATTTTTTGCGCGTTCTGCGGGGTCTTGCTCGCGAACGGGCACTCTGGGTATCTTGTTAGCCATAGCTTGAAAGTTCTATTTATCGAGTCCGATTTTACATTGGTGACCAGCTGCGCGCTCCTCGGCAATCTTCTTGGCGCGCTCTTCGAGGTCACGATATTGGCGGCTGCGGCGCATAGCCTCGTCGAAGTCCACCTTCGAGCCGTCAAACTCGGGGCCCTCGACACAAGCGAAGCGGGTTTTGCCATCGACAGTGATGCGGCAAGCACCGCACATGCCCGTTCCGTCAACCATTACGGGGTTCATGCTTACGATGATGGGCAAATTGTACTTGCCGGCGGTCAGTGTCACGAATTTCATCATGATGAGCGGACCGATAGCCACAACTTGGTCGTATTGTTTGCCCTCTTTCTCGATGAGCTCGCTCATAAGGCCGGTCACAAGGCCTTTGTAGCCGGCGCTACCATCGTCGGTTGCGATGTAGAGGTTGCCCGCTACGGCACGCATCTCATCGGTCATGATGAGGGTTTCGGCGTTCTTTGCGCCAATGATTACATCTGCTTTAACGCCATGCTCGGCAAGCCATTTAACTTGGGGGTATACGGGAGCTGCGCCCACACCACCTGCCACAAACAGCAGGCGTTTGCCTTGGAGGCTCTCGATGGGCTCGTGAACAAACTCTGAGGGGTGTCCCAGCGGGCCCGCAAAGTCACATATCGAATCGCCCTCGGCGTATGCGCAAAGTTTCTTTGTGCTTATGCCAATGGCTTGAACAACAATGGTTACACTACCTTCAGTCGGGTTGTAGTCGGCAATGGTAAGCGGAATGCGCTCGCCCTTCTCGTCGACACGAACAATGATGAATTGGCCGGGTTTGGCCGATGCAGCCACACGGGGCGCGTAGATGCGCATCAGAGTGATGTCGGGCGTAAGTTGCCTTTTCTCTAAAATCTTAAACATTATCTTATATTATTAAGTTCTCGGTTTTGGGTTAATTGCTCTTTATTCGGGCCCGTGCTTTGATTTGGGTGTAAGGTCGTATCGGGTCGTTGGTGATGATTGATACGGCGTCAAAAATCTCCGCAGTGTTGTAGCTGTCGGGCTTCAGTGTCATCTCAAAGGTTATGCTTTCGCCACCCTTGATTTGACTCGCGGGGCGCAAAGTTATGAAAAATTGTTCAGGTTTGTTCTCTACCCACCTAATAATAAGTGGGTCGGTACCACTATTGGTTAGCGTAACTCGGTGGGAGTAAGTCTTTTGAGTGCCGTATTCCACCTCTCCGAAATCGTGCATTCTGCACGAAAGTGTGAGTGATGGTGCTGTCTCGTGGTCGATTTTTGCAATATTATCCACTGCGATGGCTGCTACATATACGGTGTGCTCCGAGGTTTTGCCGTCCACCTCTATTGCAAACTTGTCAATCATGCGTCCGTAGTAGCTCTCCTCGTCAAGCAGATTGTATGTGAGTGTCATCTGCCCTTTCTCGCCGGGAGCGATGCTCTTGGGGCAATTCACTTCAAGCAGACCACTGCGTCGCTGGAATACCACACGCGGATGAATCGTACGCTCCGAAGTGTTGATATATTGAACGACGGTAGATTCCTCCTCGCCATGCTGTACTGTGCCGAGTCCGAAG
>JAZQXR010000104.1:0-10210 GCA_045632975.1 Rikenellaceae bacterium
CCAAATATTCTCTTCAACCTCTCCAACCCCTCCAATGTGCAATGCCGAATTCCTAACTTTCCTATACTCCCTAAATAGGGGATATAGTAAATTTAAGGAGTTTAGGGGGTAACATCCGTTTGGGCATTGCGCTCCACGGCGAGGTGATTGCTATCCCGAAACTCCTGCGGGAGCGCAGGGAAAAGAGTGGCACATTCAATTTAGGTTGGGAACGATAGTAGGCAATGTGGATGCTGATTATATTGGTGACGTGGGGTGTTTGATTGGGGAGAGTAGCCACGTTAGTGGCGTAAAAAAAGCGGAAGGGAATGGCTGTGCAAGCTCGCTTGCAGACAGCTATCCCCTTTTGCTTTTACTGCGCCTTCAGGCGCGCCCCAATCAGACACCGCGACAACCTATGGGACAACACGCGGCAGCCAATCCCCGCGGTTTGCGCGCGGTTTTTGGTTCTTTTGGGCGTCCAAAAGAACATAACGAAGAAAAGCGGCAGTCTCTTTCGGGAATTGAGAATGGATTTATTCCATTGGGCGGATGCGCATTTCGGTGTCGGGGAGGTCGGCGATAAGACGGCCGAGTAGTTCGAGGTCGGTTTTGTGGTCTACTTGTCCGTAGTGATAGGGGTAAAAGATGCGAGGACGGATGGCGTGGAGCACCTGCGAGGCCTGCTCTTCGGTCATGGTGTAGGGCTGATTCACAGGCAGGAATGCGATGTCGATGTCGCGCAGTGCGAGCATGTCGGGCGTAGGCTCTCCGTCACCCGCAATGTAGATGCGCGAACCACCCACGGTGAGCACATAACCCACGTCGCCGCGACTCTGTGGGTGGAAATCGGTGTGCCCGGGGGTTGAATTATAGGCGGGTAACACCTCGATGTCTATGCCGAATGCCGCCAACGTGTCGCCCGGAGCCACAGCCGTAGCAACGCCCTCGGGGAGCATGCCGGCTGTTGTTGTGTCGCACACTACGGTGCACCCCTCGCCACGTAGTGCCATCACAGTATCGACCTCCATGTGGTCGTAGTGGTGGTGCCCGATGAGCATGCCATCGGCCTTGGGTAGAGCCTCAACCTCGCCGAGGAAGCCCGCCACGGGGTCGTTGTATATGCGACACTCCTGCCAATCCATGGCGAATGTCGCGTGCGCAAAGAAGGTGAATACCAACGGTTCACCCGACTTTGTGATGTAAATATCGGTCGGAAATTTGTTCTCCATAGTAGTATAAGGTTTAGTTCGTCTGCCAAAGATACAAAAATCAATTCATAATTCACAACTCCCTAAACTCACTATAATAGGGAATTTAGAGATAGAGGCGATACAAACTATATGGGATTTGGCATTGTGCATTGGAGAGGTTGGAGGGCTTGAAGAGAGGGCGCGAATGGAGAGGATTTGAGGAGAGGATTTGAGGGGCAGCCTGCGGGCTGTGTCGTGGCTGTTGTAGCAGGGGCGTAAGCTCGCTTACAAGCCCCTACTACAATAGACGCGAAATTACGGCGTAAGCCGACCCACAAATCATCTCGCAAAACACTCGGGACAACACGCGGCAGCCAATCCCGCCGGTCTGCGGCCCATTTTTTTGGTACTTTTTTGATGGCTCAAAAAAGTACATACACGAAGAAAAGTCGCAGTCCCCTCCCCCAAAGTCGCAGTCCTATATGTGAAAGTTAATTACGATAGAGTTGACCGGAGTATTGAACGGTGTTGTAGATGGGTGTTGAGATGGTGAGTGTGGAGCTGCCGGTTGCGGATACGATGTCGAGCTCGAAGGTGTAGACGTTGGCCGAGAAGAGAGAGCTGCTGAATGTCACTTTCCAGCCGTCCGTGGTGCGTGCAGCATCGTAGTTGTCGATGCGTGGTAGCGCATAGTTGAGTATGGAGATGTAGTAAGGTGGTGTTATGCCCTTGATGTAGGGTAGATAGACATCGACCCATGTGGGATAGAAGTTGAGCTCGAATGAGGTGTTGGTTATCTGACGTAATGTGCCCGCGGGCTGCATCTGGAAGGTGAGTGGTATGAACGAGAAACTACGTGAGCCCACCAACGAATCAACATAATGAATGTAGTCGGCGGTGCGTTGTGCCCTGCGTTCCATGCGCTCCTTGCGCTTTGCTTCGTGACTCTCGTTGGGCGAGCCTGCGGTGCGAATGGCCTGTGCGGTGAGTGTTACTGCGCCCGCAGCGGCAATCAGTAGAAGTATTGACTTTTTCATAGCTATTTGGTTTTTCTGTGGGTGAAACGCAAATAGCACGCCAAAAAAAGAGCCACCCACGATAGGATGGCTCTGATATGCAGCACAGATGCTCTGCGCTTATTCTCAATTTCGACTAACTACTTGATGCGCTCGTAGTACTCGCGGGTGCGGGTATCAACGCGAATCTTGTCGCCGGTGTTGATGAACAGGGGAACCTTAACGGTTGCGCCGGTGTTTACGGTTGCGGGTTTGAGCGAGTTGGTCGAAGCGGTGTCACCTTTGATACCGGGCTCGGTGTAGGTAACCTCCATGTCAACGATGGGAGGAAGCTCTGCCGACAGTACCATGTCTTTCTCGGTGTGGAACATAACCTCGACGATTTGGCCGTCGGTCATCAGGTCCGAGTTGGTGATGAGGTCACGCTCGATGGTAATCTCCTCGAAGGTCTCGGTGTGCATGAAGTGTGCGCCCAGATCGTCCTCGTAGGTGAATTGGTAGGGACGACGCTCCACGCGAACGGGGGTGATAGCGGCGCCTGCCGAGAAGGTGTTGTCGAGAACGCGGCCGTTCTCAAGGTTTTTGAGTTTGGTACGAACGAAAGCGGGGCCTTTACCGGGTTTCACGTGTTGGAAATCGATAATTTGCCAGGTTTTGCTGTTCAGCTCGATGCACATTCCGATTTTGATGTCAGCTGTAGTTGCCATAGTATATTTGTTTTTGATTTAGAAAATTCGGTGTATAACCGCGCAAAAATAAGCACTTTTTTCGGATTTCGCAACCTATTTGCCCGACCATTCGTAGTGAGGCTCGTGGATGCCCATCTGTGCTACTACTCTTTCGACCACCGTGGCACACATCTCGTCGATGGTTTGGGGGTGGGAGTAGAGTGATGGCGAGCAGGGCAAAATTATCGCTCCGGCGAGGGTCAGACGCTCCATATTCTGGATGTGAATAAGGCTCAACGGAGTCTCTCTCGGGCATATTACCACGCGGCGACGCTCCTTGAGCATGACGTCGGCGGCTCTACCCACAAGGTCCATCGACACGCCCGAAGCTATGCGCCCCAGAGTACCCATCGAGCAGGGGATGATGGCCATGGCGTCGTAGGCGGGCGAGCCCGAAGCCACGGCGTCGAACATCGAATGGTTGTCGGCTCGGCGAATCTTGCTGCTCACAGGCAGTGTTATGCCCTCGTGCTCGCATACTGCGGCTCCGTTGTCGGTCACAATCAGCGCCACCTCCTCCACCTCGGGGTTGGCGGCGAGTCGACCGATAAGCTGTGCGGCATAGAGGCTGCCACTTGCACCCGTAACTCCGACAATTACTCTCATAGCTCAATGGATTTGCACACCAAACCACGACTGTAAATCAAATCGAGTGTGCGTGGCAGGGCGTAGGACATATTTTTGAAGGTTTTGACCGAGTCGTGAAAAACTATTATCGAGCCGGCCTTGGCGTGGTTGGTGGCGTTGCGATAGCAGTTGTGTCCACTGATGTGGCGGTTGTAGTCGCGGCTCAACACGCTCCACAGCACGGTGTGGTAGCCCGATTTCGAGAGCGCCACAGCCTGCGCGGGGGTCAATCGACCATAGGGCGGACGGAAAAGGTTGGTCTGGAGGATTCTGCCTGCGCGATTCACATTGGCCATATACTCGTCGGTGCCGCGACCCCAACCCTTCATGTGGTTGTGGCTGTGGTTGCCCACGGCGTGACCCGCAGCGCGAATCATATCCACCAGCTCGGGGTAGAGTTCGGCATTCTTGCCGATGCAGAAGAATGTGGCCTTGGCGTCGTAGCGGGCGAGCTGGCCGATAATCCACTCGGTGATGGCGGGCGTGGGCCCATCGTCGAAGGTAAGATACACCCCCTCGGGGTCGGGCATGTGCCAGACCAAATTGGGCCAAAGGTTACGGACGAATTCCGGAATGTGCATTGCGCTTCGACTTTGTGTTTAAATAATTAACGCACAAAGGTAGTGTCGTGGTGCTGAATTTGCAAATATTTGCGCAAATCATTATTTTTGTGGTTTAGAAACAACCTTAAAACAACTTCCGACAATGAATATTCTCCGAAAAGCAGTTCGAGCCTCGATGCTCCTCTTTGCGCTGTGCGCCATGTGTAGTTGCGACGCCTTCCGTTCGCTCTTCGACGAGCCCGCCAAACCGGGTAGCAAGGGCGCCGCATACGAGATTATCGTGGTATGCGACCAAACCCAATGGACGGGCGAGGTGGGCGACACCTTGCGCTCAATCCTGTTGCGTCGTGTCGAGATGCTCAATCAACGCGAACCCTACTTCGATGTGTTGCGCGTTACGGCCGACGGATTCCTCAAGCTCAATAGCGAGCATCGCAATGTACTTATAGTCAATGTGGATTCCACAAAGTACGACAATGCTGCACTCTACGTTCAGCAGGATGTCAATGCTCTCGACCAGATTGTGGTTACGGCTGCGGCTCCCACCTCGGACGACATGGTGGCGCTGCTCGAGGCCGACCGCGAGAATATCATTAGTGCCTTTGAGCTGACCGAGCGTCGACGCAACATCGCCGCCTACAAGAAGCACGGTCCGCGTCACCTGACGGCACTCATCAAAGAGAAGTTCGGTTTCACGATGCATCTGCCCAGCGGATTCAAGCTCGCCAAGCAGACCGACAACTTCCTATGGATGCGCTACGAGATGCCCCAATCGGGGCAGGGAGTGCTCGTTTACAGCGAGCCCTACAACGACCCCTCGGACCTCTCCGAGAGCAGCATCATCGCTCGACGCAACAAGTTCGCGGCACTCGTACCCGGACCCTCGGACGGCTCCTACATGACAACATCCTTCGCCGAGAGCGAGACTCTGCGCATCGACGGCCGACTATGGATACGCACACGCGGATTCTGGGATGTCGAGGGTGACTTCATGGGCGGTCCCTTTGTGAGCTACACCACCATCGACACCGCCACAAACAGCATCATAACCATCGATGGCTATGTCTTCTCGCCCGTACTCCACAAACGCAACTACGTCCGCGAAATGGAACACCTCGTCTATACCGTCGAATTCCCCACACAAGAGTAAAACGGATAGAACTGCCGCTTTTCTTCGGAGAGGACTGCGACTTTTCTTCGGGAAAAGTCGCCCAAAAGACTTTGAGAGAAACTGCGTTTCTCGTTGTTTGGCGATGTGGTCGCGGTATTTGATTGGGGTGCGCCTTTGGCGCAGTAAAAGCAAAAGGGAATAGCTGTTTACAAGCGAGCTTGCACAGCCATTCCCTTTCACTTTTTTCCCCACCACTAACGTGGCTACCCTCCCCAATCAAACACCACTTTCCCAATAAAGTCAGTCCCACACCAACTCTTCTATTGCCTCCCCATCATATTGAACGAGGCAGGGATGTGCAGACGCACTCCTTTGGAATATGAGTAGCGAATAAATTGTGACAGAGATTCTGCATTGCACATTGGAGGGGTTGGAGAGATGGCTTGGTGAGAGGATTTGAGGGGCAGTCGTTAGACTGTGTCGTGGCTGTTGTAGTTGGGGTGTAAGCTCGCTTACGAACCCCAACTACAATAGACGCGATGTAACGGCTGAAAGCCGACCCACAAATCATCTCGCAAAAACCTACCCAATAATGAGAAACGCAGTTTCTCTCCCGCCGGTCTGCGGCCCATTTTTTTGGTACTTTTTTGATGGCTCAAAAAAGTACATACACGAAGAAATCGTTATCTTTGTGACGATTATGCGACAACGAAGGGATGACATACCGAGGCTGTGGAATAGCAACTATGTGAGGATATGGATTGCTAATTTCATGATATTCTTCTCGTTCATGCTGTTGGCTCCGCTTATGCCGTCGTACTTGCACGACACTTTTGGTGCGGATAAGCAGACCATTGGCATCGTGTTGTCGGGCTATACCCTTACGGCGCTCGTTGTGCGTGCGTTGAGTGGCTTTTTGGTGGATAGTTTTCCGCGCAGGGTGGTGCTTGTTGTGAGCTATGCGCTGTTTGCGCTCTTCTTTGCGGGCTATATGATGGCGGGGTCGCTTGTGCTGTTTGCTGTGGTGCGTACGCTGCATGGAGCGCCTTTTGGAGCCACTACCGTGTCGAATAGTACCGTTGCTATCGACGTGCTCCACCCCGAACGCCGAGCCGAGGGCATAGGCTACTATGGCTTGAGTAATAATATCGCTACGGCTATCAGCCCGTCGATTGCACTTGTGCTGTTTGGTGCTTGGGGCGACTACGATGTGCTGTTCGGTGCGGCACTGCTTGCTGCGCTTATTGGCCTTGTGAGCACCGCCAGCGTAAAGACAGCTCCGCGCGAACAATCACGCCCCAAACAACCTCTGTCGCTCGACCGCTTTGTGCTGACCGAGGGGTGGCGAGAGGGTGCTGCCGTTGTCTGCTATGCCTTCTCGTATGGTGTGCTCACGACCTATATCGCTATATATGGTTCCGAGGAGCTCGGTATTACGAGCGGTACGGGCCTATTTTTCATGCTGCTTGCGGGCGGCCTCGTCCTCTCGCGCCTTGTGGGAGGCCAGGGCCTGCGCGATGGCAAGATTACCCGGAATGCTGCCCGAGGTGTGGTTGTTGCGCTCGTGGGCTACCTGCTTCTTGCTGCGGTACACACCCATTGGAGCTACTATGCTGCGGCGCTGGTCATAGGTCTCGGCAATGGACATATGTTCCCCGCATTCCAAACCATGTTCGTAAACCTCGCCCCCAACTCCCGACGAGGCACGGCCAACTCTACGATGCTCGTGTCGTGGGATATAGGCATGGGACTCGGCATCCTTGTTGGTGGCATCGTGGCCGAGCATGCAGACTTTCACGCCACCTTCTGGACGGCGTGGGGTGTGAATCTTCTCGGCGTGGCAGTGTTCTACCTCTTTGTCCGCCGTCACTTCCTCGAAAAACGATTGAGATAATACTCGGACTATAACCCGAGCTTGCGCTTGTAGTAGGACTCTGCCGTGTAGAGTGCCGCGGCGGGGTTGTGTCCCATAACGCGGTCTTTGGTTACGAGCGTTGTCACGGGCGCCTCCGAGTAGCGATAGAAGAGCGAGTCGTGACCCACACACAGACCTATAACCACATTCAGCTCCGTGCCCGCATTGTTGAGCAGTCGGGCTTGGAGTATGGGGTTGCACATGGCGGCACCGATACCCTCGCATCGCTCGGGGATTCCCACCGAGCTCTTGGCACGCCCCTCAACCTTGCACACCACGGCGTATGGCTCAAAGTCGTTGGTACGCAGTATCTTGGCAAACGTGCGAGCCTCGCCCACAAGACCTATACAGTTGGCTATACCGATTTTGCGTGCGCCAATCCTGCGGGCAAACTCCATAATCTCCTCCACGCGGTTCCACTTGCAGTAGCCCTCGTACTCGACCTCGGCCGAGGCGACCATAATCTTGTGATTCTCCTCTATTTCGTATCGCTCCGAGGCCCACTGCGAGTCCTCCTCGGCAAGGTGTGTGGTGAGGCAGAATGTGGGGTATGTGCGATTCTTAAACTTGCAGTTCTGTGTGCCGCAATCGACACAGCTCAAGAGTTTATCTTTCATCAGAGAGGGTATCTATGGTTATAAGGTATTGGTCGTAATCGGCTGTGCGCCATGCCAGATGGCTGGTGCGGGGCGAGAATGCGAACAGCGGCGAGAAGGTCCTCACGGCGATAGTCTTGCCATCGGGACGGAACTCGAGGATGCGCAACCATCCGTCACCACCATTGCCGAACCAACTACCATCGGACTGCTGTGCGTTGAACATCATCTGCGGCACATTGTGTCCATCAGCCGCCTTGTCGTTACGCAGCGAGCTGGAGCAACGATAATCCACGTCGCCACCACCCGGCGCAATCTTGGGGGTTAGTCCCGCATGGCCGCTCAACACAAGGCATATATTCTTGGAGGGCTCCACCAGCTTTCGCCACACATCTTCGGGCCAATTACATGGGCGCACCTTGTACCCCTCTTTGCGATAGCGGTTGCCCTTGTCGTCGAGCCACGAGTGAACGAGCACTATCACACGATGGTCGCGGTAGCGTTTGGACTCGATGAGCCCTCGCGCCCACTCCAGAGCCTCGTCCCTCGGGGCGAACTCAAAGGTCACAACCAACAGCTTGCCCCATGTGTCACTAACGAACTCATAGGCCGAATTCTCCATGGTATGCACACCCTCATAGTTGGCACACGTTGCCACAAGCGTGCTCTCGAAACAGCGGTTACGTTCGGGGTAGATATACTCGGGCGCATGTGTATAGCGTGTCTCGGCCGACACATGGCCTATATCGTGGTTACCCTGCGCCACGACATAGGGGATACGGTGGTCGAGGCGTTTGAGCGCGTGCGACACGGCCTCCCACTGCTGACGGCTGGTTTGGTTACCGCTATATGCACTTGGGCGACCCTCGGCAATGAGCTTATTATTCTGCTCGACCATATCGCCCGTGAAGAGCGCCGCACGGATATTGAGTCGGTCGATATTGCGGGCAATCCATGCTGTTTGCAAATCGAAGATGGCTTGATTCTCCTCGAACTTGCTATATGTCTGCGGGTCGGGCACCAGAATCATACTGAACGAGCCCTCAACCTCCATCGAAGCCAACAGCGAGGTTTGGGGCGTTCCGGGAGGGTTGCCTGCCACGGCCGAGCAAGCAACAAACAGCGCAACAATCAGAAGTAGTTTTCTCATAAGGCAGTAGGTTTTTATTGTTTACATTTGTAACATGCCATCGAGCCATAGAACAGCGCCCACAGCACATAGTATTGCACAAGGTTGAAGTAATAGACACCCGTAGGGATACTCACATGGTTTGCCACAACACCCCACAGCACAAGCGTGAAGAGCGTCTCATAGGCAGCAAGCACAGCCGCCACACGGGCCAGCGACCCACGGTCAAAGCTCATACCGAGCCAGCAGAGCACGGGCACGGCAAGCATACTATTGATGGTTGGAACAGTATCACCCAGCAGGGCACGGTGCGTCTTCCAGAAGGTGTTAAACAGCTCAAAGTCATAGCCCGCAGCGATATTAGCGATACGCACAAGGGCCGAGTAGCCCGCAATCCACATCACAAGCACAATAGGAATCTTGGTGAACAGCTTCAGCGACCCACCCTTCTGGGCAAGCACCACAGCAAAAAATACCACCTCGGCAACACAAATCGACATACCCAGCACCGCCATTGCAAGCGACCACGCAGGACTTCGCTCAATAACACCACTACGCAACAACACCGTATAGGGCACATGCACCAACGCACACAACACAAAATAGGCAGCAATCCACACCGCCGGACGATAAGTTTTAGTCATAATCCTCTCTTTACATTTCTCACAAAGTTACAAAAAAACTATTCATAATGCACAATTTGCGGAGAGGACTGCCGCTTTTTCGGAGAGGACTGCGACTTTTCTTCGGGAAAAGTCGCCCAAAAGACTTTGAGAGAAACTGCGTTTCTCGTTGTTTGGCGATGTGGTCGCGGTGTCTGATTGGGTGTGCGCTTCTAGCGCAGTAAAAGCAAAAGGGAATAGCTGTCTGCAAGCGAGCTTGTACAGCCATTCCCTTCCGCTTTTTTTCCGCCACTAACGTGGCTACTCTCCCCAATCAAACACTCCACGTCACCAATAAAGTCAGTCCCGCACCAACTCTACTGTTGCTACCCCATCATATTGAAAGAGGTAAGGGATGCACACCTTTGGAATAGGAGTTGCGAATGGTGCGAGATTCTGCATTGCTCATTGAAGGGTTGTGGGAGAAGATTTGAGGGGCAGTCGTTAGACTGTGTCGTGGCTGTTGTAGTGGGGGCGTAAGCTCGCTTACAAGCCCCTGCTACAATAGACGCGATATTACGGCTGAAAGCCGACCCACAAATCAACTCGCAAACCACTTACCCACTAATGAGAAACGTAGTTTCTCCCCCGCCGGCCTGCGGCCGCTTTTCTTCAGTATGTTCTTTTGGGCGTCCAAAAGAACATACTGAAGAAATGCGGCAGTTCTCTCTGGGTTTATGTTTTGATTTGT
>JAZQXR010000105.1:0-23423 GCA_045632975.1 Rikenellaceae bacterium
CAAAGCTGACGGTAGCCGTGATATTAAGTGTGCGTTTGGCGGTACTTCGGGCAAGCTGACGCGCAAAGTCGGCATCGAAGTTTCGATACACTTCGGCACGCGGAGTGAGTTTATCAAGTTTATTGGGATAGACCTTCGTGCCCTCCACTTTATTGATGTTGGTTCCGACAAGTTCACCATCAGCCACCCAGCACAGGCCATCGCCCGCACGGAGAGCGGCAGACGAGTCCACGATTTCGAACCAACCTCGACCCACTCGGCCCACACATCCGACACGTTCTCCGATAGATTTGGGGGTATCGAACGAGGCCACATCGCGGCGCACACCTCGCAAGAAGTAGTCGGTATCGCCACGCAGAAAGGTCTTACGCGGGTCGGGCGTAAAGTCCACCGTACAGTCGCCACACGACACACACTCCAGCCCTTTGGACTGGTCGACTATTCGGCGATAGTAGGCGACCGTATTTTTGATATAGTTTTCGTCTTTGAGTCGGCCCTCGATTTTGAACGACACGACACCAGCACGGGCCATCTTCTCGATATGGCGCGAGAGGTTCAAATCACGAACCGAGAGCAGGTGTTTACCCGCAATGATGGTACGGCCACGCTCATCAACCAAATCCCACGTCAAACGGCAGGGTTGGCTACACTCACCACGGTTGCCGCTTCGGGAGCTCATGCTGCGGCTCAAGAAGCAGCGACCGCTATAACCCACGCAGATAGCTCCATGGACAAAGCACTCCACCTCAACACCCGTATCACACACGGCACAAATTTCCTCGAAGGTCATACCGCGTTCGAGCACCACACGAGTACATCCACACGAAGCCCAGAAGCGAGCCTCCTCGGGTGTACGTATAGCCATCTGGGTCGAAGCATGAAGTTCCACCCCTTCGAGTCCCATACGCAGGTAGGCAGGGTCTTGAACAATAAGCGCATCGACACCCACAGCCACAAGCTCATGAGCAAGTGCCTTGGCCGAATCCAACTCCGAGTCGTAGAGGATAGTATTCATGGTGACATAGACCCTCACGTCATACATATGGGCCTCGCTCACCAACACAGCAATATCCTCCACCGAGTTTCCGGCGGCGTGGCGGGCTCCAAACATCGGAGCACCAATATAGACTGCATCAGCACCATGAGCGATAGCTGCGCGAGCCGTTTGCAGGTCGCGAGCCGGTGCGAGTATCTCTATTTTGCGTTTTTGTGCCATACCACACACAAAGGTATGAAAATAATTGGGATTAGCCAATAAAAACAGGAAACGAGGTGTTTCACAACACCCCGTCCCCCTCAAATACAGATATTGAAAAAGTGGATTATTACTCTTCGTCAGTATCGGTGTAGGCCTTCAAGAGTTTGTCTTGAACATCCGACGGAACTTGCTCGTACGAGTTGAAGTGCATGGTATAGGTTGCACGACCGTTGGTCAGACTCGACAGAGTGGTCGAATAGCGATAGAGCTCTGCCAGAGGCACACGTGCATTCAGACGGTCGAAGCCCTTCTCGGAGTTCATACCCATAATCATCGCACGGCGGTTTTGCAAATCGCTCATCACATCACCCATCTTGTCGCTCGGAACAAGTACCTCTACATCGTAGATAGGCTCCATAATCTTGGGGCCTGCGTTGCGGAACGCATCTTTGAATGCATTACGTGCAGCGAGTTTGAACGAAATCTCATTCGAATCAACCGGGTGCATCTTACCATCATAGATAACTACGCGGATGTCACGTGCATACGAACCGGTCAGAGGACCCTCGTCCATCTTCTCCATGATACCTTTCAGAATCGCGGGCATGAAGCGAGCGTCGATAGCACCACCGACAATCGAGTTGTAGTATTGAAGTTTGCCACCCCAATCCAGATCATACTCCTCTTTGCCTTTGATATTGACATTGACCTCTTTGCCATTGATTTTATACTTGGTAGGCTCGGGCATACCCTCGTAGTAGGGCTCAATAATCATGTGAACCTCACCGAATTGACCTGCACCACCCGATTGTTTCTTGTGGCGGTAGTCGGCTTGAGCAACTTTGGTAATGGTCTCACGATAGGGAATCTTCGGTGCGAAGAACTCCATCTCGACCTTGTACTCGGTTGCGATACGGTTTTTGAGGATATTGAGGTGGTGCTCACCTTGACCTTGGATGATGGTCTGTTTGAGCTCTTTGGAGTACTCAACAAGGATTGTGGGATCCTCATATTTTGCATCGTTAAGCAGTTTGCCGAGTTTCTCCTCGTCGCCTTGCTCTTTAGCCTTAACGGCAGCACGGTAGCGGGACTCGGGGAATACGATAGGCTCACCCTTAACGTGTGCGCCAACAGCAGCCAGAGTATCATTGGTGCGGGTGCCTTTGAGCTTAACGGTGCAACCGATGTCACCTGCCGAGAGTTCACCAACTTTGATACGGTTCTTACCCGCTACGGCAAACAGTTGCGAGAGTTTCTCTTTGTTGCCGGTGCGGCTATTAACAAGCTCCATACCCTCGCTAATCTTACCACGAATCACACGGAAGTAGGTAATCTCGCCGATATGTTGCTCGATTTGGCTCTTGAATACGAATACAACTGCGGGTTGGCTGTCGTCTGCAACCAGCTCCTCGCCCTCGGTCGATTGGAACTTGGGCGCTACGGTAGGAGTGGTCGGGCCGGGAGCTACATTGATGATGAACTCCATCAGACGTTTGGTACCGATGTCACGTTTACCACTGCAGCAGAAGATAGGCATGATTTGACGGTTAGCAACACCGAGTTTCAGACCCGAACGGATGTCGTCTTGAGTCAGCGAACCCTTCTCGAAGTAGAGCTCCATCAGAGCGTCATCATAAACAGCTGCAGCCTCCGACAACTCTTGGTTGAGCGATTGTGCATACTCGAGTTGGTCGGCGGGGATGTCGAGCTCCTCACGAGTACCATTCTCGTCAGTGAAGCGGTACATCTTCATCATAAGCACGTCGATAAATGCCGAGAAACCAGCACCTTGCTCAACGGGGTATTGTACGATAACAGGGCGCACATGAGCAGCCGATTTCAGACCCTCGAGAGTAGCCTCGAAGTTTGCTTTATCACCGTCGAGTTGGTTAACAACACCGATAACGGGCTTGTTAAGCATGCGCGAGTAGCGGAGTTGAATCTCGCCACCTACCTCCCAACCATTGTTGGCGTTCATAACGAGCACACCCACGTCACCTACTTTGAATGCCGAGT
This sequence comes from Rikenellaceae bacterium, assembly GCA_045632975.1. Classification (GTDB taxonomy): domain Bacteria; phylum Bacteroidota; class Bacteroidia; order Bacteroidales; family Rikenellaceae; genus UBA940. The sequence goes on from JAZQXR010000105.1 coordinate 3,215, forward strand.
AGAGGCTTCCGCAGAAGTCATCCGAACCGGGGCAGTCAATAATATTGAGCTTACGTCCCATGAACTCGGTGAACAGGGTGGTTGCATAGATCGAGCGTTTGTACTCATGCTCGATATCGGTATTATCCGACAGTGTATTGCAAGCTTCTACAGTACCTCTTCTCTCAATGACTTTACCTTCGAAAGCCATCGCCTCGGCGAGGGTTGTTTTACCCGAGCCCGAGGCACCGATAAGGACGATGTTTTTAATCTCTTTGGCTGAATAGTTTTTCATATTTGTAGTTTGTTTTTAGGTTTTACGTTTGCTTTCGCCTTTTTTACGAATTGTAAAATTAAATACTATTTTTCGAAATTCCTAACTTTCAAACCTATTTTTTCACTTTCCGACCAAATTTTATTGTTTTTGGTGGACCGCTTTGGGATATTCCAAAATAAAGTGCTACCTTTGTACCTATATATAAATAACCACACCATGAAACTTAAAACCATTCTTGCGGCAGTTGCCGCCCTCTCTCTCGGCCTCTCGGCTCAAGCACAAGACCAATCGCTCCGTATCATGAGCTACAACGTCCGTAACGGCTACGGCATAGACAAAGTTCACAGCTACGACCGCCCCGCAGAGGTTATCAACAAAATCAAACCCGACGTTGTTGCAGTTCAAGAGCTGGACAGCGTAACGCGCCGCTACAAAGAGTATGTTTTGGGCGAGCTGGCAGAGCGCACAGGCATGAATGCATACTACGGCCCCGCCATCAAACTCGGCAACGGCAAGTATGGCGTAGGTATTCTCACCCGCGAGCCGGCTCTCTCGGTTAAGAAATATGCCCTCCCCTGCAAATCAGAGCCCCGCGCACTGCTCATCGTCGAGATGGAGGATTACTACTTTGCATGTACACACTTGTCGTTGCACGCAGACGACCGCATGACCTCGATGAACATCATCCGCGACATCATCTCGAAGCTCGACAAACCAGTATTCCTTGCAGGTGACCTCAATGCCGAGCCCGGCGACCCCGAGATTCAACGCCTTGCCGAGTTCTGCACCATCCACTCGCGCACCGACAAGCCCACTTGGGATGCAGCTAACCCCACCGTCTGCATCGACTATATCGTAAGCTACGGCGCCAAGGCCAAGACCCGCAAAGCCCGCATCGTTAAAGAGAAAAAGGCTTCGGACCACCGCCCCATCTTCGTAGACGTTAAGTTCTAAATCCAAATACACTCACAAAAGCCTATCCGACACAAATTATCGGATAGGCTTTTTTATATTGACGAGATTGACTAACTTTGGCAGAAGAAAACCGTTTCGAGTATGTGGATAAATGTATTGATAGTAGGTGCAGGTAGCTTTGTTGGCGGAGCGCTGCGCTACCTTGTTTCAGTGGCCATGCGAGGCGTGGGCAGCGGATTCCCGTGGGCTACGCTGACGGTCAACATCGTGGGCTCGCTGGCAATAGGTGTGCTGTACGGCCTATTCGCAAGGTACTCCACCGTTTCACACAGCGCATGCCTACTGCTGACTACGGGATTGTGTGGCGGATTTACCACCTTCTCGACCTTCTCCAACGAGGCGCTTACTATGTTGCAGAGTGGCAACATCGGCTCGTTTGCCGGCTACGTATCGTTGAGTCTTCTGGGTGGCCTTGCCGCAGTAATGGTCGGCACATGGCTCGCCCGCATTGCATAACCCAAAAATCATCACCAGAAACGACAAGAGCGTGTCCAACAAGTTTTTGGACACGCTCTCTTTGTTTGAAGTTGTATAACGACACTTAACCCAAATAGGATTTGAGCAACTTGCTACGCGAATTCTGGCGCAAACGACGGATAGCTTTCTCCTTAATCTGACGCACACGCTCTCGGGTCAGACCAAACTTATCGCCAATCTCCTCGAGGGTCATCTCCTGACAACCGATACCGAAGAAATACTTAACGATGTCGCGCTCACGGTCGGTCAGCGTTGCGAGTGCACGCTCCACCTCGGTCGACAGCGACTCATTGATAAGTCCGCGGTCTGCATTGGGCGAATCGGCATTCACCAACACATCGAGCAGGTTGTTATCCTCGCCATCGGCAAAGGGGGCATCCACCGAGACGTGGCGACCTGCCACACGCAGCGTATCCGTTACTTTCTCCTTGGGCAAATCGAGAGTTTGAGCCCACTCCTCGGGCGAGGGGGTACGCTCGTTCTCCTGCTCAAAGCGGGCAAATGCTTTGTTAATCTTGTTGAGCGAGCCCACTTGGTTGAGCGGCAGACGCACGATACGCGACTGCTCTGCCAGAGCCTGAAGAATCGACTGACGAATCCACCATACGGCATACGAGATAAACATAAAACCACGAGTCTCATCAAACTTCTCGGCAGATTTGATAAGGCCGAGGTTACCCTCATTGATAAGGTCGGGAAGGCTCAAGCCTTGGTTTTGGTACTGTTTTGCCACCGACACAACGAAACGCAGGTTGGCCTTGGTCAGTTTCTCAAGAGCCTCTTGGTCACCTTTTTTGATGCGCTGTGCGAGTTCTACCTCCTCCTCTACCGAGATAAGATCCTCTTTACCGATTTCTTGAAGGTACTTGTCGAGCGAGGCGCTTTCGCGGTTGGTGATTGATTTTGTGATTTTAAGTTGTCTCATCTACTTTTGTTCGTTTTGAGTGAATCTCTATTTGCCGACTATCACATATCCCATGTTGCGGCCGCCGGGATACACACCCTCGATTAGTCTTATATCGCCCTCAAGACTCTGAATATCTCGAATCGAACGAATAGGTTTCTCGTTGATGTGTGTAATAAGGTATCCTTTACGGATTCCGGCCCTGCCAAGCACGCCATCGGGATTAACCTCCGTTACGAGGACTCCTGCGCTCACGCCATAGCTCTTGAGGGCCTTTCCTTCGAGAGTTTCGAAGCTGCCTCCGAGGGCTGTTTCGGCGTCGGCACGCGATGTGAGTTCGACCTTACCTGTCTTATTACGCAAAACGACCTCAAAATGTTTCACTTTTTTATCTCTTTTTACCGTAACAGTTATTTTATCGCCCGGACGGTGCTTGCCTACCAGCTCCGAGAGGTTGGCTTGCGAGTCAACTTTGACACCATCAATCTCGATAATAACATCGCCTTTCTCGATTCCTGCACTATTGGCTGCACCGTTTGGATCCACCTCGGCAACATAGACACCACCCACAGCGTCGACACCGTTATCCTTTCCAAATTGGTCTACAAAGGCTTGGTCTACAACTCGGTAAGAGATTCCGAGCAGTGCACGCTGAACGATACCATACTCCTTCAAGTCACTAACCACCTTCTGCACAATAGTCTCGGGCACGGCAAACGAGTATCCGGCGTAGCTTCCCGTAGGCGATTTGATAACGGTATTGATACCCACCAGCTCGCCTCGACTATTCACAAGCGCGCCACCCGAATTACCGGGGTTGATAGCAGCATCGGTCTGGATGAACGACTCGATACTAAAGGCGTTGGGAATCACGCGCAGGGTACGAGCCTTTGCGCTCACGATACCCGCGGTAACGGTCGATTGAAGGTCGTAGGGGCTACCAATAGCCAACACCCACTCGCCCAGACGTAGTTTGTCCGAACTTCCGAACGGGAGTGTAGGCAGTCCCGTTGCATCTATCTTGATAAGTGCAATATCGGTCGTAGGGTCGGTGCCTACAATCGTAGCGTCGAAGTTGCGGCCATCATAAAGTCGCACCTTCAGGCTCGATGCATTCTCAACAACGTGGTTGTTGGTTACGATGTAACCGTCCGAGCCGATAATAACACCCGAGCCCGACGAGGTTTGTTGGCGGGTTTGCGGCTCGGCGCCATACTGCTGTTGTGGCGTACCGAAAAAGTCAAAGAAAGGATTCCAACTCTGCGCAATGGCAATATCCTCGGTCTTAACCACGCTGACCACGGCCTCAACACCCATCTCGGCAGCACGAGTAAGGTCGGGAAAGTCGAGCGCACTTTGAGCCGAGAACGACGCAAAGCGGGTGTCGCTGTTTGTTTGGACGGTATCCTCAAGAAGAGTATCACCCCCTCGGATTGCGCTTGTCCACTGCTCGATTGTCGAATCGTTTTGCGACGCCAGATAACCGACGCCACCACCCACGGCTGCGGCAAGTGTCGCAACGGCGAGTACGGATAAAAAGTTGTTTTTCATAAGCTGTGATGTTTAATTAACTTGTGAAGTTAATTTCTCGTCATAGGCATGTTGCGTTTTTTGTTGCATAAATAACTCTCTCGGGGGCGATATTATTTTGCGGAATGTGCAAAAAAGTGTGTTTTTTACGAAAAAAATAGCTACCTTTGCGCCCGAAATTTAGACGTGGAGAGATTTGACTGATTGCAACCACAATAAAAAAACGCTAAAACAGTATCTTTTTTTATTCCATTCTGTCGGTCAATATTTCCACATTACGTACGTTAAATTAAATAAAACGACTATACGCAATGGGATTTTTGTTTACATCCGAGTCGGTGTCCGAGGGACATCCCGACAAAGTGTCCGACCAAATTTCGGACGCCATTCTTGACGAGTTCCTTCGTCACGACCCCAATTCAAAAGTAGCATGTGAGACTCTCTGTACTACCGGTATGGTGGTAGTTGCAGGCGAGGTTCGCAGCGAGGCGACCGTTGATGTTCAGGGCGTTGCCCGCGGCGTCATCAACCGCATCGGCTACACCAAGAGCGACTACCAATTCGACGGCAACTCGTGCGGTATCCTCTCGGCCATCCACGAGCAGAGCGCCGACATCAACCAAGGCGTGGTTCGTGAGAAAGACGAGGACCAAGGCGCCGGCGACCAAGGTATCATGTTTGGCTATGCCACCAGCGAGACCAAGGAGTACATGCCCGCAACACTGATTCTTGCCCACGTAATCCTCAAAGAGCTTGCCGTAATTCGCCGCGAGGGTGAGGTTATGACCTACCTGCGCCCCGACTCGAAGAGCCAAGTTACCATCGAGTACGGCGACGACCACAAACCCGTACGCGTTCACACCATCGTTGTTTCGACCCAACACGACGAGTTCGTAGTTGCCGGCAACGGCTTAAGCGACAAGGAGGCCGAGGCCGAGATGGGACGCATCATCAAGGAGGACGTTCGCACCATCCTTATTCCCCGTGTTAAGGCTCGTCTGGAGCGTGCCGGTGACAAACTATCGGAGCTCATCGACGACAACTATATCCTGCACGTAAACCCCACCGGCAAGTTCGTTATCGGTGGTCCTCACGGCGACACCGGTCTTACCGGCCGCAAGATTATCGTAGATACCTATGGTGGTCGTGGTGCTCACGGTGGTGGTGCTTTCTCGGGTAAGGACTCGTCGAAAGTTGACCGCTCGGCCGCTTATGCTGCCCGCCACATCGCCAAGAATATGGTTGCTGCGGGCGTGGCTGACGAGATGCTGGTTCAACTCTCGTACGCCATCGGTATCGCCGAGCCCCTGAGCGTCTATGTAGACACCTATGGCACCTCGAAGGTTGAGATGACCGACGGACAAATCGCCGAGGTTGTTGCCGAGATGTTCGACCTGCGCCCTGCGGCTATCGTTCGCCGCTTCGGCCTGAAAAACCCCATCTTCGAGGCTACCGCATCGTATGGCCACTTCGGCAACCGTCCCTTCACCCGCACCGAGAAGGTTTGGGAAAACGGCGTTGCTGTCGAGCGCGAGATTGAGTTCTTCGGCTGGGAGCGCCTGGACTGCGTAGAGGAGATTCGCACCAAGTTCGGCAAATAGTAATAACTACCTTACTGAATAACAAAACAACCTGTCAGTTTTTTGGCAGGTTGTTTGTTTTTATGACAGGGGTATTGCACGAGAAAAAATTTTATCATACCTTTGCACCGCAAACAAGGGGGATTAGCTCAGTTGGCTAGAGCGCTTGCATGGCATGCAAGAGGTCACGAGTTCGACTCTCGTATTCTCCACAAACAAAGGGAAAGCCGCAAAAGGCTTTCCTTTTTTTTGTTTGTGGAGAATATCCCTAACCTAATCCTTCAGCATATAATTCACCGTCGTCACAACACGCACAACCTTGATGTGGGGAGTATTGGAGTCGCGGTCGGTGACAGAGAATTGCCCCTGCGAAGCGGAGCGAATCTTACCCAAACGGCTATCCGAGTCTTGTGCAAACTTCTCGGCTGCAAGACGGGCGTTGGTGGTTGCCTCCTCTATCATCTGCGGTTTGATTTGGTTCAGCGCCGTGTACTCGTAACGTATCGGATACTCCCATTGATTGCCCGTACCGATGGCGATACCCTTGTCGAGAAGCGAGAAGAGGTCGGCCTGAAGCTCACGCACAAGAGCAATACGATCGGAACAAACGGTAATAACGGAGGTTACGATATAGTTGTAGGCGCGGTTATCGGAGTATTGATTGGTGCGCGTATCCTCGATTTTGGGTGCTGAGATTGATATTTGGTCGGCAGGAATACCCGAGGCTGTGAGCCAATCTATAATGGTGCGATTCTTCGAGGTAACACTGCGATAGATACTCGCAAGTTCGTTGCCACCCTCTTTGTAGACAACAGGCCAGATTACTTGGTCGGCCTCAACCTCCTTCTCGCACAATCCCTTAACAGTGACTATGCGGTCGAAGCCACGCGCGGTACGAATGGCCGAAGGTATGCTGATTGCAATGGCAAGCAGGCCCAACATGATAAACAGCCCGCCGAGATAGTCTTTTTTCATAGGTAGTATCTGTTTTTATTGACGCGAGAAGACAAATGTCTCTGCTGATTCATTCTCCAGAGTGAGTGTTTTGGCACTTATAGCCTTGATGGTGTAGATAATTTGCTGCTCGAAAGCCTGCTCCTCGTCACTACTCTCACACACGAGTACAAGTTTGTTGCCACGAAGCGTCCAGCTGGTGTAGACCACATCCTCGGTATTGATTGATGTTGCCGTACCATCGGCCGCAAGTCTGAAGCCCTGTACTTGGTCGGGGGCTACGGGATTAGGCTCAACCCACGCGCCCACAATGTAGTGCTGATAGGGACGGTCGGGGGCGTTGATTTTGAGCGCAGTGAGAATATCACCCGTAGAGGACTCCCTAACGACACACTCGGCAAGGATAGATTGACCGGCCGAGAGGTCATAACACTCGGCAAGGTTGGTGGTTTGGTCTATCTCTATCCACGTCGCAACCGAATCACTCTCTTGCACCATCACAGAGCCGGCATAGGAGTCCATAACTATACCCTGTACGGTTCGTGTAGTCTGCTTGGGCGAACACGCTGCGGCAATCACGCACAGCGCTATTATCAGATATTTTCTCATAGGACACACCTTTTCTTTGGACAAATATACAAAAAATGTGTGGAATTTACAACCTATCAGGCATATATCACAACACCTGCCACGCCCGACAGCACTATCAACAGGATGGGATTGACCTTCAGTATCGACATTACCATACACACGCCAAAGATAATCCAGCTCCATGCGTCGATAAAGCTCGCGCCATCGCTCTTCTCGGGGAACATCAACAACAGAGCTGCCGCGGTAATCATACCAACCAACACAGGTGTCATACCCGCCATTGCTCCCGCCATATATTTGCTATCCTTGACACGCAGGTAGAATTTGGCAAGCGAAAGCATAATCACAAAGCAGGGCATACACACAGCCGTAGTGGCTATAATAGAACCCGGAATACCGGCTACCTCATAACCGATGTAGGTAGCACTATTGATAGCTATCGGGCCGGGGGTCATCTGCGATATTGCAACAATATCCGTAAAGCGTGCCATCGAAATCCAACCACGGCTCACCACGAGCTCTTGCTGAATTAGCGACAGCATGGCATAACCTCCGCCAAAGCCAAAGAAACCTATCTTGAGGTAGGACAAAAAGAGTTGAAGGTAAATCATTGTCGGTCAATTTTGGAGTGAGCGTTAATTGCGGTTACGGTAAGTCCGACTATTGCACCGGCGGCAAGGGCCCACACGGGCGAGAAACCCCAATACCAGATGGCAAGTCCCACGCCAAATGCCACCACTACTTTCCACCACTGCATAGAACGAGAGAGCGAGATAATGGGACCAACTATAAGAGCCACTACCGCAGGGCGCATACCCTTGAATGCGGCATCCACATACACATTCTCGCGTATCGCAGCAAAAAATATCGCTATCACCAGAATGATTATAAACGAGGGCAGAACCATACCCAACGCAGCTGCAAACGCACCCGGAACACCCAGATGTTTGTACCCCACGAATACGGCCGTATTTACTGCCACGGGGCCGGGCGAGGATTGGGCTATGATAAGCAGTTCGGTAAAGGTCTTGCGGTCAATCCACTGCTTACGCTCGATGATAGCCCTCTCGATAAGGGGTAGCATAGCGAATCCTCCTCCAAAGGTAAACATACCAACACGGAAGAAGACAAAAAACAGTTCGAACAGGAATCGTATCATAGATTCAGAAACGATATGTGCATAACTCCGGCCAGAGCTGCGGTCTCGGTTCGCAGGCGCATCTGTCCAAGTGTAATTTCGATAAATCCCGCTTTGCGTGCAGCCTCAATCTCATCGTGCGAGAAATCACCCTCGGGGCCAATCAGCAACAGTACATTCTCGCCCGGAGCTACCACATCACGCAACAGTTGTCGAGCCTCGCTCTTCTCGCAGTGGGCGATAAGGCGTTTACCCTCAAACGGCATGGCGAGCACCTCGGCAAAGGGGGTAAGCTCATCGACCACAGCTTTGTAGGCCTTGAGCGACTGTTTGGTGGCGCTGACGACAATCTTGTCAATGCGTTCGGTTTTGATAACGCGCCTCTCGCTATGGTCGCACAGAATAGGTATTATGCGGTCAACACCCACCTCGGTAGCCTTCTCGGCAAACCACTCATAGCGGTCGATGTTCTTGGTCGGAGCTACGGCCATGGTTAGATTGTAGGGGCGGCGTTCGAACTCATCCACCTGTTGTTCGATGCGAACGGTGCAGCGTTTACCACCCGCGATGATGCGCGAAGTGTATATTGTACCGCGTCCATCGGTCAGGTGAAGCGTGTCGCCCACCCCCAATCGGAGCACCTTCTCGCAGTGTCGACTCTCCTCTTCGCAGAGTGTATATTCGGGCAATGTGATGTCCGGAGCGTAGAAAAGTTGCATTTTCGAGCAAAATTTAATTACTTTGCAAAGAAACTAATTTTTTTGTGAATTATGGTAAAAACCTTGCTTCTAATTGCAATAATTGTGGCCGGCATTGGTATGACGGCTCCGATTATCAACCTTATCAGAGTGATGACAAGCGCCCCGACCGCAAAACCCAAGAGCATCTGGCCCTCGGTAGCTACGGCCGCCGCAATGTTGGTGGTAATTGCGGTATGCTGGATTGGACTCACTCGTACAAACAACGAAAATGATATGATTGTCACCACAAACCCCTTCTTCGAGGAGTGGACTACCCCCTTTGGTGTACCCCCCTTCGACCAAATCAAGGTGGAGCACTACAAACCCGCTTTTGAGCGTGCAATGGCTCGCCAAAACGAAATTATTGAGGGTATCGCAAGCTCTAACGAGCCTGTCACCTTCGAGGGCGTAGTCGAGGCTCTGGATCGTAGCGGCGAGGAGCTCTATCGCGTTGCGAATGTATTTTTCTTACTCTGCTCGGCCGAGACCTCGCCCGAAATGCAGGCGCTCGAAGCGGAGCTCTCTCCCCTGCTCGCAGCACACAGCGATGGTATTACACTGAATGACACTCTCTTCGAACGCATTAAGACCGTCTACGACCACCGCAACGAGCTATGCACTACTGATGCCCAAAAACGCCTCACCGAAAAATACTACAAGAGGTTTGTTCGCAATGGTGCTCTGCTCGACGACGACAGCAAAAACGAGCTCAAACGCATAAACGAGGAGCTCTCGGTGCTCGAGGTTAAGTTTACCAGCAACGTACTCGCCGCGACCAACGCCTATCAGCTTGTGCTCACATCCAAACAGCTCGACGGACTCCCCTCGAACACCGTGACCGCAGCCGAGAACAAGGCCAAAGAGCTGGGGCTCAAGAATCGCTATGTATTCACACTACACGCGCCGAGTTGGATTCCGTTCCTCACCAACTCTTCGAACGAGGAGTTGCGTCGTGAGCTCTACACCGCATATCTGAATCGTTGTGCTCCCGGCACGGAGTTCGACAACAGCGAGATTGTAAACGAGATGATTCGCCTGCGTCTGCGCAAAGCCAACATACTCGGCTTCGACTCTTATGCTTCGTACGTACTCGACAACGTAATGGCAAAGACCCCCGAGAATGTGTACGACCTTCTGGATGAGCTATGGACACCCGCCTTGGCTAAAGCAGAGGAGGAGCTTGCTGTAATGCGTGCCGAGAAGTACAAAGACCTGCTCGCAAAGAAGAAAAAATCCAACAAAGCCGCTTCGGTGGACCTCGATGAGGAGTCGGATGAAGAGGCCGAAGAGGAGCAACAACCCGCCGACAGCATCACCGCCGAGAACATCGAATTCAACAGCTGGGATTGGTTCTATTATGCCGAGCGTGTCAAACGCAGCAAGTACAGCTTCGACGAAGAGGGTATCCGCCCCTATCTTGCTTTGAGCAACGTGCGTCAAGGTATTTTCGAGTTGAGCAACCGTCTCTACGGCATCACCTTCCGTCCGATTAACGTACCCGTATATCACGAGGAGTGTCAAACATTCGAGGTACTCGACCGCGACAACACTCACCTCGGCGTGCTCTACATGGATTTCCACCCGCGTGCAGGCAAGGCTGGTGGTGCATGGTGTGGCGAGTACCGCACTCAAAGCTATTCGCCCGACGGTGAGCGCATCTCGCCTATCGTAACCATCGTATGCAACTTCTCGCGTCCCGTGGGCAACAACGATGCTCTGCTCACCATCGACGAGACCCAAACCTTCTTCCACGAGTTTGGCCACGCACTGCACAACCTGTTCAAGGATGTTCCCTACGAGGGTGTGAGCGATGTTGAGCGCGACTTTGTTGAGCTCCCCTCGCAGCTGCTCGAGAACTGGGCTTTCGAGAAACAGCTCATCAAGATGTACGCAACCCACTACCGCACGGGTGAGGTTATTCCCGACCGTCTGTTGCGTCGCTACAACCACAGCCAGAAGTTCAACAAGGGATTCCCCATCGTAGAGCTGTTGGCCGCTTCGTACATCGACCTTGATATTCACAACATCAAGGAGTACGGCGCCTCTATTGACTTGGAAGCCTACGAGAAGTACATGCTCGGCAGCAAACGTGGCCTGATGCCCCAAATCGAGCCTCGCTATCGTTACCCCTACTTCAAACACGTGTTTGGTGGCGGTTATGCTTCGGGCTATTACAGCTACTTGTGGTCGGAGGTGCTCGACAAGGACGCATACCAAGCATTCGTTGAGACTGACGACATCTTCAATCGCAAAGTTGCCGAGCGTCTGCGTACCAAGTTACTCTCGCAAGGAGGTATGAAAGATGGCATGGATCTGTATGTAGATTTCCGCGACACTCTGCCCAGCCGCGTGCCTCTGCTCAAAGCACGCGACCTGTGGGTTGAGCCCGTGGCCGACTCCCTCGCAGCCGACTCTCTGAACAGCAAATAGCAGGCTGTTTATATTATATAGTAAGAGCGCCAGCCCATCGGGCTGGCGCTCTTGTTTATCAACGACGTTTCGAATTACAATTCGTCAGGGGTGAGGATAAAGTCCATTGCAACGAGCGATTTGAGCAACGGGCAGTTATCGGTTGTAATGTAGTCGGCACCGGCAGCAATACACTTCATCATATCGGCTGCATTGTTGACGGTATACATATTGATAAATACGCCAACCTCTTTTGCTTCGGCTATCCACTTGCGGTTGGTAGTAAGCAGTCGATTATACTCATAATCAAGACCCTTGATACCCGCAGCTTTGAGCACCGAAGGCGCTTTGTTGTCGGTCAAGTAGGCAACAATAGCAGAGGGCATAATCTCCACAATACGGGTACACATATCATAACCATAGGAGATATACTCTGCGTGCTCCTCCATATTATTATCCTTAACGGCCTTTACAACAGCATCAGCAAGTGCTTTGTTGTTTGCCGCCGAGCTTTGATTCTTGAGCTCGATAATCATCTTCATACCGGGATTTTTGAGCACCTCGGCAAAATAGGCCTCAAGCAGGGGCAACTTCTTGTTGTTGCGCAAGGGAAGATCGTCGTAGTTGGTTTGGTCGATTTTAGCTCCGCTGATTGTTGCATCGTGGTTACTTACAACATATCCATCGGCTGTGATATGCACATCGAACTCCGCGCCATAGACGCCACCCAGATTTTGTGCTGCAATAAACGACTCGATAGAGTTCTCGGGAACCGACGAGTGAACACCACGGTGAGCAATAACATTCGGTTTGCCGGGCAGAATCGGATTCTCGCAGATGGTAAGGTTGGTAACGCCGAGCGGGAAGCTCTTATCTTCACGCAGCACCATCATACGATACTCGCCAGAGGTGAAGTCGGCGGGGATAACCACATAAGCCGAATTATCCTTAACGGTAAGGTCGAGAGTATAGGCCTTCTCGCCTTTGGTTGCAGTCATTTGCAAGCGGTCGCCGGCGCTGAAGCCCTCGCCATAGATAGCATAGCCGTATCCACCCTTGAGTTGGCAATCAGTCATAAAGGCAATATCCTTGATGCTAAACGACTTTTGAGGCTCGGTCGCGGGAGTCGATTGCTCATAGAGTTGTTGTACCTGCTCCGAGGTGAGAGCATCGTCATAGATACGAGCTACCACAATATCGCCCTTGAAGCAGTTGCTACCTGTATTAGCACCTCCGGGATCTGCACCAATACCGAACCATTGGTAAGAGGTGCTCGACGGGAACACCAACTCACCTCGAGCCGCAGCCGCACCACGCGATTTACCATTAACATAGATGCGAGCCTGACCCGCAGCCTTGTCCCACACACCTACAACGTGGTAGTACTCGCCGGCTTGGGGCACGACATTACTCTCGGCCCAGCACCATGCGCTCTTGCCCGTGGTCGACACATTGGGCAGGAATGTTATATCGTTGCCACGACTCGCTGCCGCCAACATAAGACCCGTACCACCGGCTTGGTGTGCAGTGAAAGGTTTAATCTCGCCCGATATACCTTTGGCCGGCTCATCCATCTTGATAATAGCCTCGAGTGTGTGACCATCGGCCAACGCCTCTTTGAACTTGGGCTTGGTTGAGAAGTTCACTTGATAGAAGCTTGACGAGGTGGATGTACCCAGCGAATTGTTGAAGTGAGCTACATAGCGACCATACGCCTCATTATAGTAGGTGATAAGTTGTGAGCCGTCCATTTTCTTGACCGTCATACGCATGGGCGAAATGTCTTTGGCCGAGCCGTCCTCGTTGAAAACGACATCGAGCAAATCGGCTACAATTCGCTCTCGAGCCTGTTGAGTAACAACAACACTCGCCGTAAGCGAAGCATCCTCGCTCGAGGTGATAGTTACGATTGCTGTGCGAGCTTCGAAACCTGCCTGCTCTGCACGGAGCGACAATTTACCCTCGGTGAGTTCCTCTTCGGTAAGCCAATATCCATCGGTAACAGTGTACTCCCATTCGGTATTGGTGGTAACGTCGATGGTTGCAAGACCACCCTCATTAGCCAAAGTAATGGTATCGCAAGCCACTTCAAAGAGGAGTTTACGTGCTTGGGTGATAGTAACGGTATCCGTCAGCTCGGGGCTATTCTCTGCGCGGAACACCACATCGGCACTACGCTCCTCATAGCCACCCTCGGCAATATTGAGAGTGAGCGAGTGTTCGCCCTTTGCGCCCTCCTCAATCCAATCGCTCTCGGGAACGATAGTATAGTTCCACTTGGTATTGGTATTCAGCTCTATAAGCAGGCTTCCGCCCTTGATTCCAAAGTTAGGCACGGGGCTAACCGAGCTAACTGACATGCGGTCGGGGATGGTGGGAGCTTGAGTAAGACTGAACCACATCTCGTCCATTCCATTCAGCGAGATGGTGATATAGCTTGTACGCTCCTCGTAAGTGCTGTTGGTCTCTACTTCGAGCGTTGCAACAACGTCGCTATTACCCGAGGGCACATCAACACTCACCCAAGAGTCCTCCTCGGGGATGGAGATTTGCCACTCACCATTGGAGGTGATGTTAAGGTTGATGGTTGTGGCCTCTTTGCCAACAGAGAGCTCCGATGGTGTAGTTCCATTGTCGAGCTTAACTTCGAGCGTGTACTCAACCTCCTCCTTTTCGGGGGCTGTGGGAGCACACGACACTACGGGCAACACCCCAATCAGAGCAATAACCGTCAGTAAGAATCGTTTGATTGTTTTTTGCGTGTTCATACCTAATAATTAGTAGTTAGTTGAATACAAAGGTATATCTTTTTGGGGAAACACAACAATAAATCCACCAAAAATCGGACTTATTTATCGACTAACACTTGCTTTTATCTCGCCCCAGAGTTAACTTTGCAGAACATTATTCAGTCCGAAAAGAATATGCGCTCACGGGTCCGACAAATTGGCATTCTCTTTGTTGCAATTATGTTTATGGTTGCGACCGACATCGTCTCGGCACAGACACCCATTGTCACGCCCGACCTGTCGATTCCGACCAAGATTGCACCCGCATACTTTGCGCCCAACGCCTTCCCCGTGCCAGACATGCTCGACGGCTCCACCTCGAAGGAGTGGTGTGCAGAGCTATACACCGACCACTACTTCGGTACAATCGCCCGTCCCACCGACGATTATACGACCAACCTCTTTGCACGACTGACAATTCCGCTGTTCAGTTCGCGTGCAAACCTCACACTATGGGGCAATCTATTGGAATACTACTCCACAGCGCCCGTCGTAAATCGCTATCGCCGAGTCGGATACGATGGTCGCACAACGAACCTTCTGGCGGGAGATATCTACGTATCAACCGACATAGCAGTACTCACACAGGAGCACCACAAGGTAGATGTTGCCATCCGTGCCGCAGTCAAAACGGCCTCGGGCGACGACTATGAGTTTGCCCGATACTACGACAATGCAGGCTATTTCTTCGATGCCACCGTGGGACGACACATTGCCTTTGGCAGTGGCCGCACTTCGCTCAAGATTGCAGCCTCGGCGGGATTCTTGTGCTGGCAGACCGACAACGGGCGACAGAACGACGCTGTGATGTATGGCCTGCGTGGAGAGTTCGATGCAGGCCCATTTGCCATGAGTGCCGAGTGGGGCGGATATGTAGGCTGGGAGCGCGATGGCGATGCGCCCATGACCCTAAAGCTGGATGCATCGTGGAGCATTGGCAAAGTGGCTATCATCGCGGGCTATCGAGTAGGTCTGATGGATTGGCCTTTCCATCAAGCACGCCTTGGCGCAAGCTACCGTTTCAACATCAACACAAAAAGCAAATCAACCAAAGACTAAAGATATGAATAGCAACAAGATAACACGACTACTTTTTGTATGTTTGGGCAATATTTGCCGTTCACCGGCGGCACAAACCGTAATGGAGGGACTTATCAGAGAGCGCGGACTCACCGACCACTTCGAGTGCGACTCGGCGGGCACATACTCGGGTCACACGGGCGAAAAAGCCGACCCACGAATGCGACATGCGGCCTCCAAGCGCGGCATAGACATCACACACCGCGCAAGGGCTGTCAAGAGTGCCGATTTCGACGCTTTCGATGTGATTATCGCTATGGATGATTCCAACTACGACCGCCTATATCGCATGGCGCCAAGCGTGGAGGATGCCGACAAGGTGCGCCGAATGTGCGAATTTTTCGGCGAGCGCTTTGCAGGGCGCGACCATGTACCCGACCCCTACTACGAGGGTCAGGAGGGTTTCGAATTGGTATTGGACATGCTGGAGGAGGGGTGCGCCCGACTGCTTGACGAGCTCACCCGATAGGACTACACTCGGCCGACAAACACAAAGTAGTCCTCGGCAAACTCAAGTTTCGGTTCGCTATCAAACAGGCCGAACATTGCTGAACCCGAGCCCGACATCGAGGCATAGAGTGCGCCCGAATCATAGAGTGACTGCTTAATTACAGCCAACGACGGAAATTGTGCGAAGACCGTACTTTCGAAGTCGTTGGTTATATTTTTGTGCCACTCCGAGGGGTCGGCTTTCAGACGCTCGGCAAGCGGCACGGCGGGGATTGCAGGTTTCACACCGGCGTATGCCTGTGGAGTGGATACACCAAATGGCGGTTTGACAATAGCAATCCATTTACCTTGCAGAACATCAAGTTCAAACGGTGTCATAACCTCACCGCGCGAGGTACACAACTGCGGAGTACCGCACACAAAGAACGAAGTATCACTACCCAATTCGGCCGCCACAGCACACATCTCGCCCTCGGAGAGTCCGAGGTTATAAATTTGATTCACAGCCACAATAACCGTTGCAGCATCGGATGAGCCACCGCCAAGACCAGCACCAAAGGGTACGCGCTTGTCGAGGGTAATGACTACCCCACCCGCGCCATATCGTTCACTCATAAGGCGTGCCGCACGAACGCAGAGATTATCATCGGCCGAGCAATCTATCTCGATACCCACAAGGCGGAATGAGGTTTCGGGCGCAGGTTCGATGGTAAGTTCATCGGCAAGTCCACGGACCGCCATCATCACGGTTTCGATATTGTGGTAACCATCGGCACGGCGGAAGAGAATATCCAGACCGAGGTTGATTTTGCAGGGGGCTGTAAGTTTCATAAATGTATCGCTATATCCACAAAGGTAAGCATTTTTGGTCAAAAAGCAGTACCTTTGTGGTCAAAAGCAGTTAGTAAGATGGATTTTCGTACCAAAATAGAGATAGAACCGAGCCTTTGGCGCATCACACACCACCACCGAGGTATCGCACTCGGCTCTTGTTTTGCAGAGTCGATGACTGCCCACCTCGCTCGATTGAAGTACAAGATTGTGTGCAATCCGTTCGGAGCGCTCTACAACCCGCTTTCGGTCGCAGCCTGCATCGAGCGCATGGCCGAGGGGGATGCGTACACCGAAGCAGAGATTATGGAGTGGCAGGATCGATGGTTTTCGACCGACGCCCACACGCTGATGAGCGCCACCGACAAGGGCACCGCCATCGAGCGAATGAACAGTGCATTAAGCATCGGAACAGAGGCACTTGCAGGAGCCGACTATGTGATTCTGACCCTCGGCACCGACTATGTGTACGAGCTCGATGGACGGATTGTCGCCAACTGCCACAAGCTCCCCGCAGAGCGCTTCGTGCGTCGCCGTGCCTCAATCGACGAGATGACCGCCGCACTCAAAGAGGTTATTCACAAACATCTGTCGGACAAACAGATAATCCTCACCGTTAGTCCCATCCGCCACCTCAAGGACGGCCTAACAGAGAGCTCGCTATCGAAAGCGGCACTACGAATCGTGGCGTCGAACTTATGCGAACTCTATGAGAATGTACACTACTTCCCATCGTACGAGATTCTGGTGGATGAGCTGCGCGACTATCGCTTCTATGCCGCCGATATGATTCACCCCTCGGATGTAGCTGTAGAGTACATTCGAGAGTGCTTCGAGAGGTGTTGGATGGAGCCTTCGGAGTGCGAACTCAACCTACGTATCGAGCGAATAATCAAAGGTATAGAACATCGACCGTTCGACACGTCTTCGGACAGTTACGACAAGTTCGTAAAAGCCCTTCTCTGCAAGATTGAGGAGCTTGCAAGCACACATCCCGAAATAGACCTTTCGGCAGAGCAAAAAAAGTTACAGCAAGAGGCTTTTTAACACCCATTTATTCGACAAAAAGTAGTATCTTTGTGGGATTCTTTTTGCTTTTTACAAAGATGAAAAAACTACTTCTCGCTGCAATGATGGTCGCCACGACCCTCGCTGCAATGGCTCAAACAAAACCACAGCTCGTGGTAAACATCGTCCTCGCGGGCGTAAACGCCGACGAGCTATCTCGATATGCGCACAACCTGACCGGTGGCGGTATAGCCATGCTCGGCGGCAAAGGTGCCGTATGTAGCGAGGCCCGCTACGACTATCAGCAGACCACCGTCCTCGCCGGAGCAGGCACCATCACCACGGGCACAAACCCCTCGATGCACGGCCTGATTTCGAAATATTGGATTGACTACACAACATCGACCCCCGTAAATCTCATCGAAGATAGAGAAGTGCGCGGTCTGGGTTGCGACGCCGGACAAAGCCGCTACTCACATCGCCATATCGTAGTCCCCACACTCGGCGACGAACTCCGACAGAAATCACCCGAATCAAAAGTTGTGACCATCGCCATCGACCCTCTGCAAGCGGTTGCAATGGGCGGTCGTGGCGAAACCTATTGGTTCAACCCCTCGAACGGCGCATGGAACAGCTCTTCGGCCTACATGACCGAGCTACCAGAGTGGCTTGTACTGTTCAACAAACAAAACACAGCTTCTAACCACAAACGCCAAAAGTGGACACCCATACTCCACCACTCTCGCTACTCGGCTCGCAAATACAGCACATCGACCATACATCTGCCCAAAGAGTTCAAGCGTGTGCCCATGCCCGAGAGCGCAATTGTGAGCCGCGACTTCACCTCGCTGACCTACACCCCGTCGGCTTGCGACATGACCTTTGAAATGGCCCGCACGGCTATCACCGAGGCTGCACTCGGCTCGGATGAGTCAACCGATATTCTCACCATTGGCATTGACGCACTCGCCAAGATTGGCGGTGCATTCGGCATGGAGTCCATCGAACGAGAGGATGCGCTCTACCGCCTGGACGCAGCATTGGGCGACTTTATCAAGTTTACCGAGCACGTTTGCGGCGAGGGTAAAATCCTATGGGTACTAACCTCGGCCAATGGCACAAGCTCAACCAAAGACGAGAGCCGAGTGTTCAACGTAGGGCAATTCAAGGTTATCATCAACGGCTTCCTTTCGACCCAGCTCGGACGTGGTGATTGGATTGTAGACTGCATCGACCACCAAGTATATCTCAACCGCGTGGCCATTTACAGCGCGGGGCTCAACTTGGCCGACATTCAGAATCGCGTAGCGGCCTTCGCCATGCAGTTTCGCGGTGTGTCGCACGTATTGAGCGCCTCGGCCATGCAGAACGGTTACTTCGGAGAGTCGTATGGCCGCAAGATTCAAAACAGCTTTTATCCGCGTCGTTCGGGCGATTTGGTGCTGAATTTGATGCCCGGATGGATTGAGCAGAAGGGCGAAGAGGTAGCCTCGTCGGGTACAATGTACGACTACGACACACATGTACCCCTGATTATTGCCGGTTGCGGCATTGCTCCGCAGACCATCGACGACGAGATAAACATCTGCTCGCTGGCCCCCACCATCGGCCGCCTTATCGGCATAGGTCGACCCATCGCCTGCGAAGCACCCATCATCGAACAAATTTTCGCAAACTAAAAAAGACAATATAATGACAGACAAAGTTCAAGAAGAGATTATCGAGGAGTTCTCGGTATTCGACGACTGGTTGGACAAGTACGACTATCTGATAGAGTTGAGCGACTCGCTGCCCGAGATTGCCCCCGAGCACCGTACCGATGAGTTTATCATTCGCGGCTGTCAATCGCGCGTGTGGGTAGATGCCCACATGGAGGATGGCACGGTGTGGTTTGCGGCCGACAGCGACGCAATAATCACCAAAGGCATCGTAGCCCTGCTGATTCGTGCTCTGGGCGGACGTACACCCGAGGAGATTATCTCTACCGAGCTCTACTTTGTCGACCGCATCGGCCTGGGCGAGAACCTCTCCCCCACCCGTGCCAACGGACTTGTCGCAATGATTAAACAGATGAAACTCTACGCGCTCGCTTTCCAAGCGCAAAACAAGTAGCCACACAACACTATGACT
Source organism: Rikenellaceae bacterium (assembly GCA_045632975.1). Lineage (GTDB taxonomy): Bacteria > Bacteroidota > Bacteroidia > Bacteroidales > Rikenellaceae > UBA940. The sequence continues at coordinate 23,057 of JAZQXR010000105.1, forward strand.
GCCGATGATATACTGCGCGTCGAGCGACAAATAGTCGAGACTCTGCGCAACATATATGACCCCGAAATTCCGCTCAACATCTACGACTTGGGCCTTATCTACGAGATTGACTACACCCCCGACGGCGTAGCCACAATCCGCATGACACTCACCGCACCCAACTGCCCGATGGCAGACGTTCTGCTCGAGGATGTCAATACCCAAGTGGCCAAAATCGAAGGCGTAAACGAGGTAAATGTAATCCTGACCTTTGAGCCCGCGTGGGACAAGAGCCTGATCTCGGAAGAGGGATTGCTCGAATTGGGTCTGCTCTAAACTCACCAACAAAATGAACGCACTCGACTACTCACATCTTATATCTGCACTG
>JAZQXR010000106.1:0-9807 GCA_045632975.1 Rikenellaceae bacterium
CAGTTTCTCGCAGAGTCTTTTGGGCGACTTTTCCCGAAGAAAAGTCGCAGTCCCCTCTGTAATTGTGAATTAAAAAACGGTTGCCCTGTGGAGGACAACCGTTCTATGAAGACCCGTTAGGGTGGGATTACTTAACCGAGATGGCTGCGAGTGCAATCGAAGCGAGCTTCGAGTCGCGGCTGTCGCCACGCGAGGTGAGGATACAGGGTTTGGTTGTACCTTTCACGAGGGCAGCCAGACGAGCGTCGCACCAGTGAGTAGCGAGTTTGAAGAAGGTGTTACCTGCCTCAATGCTGGGGAAGAGCAGACAGTCTGCATCACCAGCTACGCCGTTGGTTTTGTACTTCTTGGTCTCGACAACCTCGGGGTAGAGAGCCACGTCAATCGAGAGGGGACCCTCTACGAGAACGTTGCCATACTTACCCTCGGCAGCGTTGTTGTGGATTTGGTAAGCCTCGGCGCTCGATACAATTTTGGGCAGGAGCTGCTCGCTGGGGGCGATACATGCGATTTTGGGGCACTCTACGCCGAGCACTTGTGCTACCTCTGCCAAGTAACGTACCTCCCACTCTTTTTGCTCGAAGGTGGGCGCGGGAATGATAGCTGCATCCGATACGAGGATGAGTTTGTGGTATTTGGGGGTGTCGAAGATTGCAACGTGGCTCAAGGTGCCGCCGGGGATGAGCAGACCGTACTCTTTGTTGAGGATTCCGCGAACGTATTTGTCCGACGAAACAAGACCCTTCATAAGAATGTCGCCCTCGCCATCGTGAACCATCTTAACGGCTTTGGCTACGCAATCAACATCCTCTTTGATGTCGATAATTTCGAATTTGCCCATGTCGATGCCCTTGTCGGCGCAAACGGCTGCGATAACATCTTTGTCACCAACGAGTACACTCTCGATGAAACCCAAATCTACGGCGTCGTTTACGGCCTCAATGGTGTGCGAATCTTGAGCATAAGCTGCTACAAGGCGGCGTTTCGGTCCGCGCTTCGCGGCCTCGACAATCTCTTCCAAATGTTTGATCATTGCTGTATTATGTTTTTGTTTGATTATTTCGTCAATTTATATTTCGGAGCCTGAATCTCCGAACTCTCAATCGTGATTATTTCGTCAGATTGATTCGGAGCCTTTAGGCGACCAAGTCCCCTCCGAGGAGGGGATTTAGGGGAGGGTCAGACTTGTTTATGCGGCGTGTCGCCGCAAGTCATCCACCTCCCTCGGAGCCGAAGCCTCCGAGCTCTCAATCGTGATTATTTTGTCAGATTGAACGTGTCTGTTGCGATAACCAGCTCCTCGTTGGTTGCGATAACGGCAACTTTGACCTTCGACTCTGCGGTCGAAATCATGGTGTCGGTGCCGCGAGTCTTGTCGTTGAGTTCTTTGTTGTACTCTACGCCGAGGAAGCCCAGACGCTCGCAAACATACTCACGCAAGTCACACGAGTTCTCGCCAACACCACCGGTGAAGATTACCATGTCCACGCCGTTCATCTTGGCAGCATACTCGCCAACGAAACCTGCAACCTTCGAGTAGTAGAGGTTGCGGCCAACGATAGCACGGGGGTTGCCGGCCTCGAACGCAGCATCAACATCGCGCATGTCCGACGAGATGCCGGTCAGTGCCTCGATACCCGATTTCTTGTTGAGGACGCTGTTGAGCGCAGCGTAGTCGAGGTTCTCTTTCTCGCCGATGTAGAGAACTGCACCTGCGTCAACCGAGCCCGAACGAGTACCCATTACAAGACCATCCAGAGGAGTGAAGCCCATCGAGGTGTCGAACGACTTGCCGTTCAGAACTGCGGTTACCGAACCGCCATTACCGATGTGGCAAGTGATGATTTTGGAGTTGTTGATGTCCAGACCGGCGAACTCTGCACCGCGACGAGCAACGAACTTGTGGCTTGTGCCGTGGAAGCCGTATTTGCGAACGCGATACTTCTCATAATACTCATAGGGAAGAGCGTAGAGGTAGTTCTCGGCGGGGATTGTTTGGTGGAACGAGGTGTCGAACACTGCCACTTGGGGAATGGTGGGCAGCAGGCTGGCAATCGAGAGAATACCCTCGAGGTTTGCGGGGTTGTGCAGGGGTGCCAGCTCGAAGCACGAACGAATTTTGGCGATAACGTCGTCGTTTACGAGTGCGCTCTCGCTGAAATACTCGCCGCCATGTGCTACGCGGTGACCTACGGCGTTGAGCTCATCGAGCGAGCTGATTACGCCGTGCTCGGCCGAGGTAAGTGCCTCGATAATCAGACGAATACCCTCGGTGTGGTTGGGAATCGAGCCTTTGTACTCGTAGGGAGCGGTGCCGTTTTGGGGTTTGTGAGTGAGTACGCCCTCGGGCAGTCCGATGCGCTCTACAAGACCTTTGGCAAGAAGGGTGTTTTCGGTTTGCGAAGCCATGTCGATAACTTGATACTTAATCGACGAGCTACCGCAGTTCAATACAAGGATAACCATGATTTGTTATGTTTTTAATGTTGTTGTCGTACTGTTAGGAACGCGCCTAAAAAGGTGATTTTGGCGTTGGCTTCGCCCTCGAAATCCTCACATACGCTCGGTATGCTGCGGTTTCTCGTGCCTCGCCGGCCTTAAAATCCCGCTTTTTATTTCGCGTTCAGCGTGGGCGCCAATTTCGCGTTCGGTGTGAGCCCATGCGGTTGGACTTCTCGTCGCAGGGTAGACACACTCTGCGTGACTGCAAAGTTAATCTTTTTTGGGCACATTATTCTCAAAGTTGCAAAAAAGTTCGCGCAAACATTAAATAATGGTGTCTTTGTTAGGTCGTTTGTTTTTTTTGCCCTACATTTGCGTTTGTGCCGGAGTGTTTTTTGCCGGCGCGCAAAGTAAACCCTACAAATAGAGCTAACATGAAATCTATTGATTCTGTTCCTGTGGAACAAGTCGGCGCAACCGCCGAAGATGTGCAACAACCGAACACCGCCGCAACCGCCGCGGCCGAACCCCAAAACGAAACAGCCGAAGTGGCTCAAAACCAACCCGAAAGTGTCGATTTCTCGGACGAGGAGGCGATGCTCGCAGCCGAGAGCGAGGATGTAGCTCTGGGTGACGAAGCGGGTGAGGACGAGGAGAGCGCTACTACTGCGACTGCATCGTATGCCGGCAAGAGCAAGGCCGAGCTCGTGGCTCTGCTCGCCGAGAAACTCCAATCGGAGCCTGTTCAGAGTCTGCGCCCCACCATCGAGGCCATCAAAATCGCATTCTACAAAGCGCATAAAGCCGAGATTGAGGCCCTGCGTCGTGCTGCCGAGGAGAGTGGTGCCGACCCCGACAACCTGAATCTGCCCGCCGATGAGTCGGAGGAGACTCTCAAGCGACTGATTGCCGAGTACCGCACCCGCCGTGACGAGTACCTCGCATCGCAAGAGAAGAGCAAAGAGGAGAACCTCAAGGTCAAGATGGCCATCATCGAGGAGCTCAAAGCCCTTATCAATAGCAACGAAACCATGAACCACACCTTCGCCTCGTTCCGCGAGCTGCAACAACGCTGGAAGGATGCAGGCCCCGTGCCCCAAGCGAGTGTGAAGGATGTGTGGGAGACATACAACCACCACGTAGAGAACTTCTACGAGTATATCAAAATCAACAAAGAGCTGCGCGATATGGACCTCAAACGTAACTATGAGGCCAAGATTGCGCTGTGCGAGGAGGCCGAGGCGCTGTTCGTAGAGCCATCGGTTGTGACCGCGTTCCACCGCCTGCAAAAGCTGCACGAGGAGTGGCGCGAGATAGGCCCTGTGGCTACCGAGCACAAAGAGGAGCTCTGGGACCGCTTCAAAGAGGCCAGCTCGCGCATCAACCGTCGTCACCAACAACACTTCGACGAGATTAAGCAGGAGCAACAACAGAACCTCGACCTGAAGACCAAACTCTGTGAGCAGACCGAGGAGCTGAATACCGCCACATACGAGTCGCGCAAGGAGTGGAACAAGGCTTCGGACAGACTGCTCGAAATCCAAAAAGTGTGGAAAACCATCGGCTTTGCACCCAAGAAGGAGAATGCCAAAATCTATGAGCGTTTCCGCGCTGCATGTGACGCCTTCTTCGAGCGCAAACGCAACTATTATAGCGGTCTGAAAGACCAAATGGAGGAGAACCTCGAGCTCAAAACCCGCATCTGTGAGCAAGCCGAGGCGGTGATGACAAGCGAGGATTGGAAGGCTACGGGTGACCGTCTTATCGACCTCCAACGCCAATGGAAAGAGATTGGTCCTGTGCCTCGCCGCCAGTCGGATGCTGTGTGGAAACGTTTCCGCGCTGCATGTGACACCTTCTTCGAGCGCAAGTCGGCACACTTCTCGAGCGTCGATTCGGAACACAAAGACAACCTTTCGCGTAAACGTGCGCTGCTCGACGAGATGGCCGAGTTTGATGTTGCAGGCATTACCTTCGACGCAATCAAGGAGTTCCAACGCCGCTGGAGTGAGATTGGTTTTGTGCCCATCAAACAGAAAGAGGCTATCCAAAAACAGTATAAGGAGATTGTCGATAAGCTGTTCGGCGCATTGCGTGGCAGCGAGCGCGAGCGCAACTTCGACAAGTTCCGCAACCGCATCTCGACCCTCAAACAGAGTGGCGACAAACGCCTCCGCTTTGAGCGCGAGAAGCTCTATGCCAAGGTGAAACAACTCGAGGCCGACATCGCAACGCTGGAGAACAACATCGGTTTCTTTGCAACAAGCAAGGGCGCCGAGTCGCTGATGGCCGATGTTCGTAGCAAGATTGCCAAGGCTAAAGAGGAGATGGCCGAGACCATCAAGAAAGTTCAAGCTATTGACGCCGCAGAGAACAGCGCCGAATAACACTTAACGAAGTATAAACAAAACAAGATAGAACCTACTATGGAAAAGAGTGAAAAACAGACAAAGTACATCTTTGTGACGGGCGGTGTTGCATCGTCGCTCGGTAAGGGTATCATCGCCGCATCGTTGGCAAAACTGTTGCAAGCCCGAGGTTACTCGGTGACCAACCAAAAGTGCGACCCCTATATCAACGTCGACCCGGGTACACTCAGTCCCTATGAGCACGGCGAGTGCTACGTTACGGAGGATGGCGCAGTAACCGACCTCGATTTGGGTCACTACGAGCGCTTCACCGCAACCCCCACCTCGCAAGCAAATGGTGTGACTACCGGACGAATCTACCAAAACGTAATCAACAAAGAGCGTAGCGGCCAATACCACGGCAAAACCGTTCAGGTCGTTCCTCACATCACCGACGAGATTAAACGCTCGATTCTCAAACTCGGCCAACAAGGCAAGTACGATATTATCATCACCGAGATTGGTGGTACCGTGGGTGACCTCGAGTCGCTGCCCTATATCGAGGCAGTGCGCCAACTGCGCTACTCGCTCGGCCCGCGTAATACGGCTGTTGTTCACCTCACTCTGGTGCCCTATATGGCTGCTAACGGTGAGCTGAAGACCAAACCTACCCAACACTCGGTTAAGACCCTCCAAGAGTACGGTATCCAACCCGATATGCTGGTTCTGCGTACCGAGCAACCTCTCAACGAGGAGGTTTGTAGCAAGGTGGCTCTCTTCTGTAATGTAGATAAGAACGCAGTGTTCGAGTCGATTGACGTGCCCACCATCTATGAGGTTCCTCTGAAGATGCACGCTCAACACCTCGACGACGTAACCCTCGAGAAACTCGGTCTGCCCGGTCTGCACGAGGCCGATATGTCGGATTGGGAGGACTATGTAAATCGCGTTAAGAACTACGACAAGGAGGTTCACGTTGCGCTGATTGGTAAGTATGTGGCTCTGCCCGATGCATATAAATCTATATCGGAGTCGTTCATCCACGCAGGTGCTGCCAATGGTGTTAAGGTTCGCGTGAACTATATCGACGCCGAGGCTGTAACCTCCGATACCGTTGCTGACCTGCTCAAAGGTGCATCGGGTGTGCTCGTAGCTCCCGGCTTCGGTAACCGTGGTGTGCTGGGTAAGATGGAGGCTGTTCGCTATGCTCGTGAGAATAATATCCCTATGTTCGGTATTAACCTCGGTATGCACGCAGCCGTTCTGGAGTTTGCCCGCAACGTGCTGGGTCACAAGGATGCAGACTCGACCGAGTTCAACCACGCCACCTCGTACCCCGTTATCGACCTGTGTGCCGAGCAGAAGAGCATGACCACCATCGACGGCACTATGCGTCAGGGTGCGTATGCATGCGAGTTGGCTGCCGATAGCCTTTGTGCCAAGATTTATGGCAAAACCGCTATCTCGGAGCGCCACCGTCACCGCTATGAGTTCAACAACAAGTTCCTCGAGGAGTACCGCGCGGCAGGTATGCGCCCCGTGGGTATCAACCCCGAGACCGGCCTTGTTGAGGTTATGGAGCTTGATGGTCACCCCTGGTTCGTGGCTGTGGAGTTCCACCCCGAGTATAAGAGCAATGTGAAGTATCCTCACCCGCTGTTCGTGGACTTTGTTCGCGCAGCGTGCAAGTTTGAGGGTCTTCTTTAGTTTGACTTGCTCGTTTAAGTTAGGAGTATAATACATTGCCTGTCCGGTGACTTAACCCATCGGACAGGCTTATAACTTTTCAATAATTAAACTACACACGATGGATAAAAAGTCTATTATCGGTCTTGTTCTGATTGGCCTTATTATGTTCGGTTACACATGGTACACCGGCAAGCAGGCTGCAAAGTATCAGGCCGAGCGTGCCGTGCAGGACTCGATTGCGCTCGCCGAAGCCAATGTGGAGCTCGCAAAGGCAGCTGACCAAATCTTTGAACAAGCCGACAGCCTTGCACAACAAACCAAAAAAGAGGCCCTCAAAGCGGGTCTCGGCGAGTCGCTCTTCGCCGCAAAAGAGAGCGAGAACGTGATTTATACCTTCGAGACCGACCTTGCAACCTATGAGCTGGATAGCCGTGGTGGTATGATTAGCGAGGTGACGCTCAAGGATTATACCAAGTATGGTGGCGCTCCGCTCCAGATGTTTGTTCCCGGTACGGAGTCGTTCCAACTGCGCTTCTATATCCTGCGCGGTTACAATACCATGGCCATCAACACCGGCGAGTATAACTTCGACTGCATCATGCCCGCAGCGGAGTGGGCCGAAGGTGAGCAGAGCAAAGAGGTGCGTATGCGTCTGAATATCGACTCGACCGCCTACCTCGACTACGTCTACACCTTTGCGCGTGACAACTACATGCTCGATTTCGACGTGGACTTCTCGCACATGAGCCACCTGATGGCAAACCAATTCGACTTTGATGTGTATTGGTCGCAGTCGTCGCCCCAAAACGAGAAGGGTTTCGAGAACGAGAATAACTATACCACCATCGCCTATCGCTTCCCCGGTGACGATAAGCCCGAGGAGCTCGGCATCGCCAAAGAGGGTCAAAGCAAGAGCGAGAAAATCACCTCGAAAGTGGAGTGGGTGGCATTCAAACAACAATTCTTCTCGTCGGTGCTTATCGCCGATGAGGATTTCCAAGATGGTGCCGTGTCGTTCGATACCTATCGCCCCTACACGGGTATGATTAAGGACTTCTCGGCACAGCTGGCCGTGCCCTACTCGCCCGAGAAGAGCACCTATGGCTTTAAGATGTACTTCGGTCCCAACAAGTTCAACCTGTTGAGCAAGTATGACCTGGGCATGGAGCACCTCGTGCCGCTGGGTGGTGCGCTCGTGGGTTGGATTAACCGCTGGTTTGTGATTCCGATGTTCGACTTCTTGTCGAAATATATCGGCAGCTTCGGTTGGATTATCTTAATTATGACCCTTGTTATCAAGCTGGTTATCTTCCCGCTCACCTACAAGTCGTACCAATCGAGCGCCAAGATGCGCGTACTCAAACCCGAGATGGATGCCCTCAATGAGAAATATCCCCGTCAGGAGGATGCCATGAAGAAACAACAAGCCGTGATGGAGCTCTATCAGAAGGCCGGTATCAGTCCCATGAGTGGCTGTATCCCCATGCTGATTCAGCTGCCTGTGCTCTGGGCCATGTTCCGCTTCTTCCCCGCATCTATCGAGTTGCGTGGCGAGAAACTGTGGTGGGCCGATGACCTGTCGAGCTACGATAGCATCCTTGACCTCCCCTTCCGCATCCCCTTCTATGGCGACCACATCAGCTTGTTCGCTGTTATGATGGCAGGAATGCTTGTAATCTCGTCGCTCATCAATATGCAGAACTCGGGCCAACAACAGATGCCCGGCATGAAGTTCATGATGGTGTGGATGATGCCTATCATGATGCTCTTCTTTATGAACAACTATGCCAGCGGTCTGTGTTATTACTACTTCTTGTCGAGCCTTATCACCTTGATTCAGATGTTCGCTATCCGAAGCATGGTGGATGATAATAAGGTTCGCGCCAAGATGTTGGAGAACGCCAAGAAGCCCCGCAAGAAGAGCCGCTTCCAAGAGCGCTATGAGGAGGCCCTCAAGGCGCAACAGGCTCAACTTCGAGAGCAACAACGTCGTAGATAGACCTAATTATATATAATAGGTAGGAAATTGCCAGCAAGAGCCTTGTTAGGTAATTCCTGATAATCGGAGGGTGTCCAACATATTTGTTGTGACACCCTCTGTAATTTTTTTCTAAAAAAATGCGCGAAATGTTTGCAGAATAAAAAAGTTGTTGTATCTTTGCAATGAAAATAAAGTTGTAACGATTACAATTTTGAAAAACCAATAGGTCGAGTATGAAACGAGGTGCAGAATTTCTCAAACAGTGCGGGGTGAAACCCTCGATGCAGCGAATGGCTATCTACAAGTATGTGGCCGACCATCCGACGCATCCCACCGCCGACGAGATTTACGAGGCGTTGCGAGAGCAGATTCCCACTCTCTCCAAAACCACGGTCTACAACACAATGAAGCTGTTTGTGGCATGTGGCGTGGTGGACGAGGTGTTTATCGACCGAACCAGCGAGCGCTTTGATGCGAATACTTCACTTCACGCCCACTTTATGTGCGACGACTGCGGGGCGATTGTAGACCTGCCTGTGGAGAGTGTCGATGCGGTGAATAGCTCGATGATGGAGGGCGCAGAGCTGCGATACACACAGCTGCTCTACTTCGGACGCTGCCCCGAGTGCTCGGCAAACAAAGAGTAAAAAGAACAACTAAAATAATACTAACAAATAAAACACACACAGTTATGACAAAGAAATTCAGATGTTTGGTTTGCGGATACGTTCACGAAGGTAATGAGGCTCCCGAGCAATGTCCGCTCTGCAAAGTAGGCAAAGATAAATTCGTTGAGGTAGTTGAGAGTGGTGACGGTCTGGCGTTCGCCGATGAGCACAAGCTGGGCGTTGCCAAAGGCGTAGACGAGGAGGTTCTCAAAGGCCTTAAAGACCACTTCATGGGCGAGTGCACCGAGGTAGGTATGTATCTGGCTATGAGCCGTCAGGCCGACCGCGAGGGCTATCCCGAGATTGCCGAGGCGTTCAAACGCTACGCATGGGAGGAGGCCGAGCACGCTGCCAAATTCGCCGAGCTTCTGGGCGAAGTGGTTTGGGATACCAAAACCAACCTCAAAAAACGTATGGACGCAGAGTGTGGCGCATGCGAGGGCAAATTGGCAATCGCCAAACGCGCTAAACAGCTCAACCTCGACGCTATCCACGATACCGTTCACGAAATGGCAAAAGACGAGGCACGCCACGGCAAAGGTTTCGAGGGTCTTTACAACCGCTACTTCAAAAAATAGTTTGATAGAGCCCGTAGTTAAACGAATTAGTTAGGCTTGTTGATTTCCTGATAAGGCCCGAAAGAGGGTGGTGCTTAATCTCTCGAACACCCTCTTTTTCT
>JAZQXR010000107.1:0-5155 GCA_045632975.1 Rikenellaceae bacterium
CCCTCCAACTCGAGAGCTTCGATTTGATTCTGCTCGATGTGATGATGGGCGAGCTGGGTGGCTTCGGCTTTGCCAAGATACTCAAGGCGCGACCCCAAACGGCCGATATCCCTATAATCTTCTGTACGGCACGCGACACCGAGGATGATACCGTGCGCGGATTCGGTATCGGTGCCGATGACTATATCGCAAAACCGTTCTCGGTGCGCGAGGTTGTCGCCCGTGTGCAGAGCGTTCTGCGTCGTACCACCGCCCAACGAACCTCGCGCAATATTCTCTCGTATCGAGGCCTTGTGCTCGACCTGCACAAGAAGAGCTGCACGGTCGATGGAACTGATGTGCAACTCACTCGCAAGGAGTACCAAATCCTCGCCCTGCTGCTCGAAAGCAGTGGCGTTATTCTCTCGCGTGAAGAGATTATCGACCGAGTGTGGAACGACGAGGTTGTGGTGCTCGGTCGCACGGTTGATGTTAATGTGACTCGTCTGCGCAAAAAAATAGGCCCCTATGGTGCCAATATCATAACTCGAATGGGACACGGCTATGGCTTTGAGAAAGAGACCGACTTATAGTGTAGTGCTGTCGCTGCTGCTGGTGCTGGTGCCGGCACTCGTGGCGGTGTGTATCATCATCGCTCTGTATATCGACAAACGTCGCCTTGTTGAGATGCTCACCTCGTCGGAGAGTATTCTGCTGTGGGGTATGATTGTGATTCTGATGGGAGTGCTTGCGACGCTCGCGGTGCTGATTCGTCGCCTTAATCGCAATATCACCCAACTGCGCCGCTTTGTGCGAGATGCCGATGAGGGGCGCGATATGGAACTGCTCCCCACCTTTGCCAATGACGAGCTGGGCGAAATCTCGCGCCACATGGTGAACCTCTACCTGCGCATCCGCCAAACCTCCGACGAACTTGTGCATGAGCACGCCATGGCCCTGCACCAAGAACAGGAGAAGATTCGTATCAAACGTCAACTGACCAACAATATTAACCACGAGCTAAAGACCCCCGTCAGCTCCATCCGTGGTTATCTCGAAACAATCCTCGCCACACCCGATATGGAAGAGGCCACACGTACGGCATTTCTCCAGAAGAGCTATGCCCAATGCGAGAGGCTTCAGACGCTGTTGCGTGATGTGTCGACCATTACCCGTATGGACGATGCCAGCTCGATGTACACACGCGAGGAGGTCAACCTGAACCGTATTATCGAGGATATTGCAGCCGACATCGCTCTGCTGCCCATCGACCGCCGTATGAGGGTCAATGTGTCTATGCCCGAGGGTGTGATCGTTCGTGGTAATGCTTCGCTGCTCGGCTCGGTGTTCCGCAACCTTGCCGAGAATGCCATCGCCTACTCCGGAGGCCGCGACATATATATAAATATGAGGCGCGAGGATGCTACCCACTACCACTTTCGCGTGGCGGACAACGGTATCGGAGTGGATGAACGCCACCTCGAGCACCTCTTCGAGCGCTTCTATCGTGTGGATAAGGGTCGTTCGCGTAAGGAGGGTGGCACGGGACTTGGCCTTGCAATTGTCAAGAATGCAGTGATTTTCCATAAGGGTACAATCCAGGTGCGTAACCGTCGTGAGGGAGGCCTGGAGTTCCTCTTCTCGATAGCCAAAGAGTAGTGTTGAACTAAATTTAACGCTATTGTAACAACTTTGTAACAACTATTTTATTGCTTTGTGAATGTGAAAATCAGCCCTACATAGGGCTAAAGTGCTGAAAACAAATAAAGTAAATAAAATACAAACCTAAACGTACAACGTTATGTCAATTCTTTACACATTTATCCTTGTCGTGCTGACAATCCTTGCGGTACTCGGTATCGTGGTGGGTGTGTCGAACGATGCGGTAAACTTCCTCAACTCGGCCATCGGTTCGAAGGTGGCTTCGTTCCGCAAGATTATGATGGTCGCAGCAGTGGGTATCATGGTCGGCGTTATCACCTCGAGCGGTATGATGGAGGTGGCTCGTAGTGGAGTGTTCCATCCCGAGATGTTCACCTTCCACGAGATAATGTTCCTGTTTCTGGGTATGATGCTCGGAAACGTTATCCTTCTGGATATCTTCAACTCGCTGGGTCTGCCCACCTCGACCACCGTGTCGATGGTATTCGGTCTGCTCGGCTCGGCTATGGCGCTTGCTATCTTCAAGATAGCCGACTCGGACACCCTTACAATGGCAAATATGGGCCAATTCATCAACTCGGGCAAGGCGCTGGCCATCGTGTCGGGTATCCTGCTGTCGGTGGTTGTGGCCTTTGTCGTGGGCGGTATCTATATGTACCTGTCGCGTATGCTCTTCTCGTTCCGCTACCAACGCCTCTTTGGTAAGATTGGTTGGCTGTGGTGCGGCGTATCGCTGGCCGGTATTCTCTACTTTGCGCTGTTCAAGGGCCTCAAGTCGTCGGGTATTATCCCCGTTGAGGTTGTTGAATGGGTGAATACGCACGTCGGTCTGGCCCTGCTCGTTATGTGGGCTATCAGCTCGGTGGTGCTGCTTTTGTTGCAACTCTGCAAGGTGGATATACTCAAGGTGACAATCCTTGCGGGTACCTTCTCGCTGGCATTGGCCTTTGCGGGTAACGACCTTGTGAACTTCATCGGTGCCCCCTATGCTGCGTTCGATGCGTTCAACATCGCCCAGGCAGCTGGTGGCAGCGTGGATATTACCATGGAGGGACTCAAGACCCCCGTTACCGCCAACTTTATGATTATGCTTGCGGCGGGTATCGTGATGGTGCTCACTCTCTTCTTCTCGAAGAAAGCCAAAAATGTGCTCAAAACCGAGCAGTCGTTGGCTGGTCAAGACGAGAACGAGACCGGTGATTATGAGTCGAACTTCATCTCGCGTGCCATCGTTCGCGCGGCTGTAAACTGCAACAACTTCTACGAGCGTGTGACACCTCGCCGTATTCAGATAGCAATCGAGCGTCGATTCATTCCTCTGCCCGTCGAGGAGCGTGGCGGATTGGCTTACGACCGTATTCGCGCAACGGTGAACCTCACTTGTGCATCGCTGCTCATTGCCGTAGGTACCACTCTCAAACTCCCTCTGTCGACCACCTACGTTGTGTTCATGGTGTCGATGGCATCGGCTTTGGCCGACCGCGCATGGGGCCGTGAGAGCGCTGTATATCGTGTGACGGGTGTGATGACCGTAATCATGGGTTGGTTTATCACAGCTATCGCAGGTTTCGCTATCGCCATGCTCACCACACTGCTGCTTGCGTGGGGTGGTTGGATTGCTGCCGTGGCTCTCTCGTTGCTGGGTATCTTCCTTGTGGTGAAGGGTAACTTCTTTAGCAAAGACAAGGAGGAGAGCAAAGAGGAGAACAAGAAAAATATCGACATCACCGACAAAAACCACAATGCAAGCGAGGCTCTTATCGGCTACATCGAGAACGTATGTGTCGACATGGAGAGCGTAACCCGCATCTATGGTCGTACCATCGTGGCGGTATTCAAGGAGAATCGCAAAGTTCTGCGCGATATGGTTAAGGAGTCGAACGACCTCTTCTTTGCTGCTCGCGAACAGAAATACGCTCTGCTCGGCATGATGAAAAAACTCGAGCAACAAGACATCATTACCGCACCTTTCTATGTGCAGGTTGTGGACTACATGTCGGAGACCACCAAGGCGCTGATTCACATTACTCGCCCGGCATTCGATCATATCGACAACAACCACACCGGCTTCACCAAGGAGCAGATTGTTGACCTCAAGGAGGTGAACGACGCTGTGGAGGAGATTTTCTCGTACATCAACACCATGTTGCGTAGCCGTGATTTCAGCGATATGAGCACCATCCTCGAGAAGCGCGACCGTCTGTTCGACAAGATTGACGACATCATGAAGAGTCAGCTCCGTCGTATGCGCACCGAGCACATGTCGACCTCGGCAAGCATCCTCTACTTCAACATCCTGAACGAGACCAAGACCATGGTATTGCAGTCGCGCAACATCATGAAGTCGCTCGAGCATTTCGTCGAGGATTAGTAAAACACCCGAGGGGGCGGGATTACCCTGAAGGTTAAGCAGTCCCCGGCCTTGTGGCGTGGGTGTGTTAGTCGAATGGGCTAATCCTCTCTTCAATACACATGTGGTGGGCTAAACTCACTATGGTAGATAATTAAGAGAGTCCGTATGTACTTTTTGAGCCATCAAAAAGTACATACGGACTCTCTATATACGGACACTCCTAATCCCCGAAGCGGATTGTTATTCCGGCGCTGATGCCGATGCCGATGCCGGGTTGCCACCCGAGAGGTGTTCGATAGAAGCCTGCTTGTGGCCCTATGGTTATTGCAACTTTGGGTGTGTGCCGTATGGTGGTTGTGATTAGCTTCTCGCTGCGGGGACGTAACCATACTAATGTGTCGAGCCTCGCCTTGTACCCGCTTACCACTGCGCGATAGGTGCTGTCGCCATAGACGGTGGAGATGATGGGCAACGCTACCCGTGTCGAATCAACCTCCGTGACGAACGCCGAATCGCCCTCTGTCTTGTCCCTAATGTCGTCTGCCCGCGCCAACCACACTGTGTCGTGCCTTATTACCGTGCGAAGTCGCTCTGTGGGTCGCTCGATGCGTACTGTTTCGAGACGTGTGATGACGATGGTGTCGCGTGTGTGAATCCGTTCTGTGGGTGTTGTGCGCCTTGCTGTGAGTGCCCCTGCCGCGAATGTACACAGGAGTATGAGCGCACCGATAATCTGTTTGGTGTATCTCATTGTCTATGCTTGTTTGGCACAAAAATAGACCGTCTACACGCCGAATATTTCTACATTTATAAAACGAGAGAGTCGCCCGACCATTTAGGTCAGACGACTCTCCATTTTATGAGTTATTTCTCATGCTGCACAGGGCAGCGAGCATTTACTCTGCGTTACGGAAGCAACGTACGGGAAGAGCTTTAGCTTGTTGCTCTGCGTAGCTTGCCGAGTTGGTGTTGTTGAAGAACTCACCTTTACGCTCCGCCTTCATGAACAGGGTGCTGAAACCATACCAATCCGGCTCGCGAACTTGGTTGGTGTGAGCAGTTACGTCAACATTACCATAAGTTTTGTCGCTGTAACCCCAGTTGATGCAACCTTGTGCGGGGAAGAACGCGGTAGTTTTGTCCTCGGGAGCAACACCACGG
>JAZQXR010000108.1:0-21007 GCA_045632975.1 Rikenellaceae bacterium
CAATGAACGCGAAACCGCCGATACTCTCTACATCATTGGGGATAATCAGTGCTCCCGGGAGCATGGTTCGAGAGAATGCTTCCTCGCCTATCTTGGTAACAACCTCGGGGAAGACAAAGTTCACAAGCGAGGATTTACCTCTGAATGCAGCTGAGGGAATCTCGTTAGCCGAGTGCGACGATTTGACAGAGCCAAAACTTATTTGGTTTTGGGTTATTTGGGGATAGCGCTCAAGTACCGCAGCCCTGCGCTCTTCCTCGGTCGATGGCATATCCCCTGCGAAAGATTCATAATGGTAGCCTTTGCCATCTCCGAGGTTTACATAGAAAGACCACATTGCCACAATCTCACTCTCCTTGAGGTTGATGGATTGCAGAATCTCCATCTTGTCGCGCATAAAGTAGAAATCTGTATGACAGATTTTACCGCTGACCTTCAGGTTTTTAATCTTGTCGGGGTTCTTCTTGTCGGCAGCAATCTTCGCCTCGAGGGTGCCCGGCTCATCGAGGTGGACGCAGTAGTATTGGCGAGCCTCGCCACCGTGGGTCTCGAGGTCGGCAATCCAGGGCACAATCTCGCAATCCACAAGCGACAACTCATAATCGCCCGACGGACTCTTCTTGTTAATCTCGATGGTGAATTTGGCTTGGCTGCCCGACTCGTAAGCAAAGGCGCTGGGGGTCTCCTCATCGTCTTTGTATTTGAAACGATATACCACGCCATCGATGGTAATCGAGAAGAGCGCAGCACCCGCCTCGACAGTTTGCGGAACAACAATCGCGCGATAGCCCTCGGCGTTGTATCTCATCACGGTACCCTCGCCGGTGGGCGCGCCAACAGCCGTAACCTCGCCCGTTGCCAGGTCGATGGTCGCAGTGCGGGTGGTGTTCATCGCCAGCACGCTCTTGTCGAGTGCTTCAAACTCGCCGTCGCCAAAGCCATCGCCCCCAACAAGCACCACATTGGCACATGCCATCTGGTGGTTAAACTTGATGCGGACCTTCGCCTCGCTCGGGGTTACGTTCTCAACCTCGCCCCACAGGAAATCCGACAGAGCATAGCCATCAATGGCGTTGGCTCCCGATTGGTCTTGATAAACCTCGAATGCGTATTCGCTTACGCTATTCACCGCTGCATAGGGGTAGTAGGCATAGAGGTCGATATTGGTGTTGGCATCCTTGTAGAAAACGCCACCTTGCGAAAGCCATTTGTTCTGACTCTCGTCGTAGGTATAGCGGGCATTATCCACTTGGTTGCCCTCGTTGAGCAGCGTGCCCTTAACCGTATTATTGTCGGTATAGTTCACACCAAACAGACCTATCTGGTCGTCCTGGCAGAAACCACCATCATCAACACGGGTAGTGTACTGTTGGTTGATTGAGCCATCAATATTGATAGCAACGTCCACACTGTTCTCCGGCAGCTGTGTGCCACTCGGTTCGTTGGGGTCTTTTGTGCAACTCGACAGCACCATTGCCGACAGAGCCGCGAAAAGGTAAAATTTACGTTTCATATTTGTGTGTTTTTTAATATTTTACTTACTCTGCCGAGCCCGACACGTCACTGCCCGAGCCCCAGCCACTGACACCCATCGCCGTAGCTGCGCCCTCGATGGCGAGCTCGCGGGTGATAGTATTATAGGTATTGCGAGCAAAGTTCAGGCTTTGGTTGAATACAAATGTCTGGCTTCCGCCATAGAAACCATTGACGGTAAGCGTGATTCCTTCAGCATAGGTTTGGGCGGGAACAACCATCCAAAACTCCGTCGCCGAAGCCTTGTCCGTGGCAATATCCACCCCCTCGGGGCAATCGAGCGTAAGGCTCTTGCCCGAGCCCATCATACGGAACGAAGGGACGCCATCATAGACAGGGGTAATAGCCATATAGCCCGAAACAACCTCCGAACCATTAGGCTTAAAGATTATCGAACCAACAGTTTGATCTGCGCCATACAGCTTCACGCGCAGGAAACTGCATACGTTACGGAACATAAGGTCGAAGCCATCAAGGTCGGCCGTAACCGCAACCATAACGTTTGCGCCTGCGCCAACAGAGCGCTCCTTGTAGGTCTGGGTGGCAGGTACCTTATAGAGGATGTAGTCCTCCACACCCTCTTTATCGCCATAGACATACTTCGTAGTAGATGCATAGGGGTACAAAGCATAGTGACGGTCGAGCGGATTGCCCGAACCAAAACCACTCTTATTCAGCTCGAAGTCACCCGCATTATCGCCATCATCGCCCAAGAAGATGTACTGCTTGTTGCGGGTCGTGCCCTCGAACAGCGTAATAAGGTCGGATGCATTCCACAAGATACGAATCTTGCTATCCAAGAATACACGGGAATCCTCGTCCGACTCAATAGTTGCATGGAACGTGTACCCCTCGGTAGCAGACGGCTGCTCCTCGAAAGGAGGTGTGGGCGGTGTCGGTTGCTCGGGCGAAGCACCTGGCTGACATCCCACCATCAGCAGCGTCATAACAAGTACGAAAAAATAGTTCATAGAAAATGACTTTTAGATTTCGATAATAATTCTCTTAAAGCTCCCAGCCCTCTTTAGGATCCTCGGTGTTTCCGCCATCGCTTCCAATGAAGCCGTGCTCAACCATAACCTCAAAGATCAAGACCTCGGGCGCAAGATAGTTCTTTTGTGTTGTTTCCATAAGCATATAAGTTTTTAGTTCAAGCAAGATAAGCCTCCCCGTCGGCGGCAAACAGAGAAAATGCATTTAAAACAAAGAAAGCGTGGCGCCGAAACTTATTTTTTGTAGAGAGGCTCTGGTAAAGCCTTGCGAATAAAATAAGCAACAGCCCCACGCCATATCCGACAAGCAGATATGACGCAAGAAGATGTTTGCTTACTCTCTTCGCTTTTGAAATTTACCAGATTTCTCTACGAGAATAAACTTACACTTTCCGCGTAAAATCAATATGTTGCTACAAAATTAGCAAACATTTTCGGAAAAGCGCCTTTTTGGAACATCTTTTTGCTGTTGCTTTAATAAAATAGGTGTAAAAAGCGGCTTGCGAGTGCAAATTTCCACAAAACTTTCCCAAAAAACAACATTGAAACAAAACTATGTTAAAAGTGTGTTCATTCTCACTTTTAGTTATTACTTCATCACCATTTATTTCTACAACAAATTCATTTTCAATATCTTTCAGCAAAGTATCAAGTGTAAATAAGATACTTCCCTTTGTTTGTTTTTAAAAATCCATGGTCTTATTTTGTTTAGTAGTTGTGCGATTAAATTGGAATTTTGATTTGTCAAAGATGAGAAAAATAACTACTGAAATATGAGATTTGAAGATATAATTTAAGTGTCATTACCAATTAATGTTTGAGCAATAGCTAAAGAATTTCTCGCATTTTGCCAACCGCTGAATCGAAATAATTCTTAACTTTGTATGGTGCTAATAGACTTCTAACCTATGAAGACCATCAAAATATTTCTGGCATCGTCAGAGGAGCTGGAGGATGACCGCAATGCGTTTGGCAACCTTGTGCGCAAACTCAACAAGACCTATGAGAAGCGAGGTATACACCTTGAGCTGTTCGAGTGGGAGGACTACGATGCCGCCTACAACGACCGCCGTAAGCAGGATGAGTATAATGACAATGTTCGCGCGAGCGATATGTTTCTCGCCGTATTCCACACCAAGGTGGGAAAGTTCACCATCGAGGAGTTTGATGTTGCCACCGAGGAGTCCCGCAAGAAGGGACTTCCGAAGTCGTATGTCTATTGCAAAGATTTGAAAGAAGGCGAGGTCGAAAGCCAAGAGTTGCAGGATTTCAAAAAGCGACTTTTCGACGAGATGGGCCACTATTGGAGTCGTTATGGTAATCGCGATAGCATGCAGTTGCACTTTGTGATGCAGTTGCAGTTGGTTGAGGGTAGCCGTAACGATACGCTGAAAGTGGAGGATGGTAATGTCGTGCTTGATGGTCAGCCTATTGCCCGTATGGAGGATCTCCCATTCGCGGGATTGAATGAGGATTACCAAAAGATGAGCGCGCGCCTTGCAGAACTGCCCGGCAAGATTGATAATCTACGAATGCTCAACGAACAGATGCCGGGACAGGAGTTTCTGCAAAACGAATTGCAAAATCACCTCAATGAGTACAACAAGCTCAAAGAGGAGTTTGCCGACCTCCAGAAAAACCTTTTCGCCACGGCCAAGCGCATAGCGCAGTTGCAGGGAGAGCGCATCACCGACCGTATGCGTCGCGCAATGGACGCTTTCAACGAGGGTAAGGTTCACGAGGCAAATATAATCCTCGACGAGGCCGAGCGCGATGGTCAGATAGCGCTTGAGGAGTACAGGCAGAGCAAGGAGATTACCGAGCAGAAACGACAAAACGTAATAAAATCCATCGAGGAGATTCTACTTAAGACCTCGACCATCATGGCTGACACGTCGATGGATATTGAGGCGCGTATTGCAAAGGTCGAGGAGTTGTATGCACAGGCCGACACTATGGCAGCAGAGGTGGAGTATGAGGATGCGCGATACGATGAGCTGTTGTTTAAGTATGCGGAATTTTTGTATACATACGCCAAGTATGACAAAGCAGTAGAAATTTACTCTCGTGATATCGCCCTGCGTGAGCGTATATATGGCATAGAACATCCCTCTACTGCTGTTTCGTATAATAATATAGGCTTTGTTTACGATACAAAAGGCGACTACGACAATGCGTTGGAGTACTACCATAAGGCGTTGGCAATTAAAGAGAAAGTCCTCGGTGTAGAACATCCTTCTACTGCTATCTCGTATAATAATATAGGCCTGGTTTACTATACAAAAGGCGACTGTGACAAGGCGTTGGAGTACTATCAGAAGGCGTTGGCAATTCGAGAGAAAGTCCTCGGTGTAGAACATCCCGATACTGCTGGTTCGTATAATAATATAGGCCTGGTTTACCATACAAAAGGCGACTGCGACAAGGCGTTGGAGTACTATCAGAAGGCGTTGGCAATTCGAGAGAAACTCCTCGGCGTAAAGCATCCCTCTACTGCTACTTCGTATAATAATATAGGCTGGGTTTATCTCGAAAAAGGCGACTACGGCGAGGCGTTGGGGTACTACCAGAAGGCGTTGGCAATTAGAGAGAAGCGCTTGGGTATGGAGCATGAGTATACGCAGGATACGTTGCAAGTGCTTGAATTTCTCAAAGAGAAGATGGACGAAGATGTGATGCGAGAAAAACCAAAGAAAGAGGGACTAATAGGTAAATTATGGAGACGTTTGATTAAGAAATAGATGCGCAGTCGGCTGAAACTTGCCAACGTTAGGCGCGGAGCAGAGGCCCGTCCGGTGATAAATGCCGGGCGGGCCTTGATTTTGTGTGGGATGGTGGGGCAAAAAGTCGCGGAGGGTGTTCCAAAAAAGCAAAAAAATAGTTAGATTTGCCTAAAATAGGAATGCTCAAATCTTTGTGGATACATGAAAACCTGCAAACTGTTTGTCGCTTCGTCGATGAAAAACGAGTTACGAGGCAAGTTAGACCTGATTGAAAGGGAGGTGAATAGGACTCTGGAGAGCAGGGGACTGGATGTTCAGTGTCGTGTCGTTGCGTACAGCCATCGTCCCTCGGTGGATTATGAGCATAACACGCAGGAGGTAATAAACGACATGGCGGCAAGGTCGGATATATTCCTGCTGATTGCCAACAATGGCGACATTGTGGGTAAATACACGATGCAGGAGCTGGATACGGCCGAGAGTCAATACAAGAACAGCGGAGCGCCCTATATCAAGGCCTTTATTGCGAAAAAGGGTGGCGAGGAGTCGGTGAGTGTCTCTTATCGAGATAAGGATGATGTTGTTCATAATGATTTCGAGGCATATGTTGACAGCAAGTCGGGCCGATATGTGGAGTGTGTACTCGAGAGCAACCTTGCGAGTTTTGTTCAGGATTGGCTGGTTCTCAATATCGAGTACATGTACTATGGCAGTGTGCGGCAGTCGTCGCTCTCGTACCACAGCCATATCCACAAAATCAAGCAGGGTGGCATACGCAAGAGCGAGAACAAATACTATCGTCGCGAGAATATTGATGGCGAGATAGAGCGAAAGATGGGCAAATCGCCCATCATCATCCTCGAGGGCAACACATATAGTGGCAAGACCCGAGCCGCGTATGAGTTCATGCGAAACAACAAGGAGTGGGAGAACTACCACTTCTACATCTACAACTGCAACAACAGCATTGGCGACCTCAATGTCATTGTTCCCAACATGGCGGGCAACCGAAAGCAGGGTTTGGGCGATGTCTATCTGATTGACGATATAAATGAGATTCTCGACAAAGGTGAGCTGGAGGTGGCCGGGCACAATCTGTGGGCAAAACTCAATGGATATAATTGTGGCGACGGTTTCTCGCCGGAGTCGATGGGCAGCACCCGCATCATCATCACACTCTCCGGGCGTCTATCGTCGAAGGAGCGCGAGCGCATCTATCAGAAAATCTTCAATGTAAGGCAGGCTGCGACGCTGAAAAAGATAGATGAAGATATTGTTGTAAAGTTCGACATCTACGACAAAATATCTTTCCGTAAAATGGCCGACGACATGGCTCGTGATGGCATTATCTCCATGAAAGATGTGATGAAGGGCAATTACACCATCGGCTCGCTGTTTATCAAGTCCGAGGATGTCTCAAACGAGATAAAAGAGTTTCTGGAAGCCGGTAAGGACGACACCGGGATTTGCAATTCGCAGATGAAGCTGTTGTGTGCTCTGGTGGGACACAACAAATATGCTACGCGCTCGAAGTTTTTTGCCCATAAAGCCGAGCTTAAAGATCTATATAAGCATTTGGGCGGTGACGAGGTGCTGTTTGACGTATATGCGGATAATCTGCGCCAACGAGGCCTTGTGGTTATCGACAAGGAGTCTATCTTTGTCGATGTTTCGATTGTCGAGCTATTGGCTCAAGCCATATGTCAGTATGGCTCCATCAATGCCACGAAGCTCAATGAATTGCTTGTCGGTTATGCTGCTGCGTGCCAACGCACAAGGAGCGTCAGTGATCGTGACAACCATCACATTTTCTCGATATGCCAAATGGGCTACTTGCTATGCGATCGCAATACTATGCCCGATGGCGAGATTGATAATTTGATCAACCTGATAATGTCGGCCTATCCCGATAAAGGCAGGCCCAGCAAGATCCTTAAACTATTAAAAGACAGAGTCGAGGATAGTTATAGATTCCAATTCTTCGCAGCGGCCTACGCCCGATACCAGGATTACAATACATCGGCAAGGAGGATAGCTACCCTTTACGAGAAGTATCAAAAGTCCTCGGGAGAACTCAAAGAGGTGGCTCGTCAGCTCTATGTGCGCACCACGTATGCAATGTTCTCGAAGAGCAATCGGGTGATGACCTTGAGCCAAGAGCGCAAAATATTAAGCCTTATATTCGACGAGAATGGCGATTGGAAAGATCCGTTCAAGGAGAGCGACCTGAAAGACGTATTCAACCTTGTCCGCATCAGTCCTTTTATGGAACTTTCACCCGAAGAGATTATAGGTTTTGCTGCGAGTGCCACCATCGACGGGTATGATATGTCCGGCTTTACAGAGGAGCGTGGTCAGGATGTTGACGAGGATGATGGCTTCTCCGATGAGGACGAGGATGACGGCTTCTCCGATGAGGATGACGAGGATGTTGTGGAGGAAGACGCCGGCAATACTTATGGTGAGGATTTCTACAAAAAGGTGTTTCTTAACCAAATCAGCCTCGCCCTAATCTCGGCACTCTGCAAGACACGAAGCTACGAGGAGTTTGAGGCGGTTTTGGGCCTTATCAAGGGTGGTTGCGAGCATTCGCCTTTGCGAGATGCGGTGCAGTATGCACTGCCCTTCAACTTCTATAAACGCATTGTGGATATTGCCCGTGGATTCTCTTATGAGGATCGTTATAAGCTGTTTAAGTATGTAGGTGGGTTGAAGGAGAATAGCGAACTGTTTGGTAGTAGTCTGTGCGACAACAACAAAAACCTGCGAACCCATGCACTGAACCGACTCCTGGAACTGCTGGATGAGAATGACGCATTGGCTTCGTGCGAGTGGATGTTCGACGAGGGACTTTCGGACGGCCGTACATTCTCCATCCTACTCAAGAATGAGTTTTTGACCTTCGAGCAGATATTGCCTCTGATTGAGACCTACGACAAGGCGAAGAACTTCATAACCCTCAATCAGATGATGCGAAAGGCCGAGACTACCTCCGATGCAGTCTCGTGCATGCACCTTATGGGTATCACTAATGACAACCCCAGCAAACTCAAGGATGAGTATGCGCTGTCGCAATATATTAAAATCAATGGCGTCAGCAAAAAACATATGATAGAAACCCTCAAGGGGTGGCGCGAGATTTATCCCAAAAACAGATTGTCTGACTCGGCGCTCAATGTGGTTCTTCATAAATACTCTGTCGACGAACTGTTTGATATTGTGATGGGCGACATTCGCAATGACGACTATTACAAGGGGCGGTACGGACTCATCGCCAGCGAGGTCAAACTGATTAGAGATAATGCCCGACTCCTAAATGTCGTAATCAAGCAAGCCAACAAGCGAGGTAGCGAGGTCGATGCAGGCAAGCTCAGGGGGGTGTTTCGTGATATTGTGAAAAATCCGGATAGGCGTACCCTCGTTACGGATTCAAACAAAGATGGCGACAACAGCATCCTATCGGTCTACCTCAAAAATAAGACAATATTCCCTACGTACGAGCGTATGAAGAGGTTTGCCGATGCATTCACTGCCAAATACAATATTCGCAAAAGCGACAACCTGTATGCGATTTACATTTATGAGCAGGCCCGAAGAGGGGATATGGAGGAGATGAATAAGTTGCTCAACGAAGCCTACAATGACCTCGCGGATAACTATACCCGCGCCGAGATTGCCCGAAAGATGCCGAAACTGCTCAATGATATCCCTTGGATTGTCAAAGGCAATTTTAATACCCCTATGAGGTTCGCATACAACGAGGGCTATGCCACCGTGGATGGACGAAGCGAAATCACGTTCAAGGAGTATCTCCAATTCATGCTCGACAATGCCGCTGAATATATCGATGGAACGTTCATCTACAACACCCTTCGCACCATGACCGAGGCCATAGACGAGGATGTGTACCAGCTCTTGTGCAGTTTTGCACAACGAAACCATAGTGGAGTAATATACGACACCATATATAAGAGAAGGGATAATAGCCGAAACTATATTCTGTCCGCGGAGGTGCGCAAACGCCTTATGAGCTGTTCGGATGGTGAATTGAAGGTTGATTCGGCACTTGTTTACCACTACTCTCGAAGCAAGGTTTTGCTGTTTATGATTCAGGGTGGACGAATGAGTTTTGAGCAGGCCGAGCAGTATCGCAAAAAGAACGGCATCCCCATCACCCAAACCCATCTGAATTTTGTAATCAAAGAGATGGGTGAAAGAATTAAGGAGGAGCATAAAAACACGGGCTACAAAACCGAGGTCCTGAATGATGGATACGCAAGGATGATGGAGTACATAGACGAGGCTTTGAGCAGTGCGTCATACCTTCACAAAAGCGTCCAAATGTGCCTCTCGTTAATCGCCGCCGCACCCGACGTGGAGACGCTGAATGATATATTTTGTGATGCTGATTTCACCAAGTATCGCTCTCGCATCGAGGTGATGGGTGCATATATGAGCAAGCGCGTCAGATTATCGAGCCGTCAGCCTGTTGCCCGTGCCCTTGTGGAGGAGCTCAAAAAAGAGCTGCTTGAAGGCCGCGATATGCTGAACATTACCATTGTCAATACATACCTATTGGCGATATGCCTGATTATCCGAAACGAGATTAAGTACCAGAAGGGTGATCCGAGCATAAAAGAGGAGGTTCAACGTTCGCTGAAGAGCTGCTGGGATATATTATTCCGAGAGAATTGCATCGATTTGAATGTGCTGTTGGGCATCAAAGACAGCGCAGAGGAGTGGAAGATGACTGCAGATGTTCAGACCTACTCCTACTTCCCGACATGCTGCCCCACTCTTGTCAGCCTGATGCACGATAGATTTAATGGCAATTTCACCTTTGATGACAAGGAGCGAAAAAGTTGCCTGAAGGATCTTGTTAAGAACTATAGCTTTGCTTACGAGTACAACAACGAATACCCATTCAGCGAGGTCAAGTTCATAAGCGAGCTTCTTACCAAAGAGGGTGAGTGGATCACCCGCCAAGAGCTTTGCGACGAGTATATCCTGCAATCCAAGTACCAGTACAAGGATGGCGTGAAGAGATGGAACAAGATGAACTATTTGTGGAGCGATATGTTGTGGTGTCCGGAGTTCAAAAAACAGTTTATCCACCAGACCTGCCACATGGCGATGGAGATGGCCCAATATACCGGCAATGGAACTCCGAGGCTCGCACGCCTTAACCTATCTGACACCAAGCGCATCGACACCATCCGCGAGGAGGTCTCGATTAGTAGATTGGAGGAGAATCTGCAAGATAGCGAGTACATGAATGGCGACGAGCGCCAAATGAAAGGGTTCGCAGGGTGCATCCTGAAGATTAAGGAAAGCCGAGAGAAGATTGCCCAAATGGTAGCGACCAGCGCGGGCCTCCCCAATGAGAAACACGTCAAGGCGGCCAAAGAGATTATCGACACTCTCTTCTTCGAGAGTGCATAGGTCCCCAATAGGTTGGGCGATTATTTGTAACTTTGGGCAACGTTTAAATTCTTGGGATGATGAAGTTCGCGTCTTTTCATAATGTCGGGCGTCCTACCGTGATGCTGATACCTGGACTGGGTGTGTCGTATGAGATATTTATGCCCCTTGTCGAGCTGCTCAAGGGGGATTTCAATATTGTGGCCGTTCAGGTGGATGGGTTTGTTCTTGGGGAATATACGTTCTTCACATCTGTTGATAATCAGGCGGAGCAAATTATAGGGTATATAAAGGAGCAGTTCAATGGTCGCATAGAGTGTATTTATGGGCTTTCGCTCGGGGGAAAGATTCTGTCGCGCATATTGGAGCGTAATGAGGTTGTGGTGAATCACGCCATTATGGATGCGGCACCCCTCATTGCTTTGCCACGTTGGCTTGTGAATCCATTGCGATATTTGCAATGCGCCAATGTCTGGAGTTGTTATCATCATCGAGGTTTTTGGAGCAAGGTGTTTTGCTCGCGCTATTTCGATGTATTGCTTGACGAGTGCCACAAGATATATCCATGGGGTGGCCGTCGTGCGGTGCTCGATGGCTATAAATCGGTCTATACGAGTACATTGCAGGCGATTCATGGATGCGATATTCACTATTGGCATGGAACGAAGGAGTCGTTTGTTGCTCGTGCGCAGGTCGAGCACCTGTTGCGACTATGTCCGGCAGCGAAGGTGGAAATCTTCCCCAATATGAATCACGGTCAGCTACTCATAGACTACCCCGATGAGGTCGCAAAGCGTATTGTGAAAATAGTGCAAGTGTGATGCCACCTAAATTATGTGGTTTTGGTGAGTTATTGCAAGATAAAGTGGCTGGTAATGCGGCTTTTGGGTGTGCGATGCGTGCTTGCATTGTAATTGCATTGTATTTATTTGCATTAAATACAATAGAGTGATGAATAATTAGCTTGTATCTGCAAATAAATTTGCGCCACAGGCAACAAAAACAAAAGGTGTCGAAAATTCGACACCTTTCTGCATTGTTTGTTTCTTGTAGTCGATAGTGGAGTACTGCACCGCCGATGATTAAGGATTTGTTCATAGCGTTGTGATGATTTGATTTTGATGGGTAGAAGCATTTTTAGTGCCATACATCGTTTGTACTATGCCGAAAAAGTATAATTTTGCAACAGACAAATCGAATAGCCATGAAACGTACACTGTTAGCCCTGCTGATAATACTTGTTTTGGGTAGTTGTGCTCCCAATCGTATTGTTGTAACCCACTCCGACGGAACTTCCAAAGTTGCCATTGAGGGTACTCCGAAATATCTGCTGTTTCCCATCGAGGACCGTGCGCCGTCGAGCCGAGTGGAGGTCTATGCCGAGGATTCGCTATTGCAACGGCTATACATACGCTTGGCCCGTACCTGTGTGGATTATTATGTGCCGTTCGAAGTTGGCCTGCACCCGCACATGAGCCACCTCGCCATAAGGCTTGACTCGATGGCGATGTGTTGGGATTCGCTCCAAACTGCCGACTATTTTGCACCAGCCCTCGACCCGTTACGCCCCGTATGGCATCATACTCCGCCCTATGGTTGGATGAATGACCCCAACGGAATGTTCTACCTCGATGGCGAGTGGCATCTTTATTACCAATACAACCCCTACGGCAATCGACACGGCAATATCCATTGGGGACACTCCGTATCGACCGACCTTGTTGAGTGGAGCCACTATCCGCCCGTTTTGGCGCCTGATTCGTTGGGCTCGTGTGCTTCGGGTTCGTGCGTGGTTGATGTTTATAACTCGGCAGGTTTTGGCAAAAACGCCGTAGTAGCATTTTACACCGCTTGGGGACCGCCGCAAGTTCAATGTATGGCATATTCAACCGACGGAGGTTATACCTTTACCAAATACGAGGGCAATCCAGTACTTACCTCGCCCTCGCGCAACTTCCGCGACCCCAAAGTGTTCTATCACGACGAGAGCCAACGATGGATTATGGTTTTGGCTGTCGGACACCACATGGAGTATTACTCGTCGGCCGACCTCAAAGAGTGGAAATACGAGAGTTCGTTTGGCGAGGGCTATGGTGGTCACGGGGGAGTGTGGGAGTGTCCCGATATGCTGCAAATGGCGGTTGATGGCAACCACGACCAGATGAAATGGGTGTTGATTTGCAATATCAACCCGGGTGGACCCGCAGGAGGCTCGGCTACGCAGTATTTCACGGGCGATTTTGACGGCCACGAGTTCGTCTGCGATACTCCGCCAAATGTCACACGTTGGATGGACCATGGAGTTGATAATTACGCGAGTGTGAGCTGGAATAATGCGCCCAATAGCCGACCTGTGATTGTCGGTTGGATGAGTAATTGGAACTATTGCGGCTCGGTGCCTACCACCGCTTTTCGTAGCGCCAATACTTTGCCTCGTGACCTGTATCTGTATTCGCACGACGGACTTGCCTATCTCGGCTCGCGCCCGTCGCCCGAAATGGATATAGCGCTTGGCTCGGCAACTACCTATTCGGATTGTACGATTGAAGGTGTTGGAGATACCCTCCGTATCGAGTCGGCGGAACAAGGCTATCGCCTCAACCTTACCCTGCAACCATCGACCGAGGGCGTGTGTGGCGTTACTCTGCTCAATGCCGAGGGGGATAAATTGATATTTACGTACGACCCTCGTACTTGTGTTTTAACCTGCGACCGCAACGCCTATACCCACCCCGAATTTTCGGCAAATTGGAACGCCATAGCGAAGATGTACTATGGATTGTGGGGCGAGAATATGCCCATTGGCAAGGGCGCTCCCGAGGAGCAAATCGGAGTCCCGCCCACAACCGATGGACGCTTGGAGTTGAGCCTGTGGGTTGATCGCAGTTCGGTGGAATGCTTCGAGCAGTCGGGACGTTGGGTGATGACCACAACACTGTTCCCCGCTTCAATCCTCGACCGCGTAGTGATTTTTGCCGACCAACCGTGTAATGTAGGAGGAGTTGAGGTGCGTAATATCGCAAAAGCGCAATGAGAGAAGACTGATGACGCCTGTTATAGTAAAATTAGCCACCATTGGTGGCTAATTTTTTTGTTTGCAGTGTATTATGTAATAATTTTGTAGAGTGATTTGGTTGCAAATTGTTGTAGTCGATAGGGGATTACTGCACTCGCTTTGCTCGCTTGTTTTCCCCTGCGCTTGCCACGGGCACTTTACACGAAACCAACAGCGCAAAAAGTTGATAACTCAACCTCTTTTTTGTTTCTCCGCGGAGTTTCATACAAACAAGTTTGTAATGACTCCACGAAAAACAAAAAAGGTGTCGAAAATTCGACACCTCATTGCTTGTTTGTTCTTTGTAGTCGATAGGGGATTCGAACCCCTATGTCCTGCGTGAGAGGCAGGTATCCTAGCCCTTAGATGAATCGACCAAGTTATGTTCGTGAGTCATTTTCTCTGATTCACGTTGCAAATATATGGCGCTTTTCTGAATCCTGCAAATATTTTGCCAAAAAAATTACAAAAAATTTTAAAATAGCCCTCCAGCGCCACTCTGGAGGGGGTGGTGTACTCCTCAAAAATGGGATGAAAAGGGCAAATAGGGGGATTTTGAGCAGGCTCATACTTGCCCACAAGCATGAACCCGTCGTGAAAAAAAGCGCGTTTTATTCGTCTTTCGTATAGAAAGTAGAACTAAAAGCGGTAGTCAACACCCACTTGGGCAAAGCTGCCAACGCGGTAGCCCAGCTCTAAAAATCCACCGACTCTACGGCCGAAGCGGAATCCGAGGGGTGCGACATGATAGTAAAATCTCTGTCGATAGTCGTGCGTGACGCTGGGGCGACCGCCTATGGAAGCTCCCGTTGCGGGGTCAAACTGCTCGGAGGTCATCTTCTGGAATCGAAGGCCGATGCCCATGTGGATTGTGCCGTACATGGTGAATATTCCGCGACGCAGATAGGTTAGCTCCAGGCGGAACAGTCCCGAGACAATATTTGTGTGGGTGTTCTGATGATACCAGCCGTTACCACTGTCCCAATCTCGTCCCAGCGAACTGAAGCAGTAGCCCGCCGTTGCGCCGAGTGTCACGGTGCGATTGATGACATATTTCCATGTGAGTTGCAGGTTGGGCGATGCAGTGCGGCTGTCGGCCTTGTCCCATGTCGGGCCGAGCCACGGATATGGTTCCAAAAAGATTAGGTAGCCCAACAATCCGGGTCGCTTGGCTCGTGGGTGAACCGTGCCCACGGTGAGCGCAATGGTATTGGGCGTTTTGATTTGCTCCTCGTAGTAGGGGTTTGTCGGGCGAACTCGTTTCTCGCGCTCGCGGGCCGAGGCGGTCGAGAGCGTTGCGCAGCATACGGCAAGCGCAAGCAGAAGTTGGGCAAATCGTCTCATGATTTGGCGTTTTTGTGGTTTATTTCTCGCAAGTTAGCACTTTTTCGCGGGAATTCCAATAGGCGGCTTCGTTTTCGGCACCAAAAGTGCGTAGAGAGGTGCCTAAAACCAACTTTTTTCTACAAGATTATGAGCAAGAGTATTATTATCGCGGGTGCGGCGCTGACTGTGACCCTTGCGGCGACAATCGGCACACTCGTGGCCGGAGCCAAGCCCTATCGAGCTGTAGTTGATACGACCACCATAGACACGGTCGACCTTGACCGTTATATGGGGCGCTGGTACGAGATAGCCCGTTTTGACCACCCCTTCGAGCGGGATATGGAGCTTGTGACGGCCGTCTATACCTTCAACCCCGATGGCACGGTGAGGGTCGCCAATGGGGGTTACAACACACGTACGGGTCGATACAAAGAGAGCATAGGTCGTGCTCGTCGGGTCGAGGGTCGTGCGGGCGAGCTTGAGGTTACGTTTTTCTTGAACTTTTGGTCGCCTTACAAGATTTTGGAGCTTGACGACGACTATACCAATGTGTTGATTGGTGGAGGGTCTGATCGTTATTTATGGATTCTTTCGCGCACGCCCGAGGTGGACGAGCAGTCGCTTCGAGACTTGTTACGCAGTGCGACGGCTCGGGGGTATGATACGTCCAAGTTGATATGGGTTCGCCAAATGTAAGAAATCGTATAACAAGGTGATTTCTGCGTTACGCTCGCCCTCAAAATGCTCATTTACGTCAAGTAAACTCCGCTTTTTCGGGCTTCGCAAGCCTTGAAATCCCTCTTGTTATACGATTCCTTGTATTGTGGGGCATTTGCGAAAAGCAAACTCCGCTTTTCGGGCTTCGCAAGCCATGTTCCCTCTTGTTATACGATTTCTTGTGCGTATTAGGTTGGGCTCTTGGGCCTCTTAAATATTAAGGAAATATCTATATCACAATCAATTGCGAATTGTGAATTGCGAATTGTGAATTGAGTAGAGCGTGCTCCGTGGGGCACGCTCTACTCATGTTTACGCCGAGACGGAGCAGGGGATACCAAGTGCCTCGATTCGTGCGGCGATAGTATCCATCTCTTTGCGCGGGATTTTGTGCAACCCTTCGGCAGGTGTTGCGCGGTCGATGGTGTATATCATCACTTGTCGCGGGCGGATGCGCTCAATCATTGCCACCCATGCGTCAACCTCCTCGGGGGTGGTATTGTCGATGGGTGCGCCGTCAATCTCGCCACGCAGGAACATCGTTTGAACTATGGCGCTACCCTCGAATGATGCTATGCGTTCGGCCACGCGCTCCACCGAGTAGTCGGCTTGCAGTGGCAGGTTCATGCGTCGGGCGGTGTCGTTGATTGCGCTATCGAGTTTGAGGATGTTGTTGTCCACTCGGGACAGGGCTCGGCACACGCTCTCGCGGTGTAGCATGGTGGCGTTGCTCAATACCGATACGCGGGCGGTGGGGCAGAGCTCGTCGCGCAGAGCGAGGGTGTCGTCGATTATGGCCTCGAAGTCGGGGTGGATGGTGGGCTCGCCGTTACCCGCAAAGGTGATAACGTCGGGACACTCGCCTGCGGCGGCCATCTCGGTGAGTTTGGCACGCAGGGCTGTGGCTACCTCCTCGCGCGTGTTGAGGGGTGGTTTTTGTCCGTTGGTATTCCATCCGCACTCGCAGTAGATGCAGTTGAAGTTACACACTTTAGCTGTGGGCGGCAGCAGATTGACTCCCAGCGACAGCCCCAGACGGCGGCTGCGAATCGGCCCGAATATCACCTTATCGAAAAGCATAGTTTTGTGCTTGTTGTGTAGTGCAAAGATATGAATTTTTATCGGTCGGTCAATACTCTGTCAACCCTTACGTCAAACTCCTCGCAGGGCACGCTCTCGACCATCTGGTAGTCGAAGCAGATGCCGACTTTTGGCCCCTTGTACAGCTCGAAGTAGCGGTCGTAGTACCCCTTGCCGTGTCCCAAGCGGCCGCCCTCGCGGTCGAAGGCCACGCCCGGCACCACCATTAGCTCAATCTCTTCGGGCGGGCACACCTCGCCATCTCGTGGCTCCATCACCCCGAACGCCCCTTCTGTAAGGTTTGAGCAGTCGGGCGCAACAACCCCAAAGTGCATCGTCGCCCCATCCACTACGGGCAGTACAATGCGTTTGGAGGAGGCATAGCGGCGCACCAGGTCGTGTGTCGAAACCTCGCCGTCAAGCGACCAATAGAGTGCTACCGTTCGAGCCTCGGCAAACTCCGCGAGCTGCTCGATGCGGGCCACAATGCGCTCGGAAGCCTCCGTGGCCTGCTCTGCCGAAAAGGTTGTCCGACAGTGTTTTATGTGAGCGCGGAGCTCTTTTTTGCGAACAGAAATCATAGAAACTTATTTAAAATGTTGGCAAGGTGTTGTTATTTTAGAAACAATAAAGTACCTTTGTAGTATTGAATTGTGCTCAAAACTAATAAAAATCAACAGAATAAACAAAACTAATTCAATTAACTATGGGAACTTTTCTCTCTAACACATCAATCGGCCGAAAAGTCGTAATGAGCGTTTCGGGCGCATTCCTCGTTCTGTTCATCACCTTCCACATGGCGATGAACCTTGTCGCTCTTATCAGCGCCGAGGGTTACAACATGATTTGCGAGTTCCTCGGTGCCAACTGGTACGCGCTGGTTGCAACCGTTATTCTCGCAGCAGGTGTTCTTGTGCACTTCTTGTACGCATTCCTGCTCACCTTCCAAAACCGCAAAGCTCGCGGTAACGTGCGTTACGCCGTAAGTGGCAGCCACAAAGGCGTGGATTGGGCATCGCAAAACATGCTCGTTCTGGGTATCATCGTTATCCTCGGTCTTGCAATCCACATGACCCACTTCTGGAGCAAAATGCAGCTCCAAGAGATTATGGGCAACCACGTAAACAACCTCGGCTATGCCGTAACTGATGGTGCTGCTCTTATTGCTTACACCTTCAGCAAATGGTACAATGTTGTTATCTACGTTGTATGGCTGGCTGCTCTGTGGTTCCACCTTTCGCACGGTATCTGGAGCATGTTCCAATCGCTGGGTTGGGCAAACCAAACTTGGTACCCCCGTCTGAAATGTCTGGCTACCGCTTGGACTACCCTTATCGCAGTTGGTTTCGCCGCTGTTGCCGTAGCATTCTACGTTTGCAGCCTCTGCCCCGCTTGCTGCTAATCAATCCGACGAAATAATTAAAAAAAACATATAGATTATGGCATTGAATTTAGATTCCAAAATCCCCGCTGGTGAGTTGGCTCAAAAATGGAGCAACCACAAAGCAGCCATCAAAGTTGTCAGCCCCGCCAACAAGCGTAAGCTCGACATCATCGTAGTCGGTACCGGTCTCGGTGGCGCATCGGCAGCAGCTTCGCTCGGCGAGCTGGGCTACAACGTCAAAATCTTCTGCATCCAAGACTCGCCCCGTCGCGCTCACTCGATTGCGGCTCAAGGTGGTATCAACGCTGCAAAGAACTACCGTAACGACAACGACTCGATCTACCGTCTGTTCTATGACACCATCAAAGGTGGTGACTACCGCGCACGTGAGGCGAACGTTTACCGTCTGGCCGAGGTTTCGAACCTGATTATCGACCAATGCGTGGCTCAAGGTGTTCCCTTCGCTCGCGAGTACGGCGGTCTTCTCGACAACCGTTCGTTCGGTGGTGCACAAGTATCGCGTACCTTCTATGCTCGTGGCCAAACCGGTCAACAACTTCTGCTGGGTGCTTACTCGGTGCTCAACAAAGAGATTGCTGCCGGCAGCGTGAAGAGCTACCCCCGTCACGAGATGCTCGACGTTGTAGTTGAGGATGGCGAGGCTAAAGGTATCATCGCACGTAACCTCGTTACCGGTGAAATTGAGCGTCACGGTGCTCACGCCGTTGTAATTGCAACCGGTGGTTACGGTAACGTGTTCTTCCTGTCGACCAATGCTATGGGTTCGAACGGTTCGGCTGCATTCCAATGCTACCGCAAAGGTGCTGGTTTCGCAAACCCCTGCTTCACCCAAATCCACCCCACCTGTATCCCCGTACACGGTACTCAACAAAGTAAACTTACCCTTATGTCGGAGTCGCTGCGTAACGACGGCCGTATCTGGGTTCCCAAGAAGATGGAGGATGTTGAGGCTATCCGCAAAGGTACCAAGAAACCCAGCGACATCGCCGAGGCTGACCGCGACTACTATTTGGAGCGTCGCTACCCCGCCTTCGGTAACCTTGTTCCCCGTGACGTTGCTTCGCGTGCCGCTAAAGAGCGTTGCGATGCTGGCTTCGGCGTGAACGAGACCGGTCTGGCAGTATTCCTCGATTTCAAAACCGCTATCGAGCGTCTGGGTAAAGATATTATCAAACAACGCTATGGCAACCTCTTCGATATGTACGAGGAGATTACCGACGTGAACCCCTACGAGGAGCCTATGATGATCTTCCCCGCAGTTCACTACACCATGGGCGGTATCTGGGTTGACTACAACCTGATGACCACTATCCCCGGTCTGTATGCTATCGGTGAGGCTAACTTCTCGGATCACGGTGCAAACCGTCTGGGTGCTTCGGCTCTGATGCAAGGTTTGGCTGACGGTTACTTCGTTCTGCCTTACACTATCGGTGACTACCTTTCGAAGAAGATTCAAGCTCCGAAGGTATCGACCGATACCCCCGCTTTCGAGAAAGCAGAGAAAGAGGTTAAGGAGAAAATCGCGAAACTTCTCTCTATTAAAGGTAACCAAACCGTTGACGACCTGCACAAACGTCTGGGCCACATCATGTGGGAGTACGTTGGTATGGCTCGTACCAAAGATGGTCTGGAGAAAGCTATCGTTGAGATTCAAAAACTCCGCAAAGAGTTCTGGGCTGACGTTAAAGTTCCCGGTGGTGACAAAGAGTTCAACGTTGAGCTGGAGAAAGCACTCCGCTTGGTTGACTTCCTTGAGCTGGGTGAGCTGATGGCACGCGACGCACTCCAACGTGAGGAGTCGTGTGGTGGTCACTTCCGTACCGAGCACCAAACCGAGGAGGGCGAGGCTAAACGTGATGACGAGAAGTTCGCTTTCGCAGGTGTTTGGGAGTACAAGGGCGAGGACGTAGCACCCGAGATGACCAAAGAGGTTCTCGACTACGAGTTCGTACACCGCGCACAACGTAACTACAAAGACTAATCACTCTGACGTTCAACTTTAATAACAAAAGACAATGAATTTTACATTGAAGATATGGCGTCAGAAAGACGCTAAAGCACAGGGAGCTTTCAAGGAGTACAAAATCTCCAATATCTCTCCCGACACCTCGTTCCTTGAGATGCTCGACATCCTCAATAACGAGCTGATTCAAAAAGGCGAGGATCCCGTTGCATTCGACCACGACTGCCGCGAGGGTATCTGCGGTATGTGCTCGCTGCACATCAATGGTAACGCTCACGGCCCTGCACAAGCCGTTACCACTTGCCAAATCTACATGCGTAAGTTCAAAGATGGCGATACCATCACTATCGAGCCTTGGCGTTCGGCTGCATTCCCTGTTATCCGCGACCTCGTAGTTAACCGTGGTGCATACGACGAGATTCTCCAAGCTGGTGGTTTCGTATCGGTTCGTACCAACTCGGTGCCCGATGGTAACGCTATTCCTATTCCCAAGGCTGACGCTGACGAGAGTATGGATGCTGCCGCTTGTATCGGTTGTGGTGCTTGCGCCGCTACTTGCAAAAACGGTAGTGCAATGCTGTTCGTTGCTGCTCGCGTATCGAGCCTCGCAAAACTGCCCCAAGGTCGTGTTGAGGGTGCTCGTCGTGCTAAAGCGATGGTTGCAAAGATGGATGAGCTGGGCTTCGGTAACTGTACCAACACCGGTGCATGTGAGGCAGAGTGCCCCAAAGCTATCTCGATTGCTCACATCGCTCGCCTGAACCGTGAGTTCTTGGCAGCAAAGATTAAGGA
>JAZQXR010000109.1:0-2544 GCA_045632975.1 Rikenellaceae bacterium
TTGCCAAAATCCTTGGTCAGGATGCAGAGTGTTGCTGCACCATTCTCGCTCGTATACTCCACCGATATGCTCTCGCCCGTATCGGCATCGATATTGGCCTCAATAAGAGCTCCTCGCTCGGTCAGCACAAGCAGTTCATCCCACTCGCCGTAGGCGATTCGACGAGTTTGCGGCATCGAGGTGAGGAGTGTCGGCAGAGTAACCGCTTCTCTATTCACCGATACCACTATCGGCTCGGAGCTGGTATCTCCGACACGCACCGCAAAGAGGCGGGTTGGTGCCTCAACAAAGGTCGTGTAGAGGGGACGAGAGGGTGCATAATCGCCGAGAGGTGCGACATAGGGTGCGATATTCACCTCGGCAGTGGTCACTTCGTGGAGCAGCTGCGTGGCAACCACCTCATCGGTCGTCACATCGACCACCTCAACCTCCACATCTTGCGGCTCGTCGAGCTCGGTCTCGATGCCGAAGAGAAGCCCCTCGTGACGAGGCGTAAAGTCATTCGAAAGTTTGTAAAGTCTCATTTTGGTTAGTTTCTCGGTTAAAAAATAGTTTCGATTTTCGCCTGCGCCTCCATAGCTATGGCTCCGTGAAGGTCTACCACGCCCGCCACAGGGCGGATTGTGAGGTTCTCGACCACAGCCACTCGCTCACTGCGTGAGAGGGCTACAAACATCTCAGTCAGTTGCTGCTCCATCTCGGCAAGAAGGCTGTTTCGCTCCGTCGGTGAGAGCTTTGCGCCCTGACGAGAGAGGCGAAGTGTCACTTTGTAGGTTATTCTACCACGTCGTCGACCCTCCATACCAACAAATTCGGGCGGCAACATAAAGGCGGCAGGATAGCGAGAGACGGTGGTGGGATAGCACGACTCGTCATTCATTGTGAAATGGTAGCCGTACGGAGACACCAACCCCTCTATCGCACTGCACAAAAAAGCGCGATTCATAGGTCAAAATTGTTGTTAAATGTGTTAATAATGTGTTAGTGTCTGTTGAGAACACAAGAAATGCCCCACACAGCCAGCTATTTTGGATGTTGATAAGGTTTTCGACAGCAGAGCGCCGTATGTTGAAAACCTCGTGTCGATTGACGTCGATTGACGGTGCAAATATATAATCTGGAAATAGGGGTTGTCAAGTCTTTTGCCGAAAATTTTCTAAACTTTTTAGAAAGATTTGCACCCAAATATCTCAACCATAGCACATTGGTGCACCGAAAAAAATTCCACTTTTTCTAAATTTTTTAGACAAAAAGGGAACACTCTGTACAAAAATTGCTTATCTTTGCGCGGATAATAACACCTCTGAGAAGTGGATGATGGCAGTAAATACCAAAATAACCGCCGTATCGTATTTGAATACGATACCGTTCATCTATGGACTTCGACACTGCGATAAAATCAGTGCCGAACTACTGCTTGCACCCCCAGCTACATGTTATCAAAACTTCATCGAAGGCAAAGCCGACATTGCGCTTATGCCTGTAGCTATGGTGCCATCACTCCCCGATGCTGAGATTATTACCGACTACTGCATCGGTGCAAATGGCGCAGTTCGCACCGTAGTGGTGATGAGCAACACCCCTATCAGCAAGGTGCAACGCATCCACCTCGACAGCCACTCTAAGACATCTGTTCAGCTCTGCGGCCACCTCGCCAAAAAGCTGTGGCACATCGAGCCTGAGTGGGTGGCACTCACTGACTATGAGGTAGTTAACAACCTCAAGGAGGGCGATGCCGTACTTCTTATCGGCGATAAAGTCTTCGACAACGAGGGCAAGTTCACCTACACCTACGACTTGGCAGAGGAGTGGCACAAGGCCACCAAGATGCCATTCACATTTGCTGTGTGGGTAGCACGCAAGGGGCTCTCATATGAGGTACGTGACGAGTTGCAGGCAGCATTCACCTATGGCATCGAGCACATCTACGAGGCTATTCTCGAGAGCGACTACCCCGACCGCGACTATGCCTACGAGTATTTGACCGAAAATATCGACTTCTTGTTCGACATACAGAAACACAACGCACTCAAAAAGTTCTGGGACTACGGCTTAAAGATTGAGCCGAAGGTCAATCCCGGCTGAAGGTAATCTAATGTGTTCGGGCTCTTGACAAAACTTCCACCGAACACACTGCGGAGACAAAAAATCGAAGTTAAACCTATGAAACCCAGCGGTTTCTTAAAATGGAAA
This sequence comes from Rikenellaceae bacterium, assembly GCA_045632975.1. Taxonomy (GTDB): domain Bacteria; phylum Bacteroidota; class Bacteroidia; order Bacteroidales; family Rikenellaceae; genus UBA940. The sequence continues at coordinate 2,194 of JAZQXR010000109.1, forward strand.
AGAGATGATTACTATCTACTTGAAGCAATACAACAAGATTATTCGCAACGCCGACACCGAGCTCTTCGACGATCTCGGCTTCGACGATATTCTCTGGATTGATATGGTGCAGCCTACCATCAAGGAGCAGAAGGCTGTCGAGAACTTTATGGAGATCAGCCTCCAGACCAAACAGCAGGTCGAGGAGATTGAGTCGACCTCAAAATACTCCGAGCACGAGAATGCCATCATCTCGAACTCGAACTTCTTCGTCCCTACGGGCGATAGCTTCGAGGTTGAGCCGGTGTCTTTCATCCTCTCGAACGAGGGTGTCTTGGTCTCGGTACGACAGGCCGATATGCGCACCTTCCG
>JAZQXR010000110.1:0-19392 GCA_045632975.1 Rikenellaceae bacterium
AACACGCCAAAGGCCTTATCTAATCGCCCAAGGGTGCTTCCCTACCAACAAAAACCGTCAGACGCTATCGCCTGACGGTTTTTTATTATCATCCACTAAAGGAAATCGGGCTAACACAAAAGCTATACCCGTACGTTTTTATTACATTCTCCTTGTTAAAACTCCAAATCAACCAACAAGGGGCGGTGGTCGGCGGCTTTGAGTTCCATAATAACACTCGCCTCGTGTACCTTAACCTCGTCGACACCACTGCAAACAATGTAGTCGATGCAAGTAGTGGGAGTCTCGGCATTCCATGTGGGAGTATCGGTGGGGGTTAGGATGGTGGTAAACGCCTTCAATTCCTGAATCTCGGGCGAGTCGGGTTCGGCATTGAGATCGCCCGCAAAGAAGAATGGTTTGTCGAGTGTGGCTGCAATCTCACGAATCCTTTTGATGGCATACATACGCTCCTCGGCAACCATCGAGAGGTGGGTGCTACCAAAGTAGTACTCATCAAACTCGGCGATAAGTATCGTTCGAGGCTCGCTGGGGCAATCTAATGCGTGTTGCTGAATCGATAGTGCGGGTTTGGTCGAAAGGATTCCTACACCATATTTACCTCCTGCATAATCGAATGCAGGGCCATAGTAGCTATACATTCCTGTGCGCTCGGCCAACTCTCCCAACACATAGTCAGAGTAACGGGCTGTGACGCTATCCATCTCTTGAAGTGCCACAACATCGGGTTTGTGTTGGTTGATGACATCCGCGGGACGGTCATAACTATGAATTTTGTCGTAACCCAGACCGTTGTGAACGTCGTAGGTCATAATGCGGAGCGAGCGCCCCTGCTCGGGTGTACCACAAGAGGTATTAACGACAGCCGTGAGCACAAGCGCAACAACTGCCATAATGGTAGTTTTAAGTCTCATTATGAATATTTTAGTTAATATTTTGGTGTTTGAATGGCAAGTCCGAGCTTGCCGAGGATGAAACGCCTGTTCGCCCCGTTGAGTTCAACGGGGCTGCACAGGCATATCAACTTACAATTCAGCGGCTTTCAGCCTTTCGCCATACTCCCACACTTGTTGGTCGGTGGGTTGCGTAAAGGTGATTTTTTCCAAATCGAGCCTTTCGCGCTTGGAGTTACCATAGGGATGATAGGGGATAACGTCGTAGGGCACCTCCTCAAACTCCCTCAACAGCTCGCGGGTTGCCGCCAACACTTCGGGTTGGTCGTGCAGCTCGGGAATGTAGAGCAACCTCAGGCGCACGGTTGCTCCCGCCTTGTGGAGTGTTCGCAGGTTTTCGACAATCGCCTCCAACTCACCACCAACGTAGTGTTCGTAGAGCGCTTGGCTCATCACCTTAATATCCCACAGAAACAAGTCCGTAACGGGCATAAGTCGCAGATAATCGGCCGTTTTGCCACAGCCCGAAGTCTCGATAGCTGTGTGCACACCCGCGCTTTTTGCTGCCGACAGCAGTTCAAAAGCGAAATCGGGTTGAGCGAGCGGCTCGCCACCCGAAAGGGTCACGCCACCGCCCGAATTATCGTAGAAGGCTTTGTCTTTGAGCACCTCGCGCAGAACATCCTCCACGCTCCACTCCTTACCCACACGCTCCAAGCAGCCCGTAGGACAAGCATCGGCACACTCCACAGAGTAGCGTCGTTCCTGCCCCTCGGGACACACCTTTTCGCACGTTCCACAACCTATGCACTTGGCAGGGGTGTAGAACACCTGCGGATAGGGTCTCTGCGACTCGGGATTGTGACACCACTCGCAGTGTAAGGGACAACCCTTGAAGAACACCGTGGTGCGAATTCCTGGGCCATCGCCCGTCGAAAAGTGTTGGATGTCAAAAACTCTGCCCACGGTCTTACACCATCTGCTGTGTACGTTGGATAATCATATCCTGCCAGTTTTTGCCCAGCGTAGTGAAACGTGCCGACCATCCCGACACACGCACAGGCAGGTTGGGATAGCGCTCGGGGTGTTTCTGAGCATCAAGCAACATAGCGGTATCCACCACGTCGATGTGCATATAGTAGCCGCCCTTGTCGCGGAATGTTTTCATCAGAGCCACCAGCGCATCGACACCCGCTTTACCCTTAACCGACGAGGGGAGCACCTTCAACTCGAGTACAGCGCCGTTCGAGGTCTTGGTAAAGTCGATTTTGCAGTATGAGTTCATCGCTGCAGTCGGGCCTTTGCGGTCGGAGCCAGGTGTAGGCGAGCAGTTTGTTGCGAGGATGTCGCCCAAACGGCTTCCTTGGGGAGTTGCAGGACGATACATACGCCAGTCAATCTCACGTCCGAAGGTCGAGATTGCGCAAGGGCGCATCACACCAGCGCGGTTTTTGGTCTTGGCTACGATGTCGCCATAGTCGCTAACCACACGCGCCATCATTGCATCGGCTGCATCGTTGTCGTTGCCGTAGAACTCAAAGCGGTTTTTAATGAGTTGGCGCAGGGTTTCGTGGCCCTCCCAGTTATTTTTGAGGATTCCCACGAACTCCTCCAACGACAGGTATTTGTCCTCGTAAACGAGTTTTTTGATAGCATAAAGGCTGTTGGCAACGTCGCTCACACCGCCAAAGTGGATACCGTGCATAGGATAAGTCGCACCACCGGCCGAGTAGCATACGCCCTTTTCAAGACAACCCTCGGTGAACATTGACGCCATCACACAGGGGTGGTTTTTATCTTTCCACCAACCGTCCATACGGTCGTGCAATTTGGTGATATGGTTGTCGAGTTCGCCGTGGAATGCCTCGTACAGACTCTCGAATGTGTCGTAGTGGGGCAACTCGGCGGTCTTCATTTTGAGCGCAGCATACAGCGAGGGCAACATGTCGTTGGGGCTGTACATAAACGACGATTTTCCAGGAACGATAGCCTCCCAGCAGCCGTCATTGCTATACTCGCGCGCATCCTCCAAGGGGATACCAAATTTCACCATACCCGCAATCACGGTATCCTCGCAGTAAACCGACACGATACCGCCGCCAAAGCGTTGTACCTCGGCAATGCGGCGAATCAGCTTGTCGGGAGTCTTTTGACCCAAACGAACTGCAATGGGATAGTCACTGATATGGAGTTCCTCTACGATATCCAGCACCAAGTAGGTAACCTCGTTGGTCACCTCGTTGCCATTCTTGTCGATACCGCCAAGGATGATATTTTGATAGAATTGTGCGTCGCCCGAAGCACCAAAGGTCTCGTAGTGGCCAATCCACTCGGTACCCTTAATCCAGAAGTGCGCCAAAATCTCACGCGCCTCGTCGAGGGTGAGAGTGCCGTTTTTGAGGTCTTTTTTGAGGTACGGGCCAAGGATTTTGTCGATACGGCCAATACCCATCCAGTCGCCCATCAGGCGGAAGAAGGCGTAGGTAGTCCACAACGACTGAACAGCCTCGTGGAAGTTTTGGGGCGCATATTTGGGCACGCGAGCCAGACGCTCGGCTTGTGCGCGGTAGAAGGGTTTTTCTGCCTCGTCTGCCTCGGCCTCCATCTGACCGAGCAGAGCGATATTGCGGTCGTTCCACACCTCGATAGCGTCCAATGTTTGCAGTGCGCCTTCATTAAGGTCGCGGCCATAGTCGTCGAGGTCGGCAGTAGCCAGACGCTCGCGAATCTCCTTGCGCAGACCCTCGTAACCCATATTCATCACGCGCTCGAAACCTACGGTGACGTGGTTGATGCCGTGAGTATTGATAACGGGTACACGACCCAAAGTAGATTCAATCAGAGTTGCCGAACCGACAATCAGCTCACCCTTCTCGATACGCAGAGGAGCATTTTTGGCCACGCTCATCGCCGCCGCAGCATAGCGACGTTGGGGCATCCAGTCGGCGGGGATATTCTCCTCCCAGTTTACATTTATCATTTTAGCGCCCCACTCACCCGACAGACCTTGTTTGGCCAGGTCGTGAGTCAGTGCGCACAAGCGGCTGGGAACCTCGGGATGCCAAGGTGATTTCCAGTTGTCAACATAGCTCTTGGCGGCATTTGCTGCCACGGCTTTGTTGGCGGTCTCACCTGCATGAGCCAGATTCATTCCGAAGAACAAGCCCATTGTTCCAAGGCCACTAATTTTGAGAAAATCTCTTCTTTTCATTTTTTCCATAGCGCCTAAAATTAAGTTTCAAAATTTAAGAAGTATTATTATTTGTTGTTAAATTTTATCTAATTCTGTAGAGTTTTGTATAAAAACCTATAACCCACAACGCGTTTGGGACAAATATAATATAAAAAGACGAGATTTTTACTTGCATCAATAATAACAATAATAATAACAATAACTTATAACTATGACTTATAACTCTTTACATCCCGCCCCCGAGAAAACAACGCGAAGATATACTCCAACCACTTCTAACCTCATAAAAAGGGCCATTCCTTTTTCGATACTAAATTTTCACTAACTTAATTATAAATAGTGGCAAAAAAAGAGGGTGTAACAACCCAAAGTTGCTACACCCTAAAATCATAAAGGAATGATTACAAGCAAATTACCTCACTAATATTCATCCTCATTGAACAGAAAATCGTCTTTCGAGGGATAATCGGGCCAAATATCCTCAATACTCTCGTAGATATCACCTTCATCCTCAATCTCCTCAAGATTCTCTATCACCTCAAGAGGTGCGCCCGAACGGCTGGCATAGTCAATCAGCTCCTCCTTTGTCGCAGGCCAGGGAGCATCCTCCAATTTCGATGCAAGTTCCAATGTCCAGTACATAGTTTTTCTTATTTTAGGTTAATACTTTTTCGTTAAGATTTCGCAAAAGTATTAAAAAATATTAACAAAGCAAGTTTTTCATCGTTTTTTATGGAATCCACAACTTTTCGGCAACGCCAAAACGCACGAAAAGATAGCGACCGAAAGTATACAGCCAATCCGACAAACGATTAAGATAGGCTATGGCAGTTGCGTCAACATCATATAGCGAAGCAGCATATACCGCGCGGCGCTCGGCATGTCGGCAAACTGTTCGCACAACGTGACATTGAGAGGTTACCACATTGCCCCCCGGCACGGTAAACTTATCGATTCGGGGTAATTGTTCGGTCATACTGTCAATCTGACTCTCAAGACGCGCAATACGACTATCGTCAAGCGGGGCGATATAGCGACACCCCTCCCCTTGCGCAAGCAGGCTCTCGACAGTCATAAGTTCGCTAACGATAGTCGAAATCCACTCTTGCAACTCGGCATCATCCACCCTTTCGGCAAGCATATCACCGAGCAGAGCCATCGAAGCCTGCAACTCATCGACCGTACCATAGGCCTCGACCCTCGCATCGAACTTATCGACACGAGCGCCGCCAATCAGAGCCGTCGTACCCCTATCGCCCGTCTTGGTATATATTTTCATGGTGCGTTAAAGTTTGAAGTGTTGCTTGGGGTGGCGCGGGTTGAAAAACAACAGCAGATAGCCACGGTTGTCGACACTTGTATGGCGATGTTGTTTAACCAACTCACGGCAAGCCTTCGAACGAACGCGCGAGTCATAGGGCGAGAGGATGCACACAGCAGCACCCGTACCCTCGGCTTTCGCGCACACGGCGGCGAGGCTTTCGGGGGCTACCGATGGCAACACAAAGCACACGCTATGTTCGGTCATCGGAGCAAGTTCACAACCCGTATCCGTTACGAAGCAAGGGCTATTATATCCTGCCCAGCCACACATATTCTGAAGCTGAACGGCACGTTTCTGCGACACGCCAAGTTCGGTAAGGCGATCAAATACCGTGCAATCATCACCCACAATCGACTTTTTCATCATCACCGAGTGGCGCACCAATCCATACACAAATGGCGAGTGCACACCGAATCCTCGATAGTGTTTGACTCTCATCATATTCTGCACGAAGTAGATGCCACGCATCACATTGCGACGTACATTTTTGGATCGTTTCATAGGGTTTAGCGGTTTTTAAGTTGTCCGGCGAGGTATCCCGTCGAGAAAGCTATTTGGAGGTTGAATCCTCCGGTATTACCGTCAAGGTCGAGGACCTCTCCGGCGAAGTATAATCCTTTGATTTTGCGCGACTGCATCGACTCGGGGTCCACCTCATCGAGCGAAACGCCTCCGGCCGTAACGATACCCTCGGCCATAGGGCGATAGTCCGAAATTGGAATCACCACACACTTGAGCGTATCGATAAGCGATGCAATCTGTTTGTCGGTAACCTTCGCAAGGAAGGTAGTTGTGGGAATTGCCAACTGATTGGCAATATAGAGCACAAGTTGGGGCGGAGCAAGTCGGCGCAACAGGTCGCCAAAATATGCATCCGTGGGCAGGTCGCCACGCTCACGTTCGATACGAGCAGCAATGGTTTCGGGCGAAAGTGCTGGTTTAAGGTCTATCTTCAGTGCCACGCTCTTGCCATCACACAGTGCATCCACAGCATCGCGGCTCAAACGCAACACCACGGCACCCTCCACACCACGAGCCGTAAAACTCATTTCGCCAAACTCCGCCGCAGCAGCCTTGCCGTTAATCATCAGCTCGACATTGACATTCTTGAGTTTCAGACCCACCAGCACATCGAGCTCTTTGACGCCACCTGCAACAAGCGGTACAAGCGAGGGACGAAGAGGCTCAATAGTGTGACCTGCGCGGTAAGCGAAGTCATAACCATCACCCGTCGAGCCTGTCAGCGGATAGGTTACGCCACCCGTAGCCACAATCACGCTACGAGCATCCACGCGGCGTTTGAAACCACGTTTATTGACAAACTCAACGCCATTAACGACACCTGCGGCACAGGTAATCTCGGTAATGCGCGTATTGAGCATAATCTCGACGCCATTGTCACGACACCAATACATCAGTGCATCGGCCACATCCCATGCGTTGCCACTTTTGGGGAAGATACGGCCACCTTGTTCCTCGACGGTGCGAACACCCATACGTTCGAAGAAGCGCACCGCCTGGCGGTTGTTAAACTGTTTGAATGCAGGGCGGAAGAACTCCACGCCACAACGCAATCGCTCGATAAACTCCTCGGGCGGACAGCTATTGGTGATGTTACAGCGACCCTTACCCGAGATGCGCACCTTACGTCCGAGTTTCTCCATCTTCTCGACAAGCAGCACCTTCGAGCCATTCTTGGCAGCCCATCCAGCCGCCATCATACCTGCGGCACCGCCGCCTATAACAACAACATCGTACATCGCGTTATTCTGTTTGAAAACACAAAGGTACAAATTTCTTTCGGATAATCAAAAAAAGAGAGCCTTGCAACTCACTGCAAGGCTCTAAACCACTCTCTATTACATACCAAAGCCTCCACCAAATCCACCGGGGGGCGGGCCCATCATACCACCACGAGGCATTCCTGCAGGAGGTGCAGTTTTACCGCCATCGCGCATACTCTCAAAGTCAGAGGGAGAACCCGAGCTCTTGCCACCATAGTGACGCAGGTTGTAGGTCAGGCTGATTCCGATATAGCGACCAATAGAGGTATTGGTAACATTCTGCATATAGAGCGCCGACCATTGACGTTGGAAGCTGCGGTTGCGGTCGAGGATGTCATTTACAAAGATGTTAATCTCACCCAAGTTGCCACGGAACACCTTCTTACCGACACTGAAATTCCACATGGTGTAGGCGATATTAAAGTCACTACCCTTGAGGCTAAAGTTCTGGGTATAGTGGGCATCCGAAGCGATAGTAAAGCCGAGAGGCAGAATCACTTTGATATTTCCATGCGCCGAGTGTGACAGATAGTCGTTGTTCTGTGCAAGGTTGAACGTATTGCGCACATGGTTGTAGTTTACGCGATAGCCCAACGAGAAGTCCACATTCTCACTAATGTTACTACCGAGGTTGATTGAGCCACCGGGCGAGAGATTCTTCGAGATGTTCTTGGTATACTCAACCGAGCCATTCTTTTGCAGTACGCCCGAGATTGTGGGGCTCTGTGCATAGTTCACATTACCCGAGAGGTTAAGGTTACACTTAATGAACGTAAGCGGGAATCCATAGCTAATCATACCATGCACATTCCACACGCCATTCATATTGATAGGCTCCGAGAATGTTGCCGTCGAGGTCAGTGTAGTGAGCGGAGCACCACTCACGGGGTCAGTAACAACATATCCGGGTGAGTTGCGAATAACACGGCTCACGATACTGTTTTGGGCGAGTGTCGCACCTCCGCCAATCATAAAGGTACTACCCTTTTGGATATTCGAGCGAACGTAGTTGATGTATGCAACATGGCGATACTCGGGTTTCAGAGCCGAGTTACCACGGCTGATATTCTGCACATTCGAGATATCCACAACATCCTGAAGATTGTTAATCGAGGGGTTATTGGTCGATGAGTTCAGACGGATGCGGAAGCTGTTGTTCTTGTCAATCTTGTGACGGAAGTTAATCGAATAGGTAACGTTATTGAACGAACGAGGCTCAAAGTTTACCGCTTTGGGGAACTGACGCTCACCTGCCAACATCGCATTTTGATAGAACACACGCACATTGAGGCGGGTACCCTCCTTGGTCGAGTAATTGAAGCCGGGGCCCACACGATTGGTCAGATAGCCACTATTCTGGGTATTGGAGTACTCGGGGCTGAAGTTGGTACTGAATATCCACATCGAATCCACGGGATTCCACTCACCGAGATAGGTACGTTTATCAGCATCCGAGTAGCGATAGTTCACCTCGTAGTTGAAGCTCAACTGTGCCTCTTTGCTCAATGGCTCGGCATAAGTCACACTACCACGCAGGTTGTAGTTGTAGGAGTTTTGGTACCAATTCTGATTCTTAAAGTAGTTGCCATACAGAGGTGATTGCCAATCCACCGAGTCGGGCAGATTTTTGAGTTGCGAGAGCGACTCGCCATCACCATTCTGTTTGGAGTAGTTTCCAACCAGCTGAACGGTCAGTGCGCGTCCGGGCTTCTCGGAGATTTTCTGGTTGTAGTTGATATTAAGACCTGTGTTCCAGCCCGAGCCCAAACGATTGTTGTGGCTATTGAGGACCTCTTGCACGAGCTTGTCAATACTTTGTGTCGGGGTGTAGGTCGATGTAGTCGAGCCATACGACGAGTTGTACTGATAGCCAAACGAGGGGCGCACACGGAGTTGCACCTTATCCCCTATCTTCGCCTTGATATTTGCGCGGAAATTGTGGTTGTAGTTACGCATATTCGAGAGCGAGATTTGCTCCATACGGCTATAAAGGTTCTGCGTAACCGAATCCGAGAAATACTCGCGGTCGAGGTCACGACGGTTGTTCGAGTTGGTGATATTAAAATCGTAGCTACCCGAGAACGAAACCTCATCCTTCTTACCCCAAGTATCACCATAATTGACACCGAAGTTACCAACATGACTGATACCGCCACGACCGCCGCTTGCACTGATTGCCCCAAGCATATCATTCTCGTTGAATCGGGTTACGTTCATATTATTCGCCATACCATTCAGGCTGATACGGGCGTCGTTATTGTTGATATTGAGGTAACCACCCAGCATTGCATAACTCTCAAAACGGTTCTGCACACCAAGTCCCAAACCATAAAGACCCGAGAATTGGCCATACTGACCCTTGCGAACGTTCATTTTGGTTACGATATTGATAGCCTTATACCCTTCGCCATCGTCCATGCGAGTAAACTCGGCATTATCGCTCAACTTATCGAACACCTCGATACTTTTGACAGCCTCTGCCGGCAGTGTAGCAATTGCACTCTGAACATTCTCTCCATAGAACTCTTTACCATCGACAAGCACCTTTTTGATACTTTCGCCTTGAGCCTTAACCTCACCACCCGACACCTCGACACCGGGCATCTTCTTGAGGAGTCCCTCGACCGTTGCATCTTTGGTTACCTTGAACGCATCTGCATTATAGACGAGGGTATCGCCATTCTGGGTTGTGCGCAGTGCATCCACCTTCTTGACCACCGATTCGATGGAGATTCCGGCAGCAACCTTCACATCACCCAAATCATTCTTACCCCTCACAACCTTGAATGCCAAGTCGGGCGACTCATAACCCACATACCTAACGCGCAGGATATAGTTTCCGACAGGCACACCCGAGGTAGAGAACATTCCCTCGTAGCCCGAAGCGATGGCCTTGACCGAAGTTGAATCTTTGGCCTGAAGAATCTCGACCACAGCACCGAGGATAGCTTCGGAGGTGGCAGAATCGACAACTCGACCCACCACGCTACCCGTTTGGGCTGACGCAATCAGGGTTGAGGTAATAAAAGCGACAAAAAGGAGTATACGTTTCATATATATAATTACAAACTACTGCAAAGGTAGTAATTTTCTAAAAAATGAGGAGCCGACCAACTCTAATCGGCTCCTCGACCAACAAATAATAACTGACCGAAACATCAATCCATATTGGGGATATATAACTATGTTGTTGACGTCCTCGGCCAGGCCTTAACGATGTCGACGCCTACTTTCTGCATCGGGGAGCACCCTTGCAGGGCTTGTGGCAATCAGGTTTTCCAGCAGGACAAGCGTGATTGCACACGGGCGCTTTCGGAGGACAGGGTTTACCACATTGCGGGTCTTTGTGCGGACGACTAGGTACCATGTGAGACGGCTTTCTGCCTGCGTGATTGCGAAAATCTTTCGGGCCACGTTGCAACTCTGCTCTGTTACGCCAGCGCATCGCATCGTAAATCTTCATATTCTCGTCACCCACAATTCTGCGCAGTTTGGCTCGATATTGCTCGCTCGCTTTGTGTTGTTTGGCAGCAAGTTTATTCATGCGACGAGCCTCACACAGATTGAGTTCGTAGAGTTTTTTACGTTGGGTTTGGTTGAGATGCATAACTTCGCTCTGTTTTTGCGAACGTGCACGAGCAATCTCCTCGGCCGAACGGGCTTGTTTGTCGAAGCCACCTCTCGGCTGTGCATCTACATTTGCGGCCAGCATCACAACGAATGCCACTACCGCCAACAAACATTTTTTCATCTCTTCACCAAATTAAATGTTAAACCTAATTTCGAATAAGCATTTAACGCGTTGTTTGCTTCTTTCGAGAACAAATGTATAAATAAAAATCCCGACGTCTACACGACGTCGTGTGAAACGACCTATTTAGGGGGTGAATCGCCCAAATCGAGGAGTAAAACTCACTGCAAAGCGCCTAAAACGCCTCTATCAGCACCCCGCAAGCCATCTTTTGAACTCACCACTACGCTCCTTACTAACCACAATTCGTTCGGGCGCCTCCGGCACGACATTCACTGCCACACGACTGCCAAACCAAACCGACACATCCCTAACTGCTGCACGCGCAACGATGAATTGGCGATTGGCACGGAAGAAGTCCGAGGGCGAGAGCATGTTGTAGAGTTTGTCGAGCGTCTTACCCACGGCATACTCTTTATTGTCATTAGTACGTGCCCATACCTTCTCATCGGCGGTATAGAAATAGGCCACATCATCCACCTTGAGCGGAATGATTCGATCTTTGACCTGCACCAAAAAGCTACGCGGCTTCTCATCGTCCACCACACGACCAATATTCTCGTGCATCTCGACACGTTGGCTTGGAGTCATACGGCGCAATTTGGCAAGTGCACGCTCCAGCTCACCCTGCTCAATGGGTTTAAGCAGATAGTCTACACTATTCACACTGAAAGCCTTGAGTGCGTATTGGTCGTATGCTGTGGTAAATACAATAGGGCACTCAATCTTCACAAGGTCAAACACCCTAAACGAATCACCATCAGCCAAGTGAATATCCATAAAGAGCACATCGGGATGGGGATTCTCCTTGAGCCACATTACACTTTCGGCTATACTCTCCAGCGTGGCACATATCTCGATTGAAGAGTCTACCTCGGCCAACATTGCTTTGAGGTTGCGAGCCGCAGCGGTCTCATCCTCTATAATTACGGCTCTCATTACATTTGGCTTTTGAGGGGTAAAACAACACGGAACACACCCTCCTCGCTCGACACCTCGATATGCTGTCCTGTGAGCATCGACCAGCGGGTGGTGAGGTTACGCAGGCCTACGCCCGTACTCTCCTCGGCATCGAGTTTAGGTCGGATGGGGTTGCTAACCACAAGCGAGCTACCCTCCATACGTATAGTCACAGTGAGAGGTTGAGCCGAGGTGATGCTATTGTGCTTAACTGCATTCTCGATAAGCGGTTGAAGCGACAGTGCCGGCAGTTCATAGTGACGAACCTCGTCGGGAATCTCAATATCGAAGAAGAGTTTATCGGCATATCTCACTTCGAGCAAGTATCGATAGGCCTCAAAGAACGAGAGTTCCTCGTCGAGCGACACCATACTACGTCCCTCCGTGCGTATAATATAACGATAGGTATAGGACAAGCGGTCGATATAGCCGAGAGCCCCCTTGGTATCGCCTTCACGCACCAGCATAGATAGTGAGTTGAGCGAGTTAAACAGAAAATGGGGGTTTATTTGATTTACGAGCATTGCATATTTGGCTTCGGTAGCCTCGGTTTTCAGATGCTCCATCTCCACTCTAATCTCGCCACGTTGCACCATCAGCATCCATGTCAATCCATAGAGCGCACATACGACAAATGCAAACGAGCACTGCAAAAGAACCATCGGATTAAACGCATCATAGACCATAGCATTGATAGTCATTTCACCTGCTCGCCAATCATAAACGGGCAGAAGGTAGTATCCCAACAGCGCCACAAGTGCACACAACCCTACCCTGGCGCCATAATAGAGGATAAAACCTTTATGGCGTCGTTGGAAGGTAAATATTGTACACATAAGCAATGCAAGCAGCAGATAATAACCGAGTTGCATAGCTGCAAGAAGATTATCATCGGGGCGTTGGAACAGCGCCGAGTAATCGAAGGCCTCACCATTGACAGTATCTATACTTCGCAGTATCTTATGTCCTCCGGGGCGTGGGCTATATTCGGCGGAGCCGACAATCTTCATTCCGCTTTGCAGTTGGAAGCGTCTGGCGCGATTATTCGAGATATAGACCGAGTCACAACAACTCTCTGCGCTATCACACACCAAATAGCCGTGGCCATCGACGCTCAACCACACCACACCCTCCACAGCGACCTCGGGACGAAGAGGTTCCTGATGAGAGTTATTATCATCAATCACCCAGATGGAGAGCATATAGGCAAAGTTGACTATAAGGCTCACTGCCGTAGCGACAATCAGGTTCAGCAAAATTTTATTATGTTTCATATCTCGCTTATTTTGGTACAAAATTAAAAAAATCTCGCTAAACAATCACAAAAAAAGAGAGCCTATCTGACTCTTAATGTCAAATAGGCTCTCTATTGTCTATCGGGATGTCGTCGAACAGACCTATTGGTTCAGAATTTCGAGCATCTTAATAGCTGCATCTGCAATGGGGGTACCGGGGCCAAAGATAGCCGCAGCACCATCCTTGTAGAGTTGGTCGTAGTCTTGCGCAGGAATCACACCACCCACAACAACCACAATATCCTCGCGGCCGAGTTTAGCCAGCTCGGCGATGATTTGCGGAACCAGGGTCAAGTGACCTGCTGCCAACGACGATACGCCCACAACGTGAACGTCGTTCTCCACAGCTTGTTTTGCAGCCTCGGCGGGAGTTTGGAACAACGGTCCCATATCCACGTCGAAACCTATATCTGCATAACCGGTTGCAACAACCTTCGCACCACGGTCGTGACCGTCTTGTCCGAGTTTTGCAATCATGATACGCGGTTGACGGCCCTCGCGTTTTGCGAAATCCTCGGCCATCTGTTTTGCTTGTTCGAATTTCTTATCTGCTTTCACTTCCGACGAATATACTCCAGAGATTGAACGGATAACTGCCTCGTAACGACCTACGACAACCTCGCAAGCGTCCGAAATCTCACCCAGCGATGCACGAACCTTGGCAGCCTCTACGGCGAGCTCCAACAAGTTGCCTTGTTTGGTACGTACACACTCGGTAATAGCGTCAAGAGCCTTCTTAACGGCAGCCTCATCGCGGCCTGCACGCAGCTCTTTGAGGCGTTTGATTTGGGCCTCACGCACTGCGGTGTTGTCCACTGCAAGGATATCGATGGGATCCTCTTTCTCGAGGCGGTACTCGTTCAGGCCGATAATCTTCTCGTTACCCGAGTCGATGCGGGCTTGTTTGCGAGCCGAAGCCTCCTCGATACGCATTTTGGGGATACCTGTCTCGATAGCTTTTGCCATACCACCGAGCTTCTCAATCTCCTCGATGTGCTCCCATGCTTTGTGAGCAATCTCGTTGGTGAGGCTCTCCACGTAGTACGAACCTGCCCAGGGGTCAACCTCGCGACATACGTTGGTCTCCTCTTGGATGTAGATTTGAGTATTACGAGCAATACGAGCCGAGAAGTCGGTAGGCAGTGCGATAGCCTCGTCCAGCGCGTTGGTGTGCAGCGATTGGGTGTGACCCAGAGCAGCACCCATAGCCTCGATAGCGGTACGACCCACATTGTTGAAGGGGTCTTGCTCGGTGAGCGACCAACCCGAGGTTTGGCTGTGGGTACGCAGAGCCAACGATTTGGGGTTCTTGGGGTCGAACTGTTTAACAATCTTCGCCCACAGCATACGAGCCGCACGCATCTTGGCAATCTCCATAAAGTGGTTCATACCGATAGCCCAGAAGAACGACAGACGCGGAGCGAATGCATCAATACTCATGCCAGCGTTGATACCTGCACGCAGATACTCAAGACCGTCGGCCAGAGTATAAGCCAGCTCAAGGTCGGCGGTAGCACCGGCCTCTTGCATGTGGTAGCCCGAAATCGAAATCGAGTTGAACTTGGGCATATTCTTCGAGGTGTACTCAAAGATGTCGGCGATAATTCGCATCGAGAACTCGGGCGGATAGATATAGGTATTACGCACCATGAACTCTTTGAGAATATCGTTTTGGATTGTACCACTCAACTGCTCGAGGGTGCAACCTTGCTCCAGACCGGTAACGATATAGAACGCAAGGATAGGCAACACTGCACCATTCATGGTCATCGACACCGACATTTTGTCGAGAGGAATACCATCGAACAGCACCTTCATATCCTCCACCGAGCAGATTGATACACCCGCTTTACCTACGTCACCCACCACGCGCTCGTGGTCGGCATCGTAGCCACGGTGTGTAGCCAGGTCGAACGCCACCGAAAGACCTTTTTGTCCCGAGGCGAGGTTACGACGATAGAACGCATTGGACTCCTCGGCGGTCGAGAAACCTGCATATTGGCGGATAGTCCAAGGGCGCATCACATACATAGTCGAGTAAGGGCCACGAAGGAAGGGGGCGATACCTGCTGCATAGTTCAGGTGCTCCATACCCTCGAGGTCGGTAGCCGAATAAGCACCTTTAACCGGTATCCTCTCGGCAGTCATCCAAACGTTCTCCTCGCCGGATGCTTTCGAAGCGCAGCAGCTCTTTTGTGCGCCGGCCTCGTATGAAATTTCAGAAAATTTAGCTCTCATAGTCTTACCTTATATTAGATACCGAGTTGTTTCAAATACGATTTAAGTGTTTCAAGCACGTTGCTCTTTACCGAGATAAAATTGGTAATACCTTGAGCCTCGAGCTCGGCTTGGCATGCGGGTGCACCTGCAACAACCACGATGGCTTTGTCACCGATAAGCTCCTTAACTTGGGGAGCTACGGTAGCGTAGTCGTCGTCCGAAGCGCACACAACAACGATGTCGGCACCCGACTCGAGAGCTGCTTTAGCGCCATCCTCTACCGATTGGAAGAAGGTATTGTCCTGAACGCGGATACCTGCACATGCAAAGAAATTGCACGAGAATTGAGCACGGGCACGAGCCATTGACAGCGAGCCACAAGTGAGCATAAATGCTTTAGGCTCTTTGCCACTGCGGTCAACACCCAGACGCATAGCCTCAAACGCCATTGCACCACGATAGGGTTTGAGCACTTTAGCGTCAGACGAGTTGCGAGTTACACACTCCTCGGTGATGGCTGCATCGGCAACCTCCGAGAAGTTGGGGTATTGGTTTGCGCCCAGCAACACTTGGCGGCGTGTAGCCACGGCCTTATCTTTAGCGGTAGCACTTGCCTCGACAGCGTCGGTGATGAAGCCTGCTTTGAAAGCCTCCACATAGCCACCCTTCTCCTCTACCTCGGTGAAGAGTTTCCATGCTTGCTCGGCAATGCTTTGGGTAAGGTTCTCGATATAGTACGAACCACCTGCGGGGTCACTCACTTGGTCGAAGTGCGACTCATGTTTGAGCAACAGTTGTACGTTGCGAGCGATACGACGGCTGAAGTCGGTAGGCTCTTGGAACGATGCATTGAACGGAGTGGTCTCGAGCGAGTGCACACCTGCGATAGCGGCGCTCATCGACTCGGTTGTTCCGCGAAGCATATTCACATAGGGGTCATAGACGGTTTGGTTCCACTTCGAGGTTGCGGCGTGAACCATCATCTTGCAGCTGCACTCACGCTCGGGCGAGTAAGCCTTAACGATATTAGCCCACAGCAGACGACCTGCGCGGAACTTGGCAATCTCCATAAAGTAGTTGGAGCTTACAGCCAACGAGAAACGGATGGTGCGAGCAGCTTGGTCGATGGTAAGACCGGCCTCCATAAGACGTACCAGATACTCATGACCTGCGGCCAGCGAGAATGCCAGCTCTTGAACGATGGTCGAGCCACTATTGTGGAACTCGGCGCCGTTTACGGTCACGGTACGAACTCGTTTGTAGCCCTCGGTCATCTTAACCAACTCGGCACAATACTCAAAGCACTCGGTGCCATCCTCACAACACCATGCACCCTTCATCGAGAAATCTTTGATGATGGGGTCAATAGCGAAGTTCAGACGAACTTTCTCGGGTGCAGCACCACTCGCCTTAACAACCGCGAGTACGCCCTCTGCAACCTCACAAGCCTCGCTACCACATACGGTAACTTCGGTTTGCTCGAAATCGACACCTGCAAGCAGGGTTGCAACGTCGGCCTCGGTCAGAGGTTTGCATACGCAGAAGCCAATCGAGTTAACGCCCGATGCAATGAGTTTGAGTGCAGTTGCGTTAGCCTCTGCGGGACATTTAACCGCAACTGTTTGGTGGATACGCCAATGGTTGTTTTTACACACACCGCGGACATAAGGGAATTGACCGCTTGCGGTACCCAAGAATTGGATGCCTTCGAGATTCTCGGCGCGGTAGTAAGGACGAACATTGAAACCTTCGTCGGTACGCCACACCAATTTGCGCTCATAGTCGGCACCTTTAAGGTCAGCTGTGATGACGCTCTCCCACTGCTCGGTCGATACCGCAGGGAACTCGCCAAAGAGCTTTTGATTAGTGTTATTTGCCATAACTTAAAATAATATATTTTAGGATAGTTTGTTTCAACCTTACAAAGTTAGGCATTATTTTCGGGGAAACAAGCCTTGAGGCACAATTTTCGCTCATTTCGAAACAAAAAAGCGTCCATCCGACATAATCTCGGACAGACGCTCTCATTAAAGGATACTTCATTATTGCTATTTGCTATACTTTCGCATCACAACTGCCTCCGACACTGGGCGGTACTCATGCGGAATGTATGTTTGAATTTGACACACTGCCACTTTACCATCGCCCGTCTGATAGCTAACCAACATCACATTCGAGCTATCGACAGTTGGCAGAGCGCACACTCCGTCATAATCGCCACGAGCCACAAGAGTTTGGAGTTTGTCCAGCTGTTCATTCGTATAGAAGCGCTCCTTACGAACCAAGAACTCCGATGATGGCAGATAGTAAGGGTAGTGACCGCCACCAAAGAGTCTGGCAGCAATAAGCATCAGTGAGATTGACAGACCCATCGCACCACAGAGCGATACTCCGAAATGCACATTGGGATGTTCAGCGGTAAGACCTGCTGCAAAAACAGCGATAAATACTACCGCTGCACAGATGGGTACAACAATCGGTTTACGACGTCCTTCGACCTTTTGGTCGAGAACGCTATATATGGCTGTACTAATATTTTCCATACGTTTATCTAAAGTAAATTATATGTATATACAAAGACTCGGCCGAAAACGCGTTTCGACCGATTTTTTCACTAAAACTAAAGAGATATAAATATTATAAAAAGGGAAAGGGGAAGTAATGCTCCCCAGAGGGTATCACAATCGTATATTGCGGTGCAGGATATAACGGCCGATTCTTCGAGAGGTCCCAAAATGTCGACATGCTGATTTGAATGCTACGCACGACACTCGTTCATCGGCATGCGTCGACAAAGTTGAAATCGAACCGTACTCCGGCGTAAAATTGGTTCGAGACCCGCTAACCGTATTGGCAGTGCGGGGAACGCTAAAAAGAGCGTTTGCACGTCGGGCGAGGTATATTTCACGACCGTCGTCATCGCCCTCAAGGGCTGCAACAACCGACTGCTCGACCTTGGCAGCAGAGCAGATTGCGGCATCCATGCTGCGCACAATCGACAAAAGCGCAAACACGGAGAGCACTGCAATAAATATGTTTCTCGCCGAACGGAACATCTAATAAAAAATCAGTTCGTGACAAAGTTACTATATTTTTGAGAGATTATATGATTTTCGCTCCATTTTTTTGTAAATTTGCGCTACTATGTACACTTCTTTACGACAATTCATCGACAAACTTGCCGCAGAGGGCGAGTTGGCACGTGTGGCTACGCACGTTGACCCCAAATTCGAAATATGGGAAATAGCCGACCGTATGAGCAAAAGTGAGGGTGGAGGACAAGCCCTGCTCTTTGAGAACACAGGTACGGAGTTCCCCTTGGCCATCAACATTTTCGGTTCCGACAGTCGCATGGCAAAGGCGCTGGGCGTCGATTCACTCGACAATATACCAGAGCGCATCGACAATGTTGTCCGCGCCGTACTATCGCCCAAGGTTGGACTATTACAAAAGGCTCGCACCGCGCTCGAAGCCACACGCTGGCTACCCCGCAAGAGTCGCTCTCGTGGTGAGTGCCAACAGGTTGTATGGCGTGGAGAGGATATCGACCTCGGCCGTCTGCCGATACTTCAATCGGCACCACACGATGGTGGCAGATTCATCACCCTACCTATGGTGAACACCATCGACCCCACAACCGGAGTTCGCAACGTAGGCATGTACCGCATGCAGGTAACCAACCGCAACACAACGGCCATGCACTGGCAACTGCACAAGACCGGTGAGCGTCACTATCGCGCCTACAAAGAGGCGGGTATCAAACGTATGCCCGTGACGGTATGTTTGGGTGGCGATCCTGCGTACACCTTTGCTGCAACAGCACCCATGCCCGACGGAATGGACGAGTATCTGTTGGCCGGTTTCCTGCGTGGCAAGCCTGTGCGACTTGTGAAGTGCCTGACAAACGACATATATGTACCCGCCGACTGCGACTTTGTGATTGAGGGTTGGGTGGACACCACCGAGGAGAAG
>JAZQXR010000111.1:0-13491 GCA_045632975.1 Rikenellaceae bacterium
CCTACACCCTGCTCGACAATGTGACAGGTATGTACGTTGCCAACGCGAACGACACCATACGAATCTACCTCAACGACACCCACGGACAACAGGTCTCGGTGCGCGTTATCGATTGGGTGAACGAGGAGTCCGGCGCAACCACCACAAGCACCAAGTATGAGTATGCGCTGCACGAGGGTTACAACGAGATTATCCCCACAAACCGCGGTCTGATGTATATGATGTGCCACACCGACGACTACGAGAGCGTGCCCGAGATGACGGCCCACTTTGTGAATGCCAAGGTGAACGGCTACATCGAGCTGGGCAAAACCGATATGAGTCGCGCCTACGAGCTCCTGCGCAAGGGAGGCAACACCGAGCCACACTTCGACATGCTGTCGAAACGCGCACTGCTCAACTTCCCGAAAGCCAACTTCTACGAAAACACCTTCCTGCGCGACCCGTCCAGAACCGACCGCGTCGAGGAGCTGCTGCACGTCTACGACACCATCATGTATATCCAAGAGGAGATACAGGGTCACTACAAGTACAAAGCTCTGGGCCGCCAACGCGTTCACCGCAACCGCGCACTCTATCGCGGTACCTACAACGATCGTTTCTATGGTGCATCGGCAGGATATGCCACCATCTACCACGTAAATAACATCGGCAAGGAGGTTTGCGACCCCAACCGCATGTGGAACAAGACCGCCACCACCATCGACCGCGATGTGATTGGCCCGATGTGGGGCTTGGTACACGAGCTCGGACACACCAACCAAACCGAAATGTTCAAGTGGAGAGGCCTTACGGAGGTTACCAACAACCTGATGTGTGCTATCACCCAGTACATATTCTATGGCGAGGGCAACACCACCATGCGTTTCAACGACCACTTCAACCGAGGCATGGGCGATTATGTCACCCGTTGGGTTGTGGACCCCGATGGCACTCGCCGTCGCATGACCCACGCCGAGGGTGTAAATACCCCCAGCTTGGGCAATGCCGAGGGCGGCGTAGACCCGACCACACAGCTCATGCCCTTCTGGCAGCTCTACCTCTACTACCACATTGTATTAGGCAAGACCGACTTCTACCCCGACTTCTACGAGGCGTGCCGCTTGAGCGAAGGCTCGCTCGATAGCGACGAGGGTCACTCACAAGCGATGATTAACTTTGTGCGAATGGCTTCGGATGCCGCAGGCGAGGATTTGACCGCATTCTGCGAGGCATGGGGCATACCCGGCGTGAACAACAACCTGCGAGCTTCACACTACGGCACAAACTACATCACTACCACCGAGGCCGACCTTGCAGCCAGCCGCGACTACTGCAAAAAGTACAACAAGCCCAAACTCGATCCGCTCTACATCAACGACCTGAACCTCGACCTGTATCGCAACCCCAAAGCGGTAGTCGCAGGTACTCACACCGTCGATGGCGCGGGCAACTACTCGACCGAAGGCTGGGAGAATGTGGTCGCATGGGGACTCAAAGACCCCGTTAGTGGCGAGGTTGTCGGCATCCGCCAAAACGACAAGCAGTTCAACTTTGGCGTCATCGCGTCGATTTACTGCACCGACGGCAACGGCGACTATCAGTGGAGCGACAACAAGACCAACCGCTTCATGGAGCCCGCCACACCCCAATACCGCACCGACCTGCAACTCTTCGGTATCGCCGCCGATGGAACTTGGGTCGCAAGCAAATCGAACTAACACACAAAAGAATCTGCTATACAGATTTTAATAGGAGCGCCTGTCCAATGATTTTTTGGACAGGCGCTCGTTATTTTGATATTATATATTTTTTTGTTAGATTTGCGATAAATACACACAACGTGTATTTCTACATATTAAGTGAAAGTGTTTTCGCTACTCCTTGGCGATAAAATTTGGCGATTTGAAAGTACAGGGATAGGCAATACGAACACTCACTACTTGTGCAGTATGATGTTTCCATAACATACTGGCAGGTGTGGGGTATTGTTTATTTGTACTTGGGCGCCGCCAAATGCCTATCGCCAGATAAACGAATAGGCTCCACACTTTCGTTTTAAAAACGCCCAATAGGAGTCATGGGGAAAAACATCTTTGTTATGAAGCGATTTTTTCTTTTGATGTGTATCATCATTTTTTGTTCGGGTTGTTCTAAAGTATATTATGACAACATCACTGGTGTTAAATACAGAAAAGAAAGTCACAGAGTGAATGTCTTAACCATGCCATTCACAGCGAGTCATACGATTCCATCGAGGTTGTTGGGAGAATTAGACGAAATTAGAAACCAACAACAAACATTAAGAGTGAAAGTAATACAAGAGGCTATGAAATGGAGAGAAGATCAGCCACAGCAGTATTATGAGTACAAAACAAGCGTTGATTATTCCCCGGGAGTTTTGACAAATACAGTATATGCAACTTGTTATATGACTGTTTATGATATAGAGTATTCGAGAGTTGTTGTTCGTTAATTGTGAATTAGAAAGAGCGTGGTCAAATGACCACGCTCTTTGTTATTGGGGAGGGATGTGTGTTCTACTTTAGGTAGTCGTCAAAGTATAACGACACCTTATTCATTAGATGAACACGGTCGCGGCCAATGACGTTGTGCTCGTGGCGGGGATAGGGGAAGTAGTCCACTTGGACGTTGTTCACCACGCACTCGCGCACAAAGCTCAAGCTATGTTGCCACAGCACCACGGGGTCGATTGCGCCCTGACAGATGAGCAGTTTGCCCTTCAGATTCTTGGCCTGATTGATAAGCGAGGTCTTGGCAAAGCCCTCGGGGTTGGTGGCCTCGGTCTCCATATAGCGCTCGCCATACATAACCTCGTACCACTTCCAATCAATCACGGGACCACCCGCGACACCAACTTTGAACACCTCGGGGTAGTTGGTGATAAGCGAAATGGTCATAAAACCACCATAGCTCCAGCCATGAACTCCGATTCGGTCGGCATCAACCCACGGATGCGAGGTGAGCCACTCGATACCCTTCATTTGGTCGGCCATCTCGGCTTGACCGCATTGGCGGTGGATAGCCTTCTCGTACTCCGCGCCATGATATTTGGTGCCTCGGTTGTCCATCACAAAGACCACATAGCCGCGTTGGGCCATATACATCTCCCAGCGACGCAGATTGGCGCAGAAGGTGTTGTTTACCATCTGGCTGTGCGGGCCTCCATAGACATAGAGTATTGCGGGGTACTTCTTTGTGGGGTCGAAGTCGATGGGATAGATAAGGCGATAGTAGTTGTCGAACTTGCCATCGGCGCTCTTGATTGAGCCCAGTTCGATGGGAGTGTAGTTAAACTCGGTGGTGGGGTCGGGTGCCTCGAATAGGGTGCGGCACACCTTGCCATCGGTAGAGGCGATGTTCACCACGCGGGGCACTTTGAGCGACGAGTAGTTGTCGAAGAACCACTTGCCATCGGGCGAGAGGGTGCAGTTGTGCCAACCCTCGGCGTGGGTGAGGCGCAGGGTCTTACCGCTCTTGATATCCACCTTGCAGAGGTGTTGCTCCACGGGCGAGAACTCAAACGAGTAGTAGTAGACCGATTTGGGATCCTGACCGAAGTAGATAATATCGGCATCGACATCGACCATTCGGCGGCAGCTCCACGCAGAGGTATCATCCTTGCGCTCATAGAGATAGAGATTCCAATAGCCATCACGCACGTTGGTCGAGTAGATAAATCGGTTGGGGTCGCCGCCCACAAAATACAAGGGGTACGAGGGCTCCACATAACGGGGGTCGGTATCCGCGCACACCTGCTCGACAAATTCGCCCGTAGCGGCGCAGTACGAGTTCAGGTGCATCTCCTTCTGTGCTCGGTTGAGCACTTGGATATAGATGAGCTTACCATCGGGGCTCCAGGTGATGTTGGTTAGGTAGCGCTCGCAGTCAAAGTCGGTCACCTTGCACCATACGGTCGAGCCATTGGTGGTGTTGTAGATTCCGAGCGACACACGCTCCGAGGGGAGTCCGTTTTGGGGGTATTTGATGTTTGTCAGCGAACCTGTGCGGGTGGTGATGTCGAGCAGAGGGAAGTCCTCCACTCGGCTAACGTCCTTCTGGTAGAAGGCAACGCTCAAGCCATCGGGCGAGGGGAAGATTCCACCGTTAATACCAAACTCATTGCGGCTCACTTCGCTACCGCTGATGATGTCGGGATTGCTCTCCGAGGTGATTGCTGTCTGCTTGCCATCCATCTCGTAGTAGAGGTTGTTCTCCTTGGTAAAGTAGCGAGGTCGGGCACTCGCGGCAGCCTTTGTAGCCACCTCGGCAGCCTTGCCATTGCTCGGATAGGCCCACTTGAGCTCCTTGCTGGATGTGCCCTCGGCATAGATAGTTCGGCCTTTGGCATCCACGCCCCACTTGGTGGTGTACCTTTGGGGGGTGAGCGCAGGGTTGAGAATCGCATCCTCCATGGTCAGCAACTGAAGTGCATCTTGGCCGTGCAGAGTAACCGACGCCACGACCGCCAGAATCAAAAATAAGTATCGTTTCATATCTGTTTTGGGATAAATTCGAGTCGTAAAGTTACAAATAAACTCCGGCAAAACAAACCTTCGTCCAACATTACCCCATGCCGCGTGTCACAAGATTGGGTATGGCACAAAAAAAAGAGAGCGTGTCCAACATTTTCGGGCACGCTCTCTATATTTGGCATTGTATAACAAACGCAGGTCAATTACAATCTGCGGCGATGGCGGTTGCGGCGCGAGCGGCGTACAAGGCCCACAATGAGCAGTGCGCCGAAGACAATCAAAATAAAGATAACCATCGAGTTATTGAGGTTATCGCCCTTCACGCGGGTCCACATTTCGAGCAGTTGTTCGGTGCGGGGGCCACTATCGTGCATCATGGTACAGCGCTCGATAACCTCGCGGTCGTGGTACAGCACGGGGTTGGCGACAACGCTATCGGCACCCTCGAAGAAGTAGCTCAAATCCAGCTTCTGGTCGAAGCCCGCCTCAACAGCCGACTCCTCGACATACTCCAGAATCTCGGGCGAGCCGATGACACTCACATAGCCAATCTCCTCCATATTGCGGATGGCGTTCTCGGGCTTACACATGAAGTTGATGAAGTAGACGGCCGCCTTTTTGTTGCGGGCATAGCGAGGGATAACCCAGCCGTCAAACCACACGATACTACCCTCTTGGGGCACGGTATAGTCCAGCTCGACGCCCACACTTGCAGCCTCCTCGATAGCCCACACAGCATCGCCACTCCAAGTCAGGTTCAGCCACGCTTTCTCTTTGGTCATAATCTCCTTACCGAAGTCTGCCTCCCAACCTGCGACGTTGGTTTTCATCTTTTTGAGCAGTCGTTCCACCTTGGCGATGGACTCATCCGTAGCACCATACATCAGCGAGTCGCGCGACACACTGCCATCGAGTATGGCGGCGTGGTTCTCGTACATGAGCAGCGGGCTATAAACATCGCGGAAGGCATCTTTGACGAGCAGTTTACCCGCGAATTTGGGTTGCCACAGCGAGCTCCAGCTCTGCACATCCTCGGCATCGACATAGCGGGTATTGTAGAGCAGACCCGTTGTGCCCCACATATATCCCACGGCATAGTCGTTGGCGTCCTTGCCATAGCCGTCAATCTTGTCGAATACGTTGGTGATATAGGGCGAAACGTTGCCAAAGTAGTTGATACTATCGGGGATAATGCTCTTGTCGATAGGCAGAATGAGGTCGTTGCGCAGCATACGCTCGATGATATACTCCGAGGGGCATGCCAAGTCGAAATCCTCCTTGCCACGCTCAATCTTGGCGAGCATAATCTCGTTGATGTCGAAGAGTTGATAGACAACCTCGACCTTCTCGCCCGTCTGCGCCTCGTACCACTCCTCGAACTCGTCGAGCAGGGTGAGGTCTATATAGTCGGCCCAGTTGTAGACCTTGAGTATTACGGCACGCTCCTCGCTACGGTCGCACGACGCAAAGGCTACGCCACAGAGCAGGAGCATCCATATTAAGCACTTTTTCATAGTTTGTTCTCCTTTTTTTGAGTGCGGTAGGTTCGCACGTTGATAACGATAAGCAGGAAGAGCACGGTCGCAAAGATGATAGTCGACAGCGGTCGCAGCTCGGGGGTCAGACCACCCTTACGTGCATCGGCATAGATATATGTCGAGAGGGTCTCCAGACCGTCGGTGCCGATGGTGAAGATGGTGACTGCAAAGTCGTCAATCGAGAGCGTGAAGGCAAGGATAAAACCACTAATCATGCCCGCCTTAATCTCGGGAATGATAACCTTACGCAGAGCCTGAAATGGTGTTGCACCCAAGTCCAGCGCCGCCTCATAGATATTGGGGTTCATCTGTTGCAATCGGGGCATGACACACAACACCACATAGGGGGTACAGAACGCCACGTGGGCCAGAATCACGGTCGTATAACCCTGTGTGATACCGAGGCTCACAAAGAGCAAAAAGAGCGAGATACCGGTGATAATATCGGGATTGAGCATCGGGATATTATTCAGCGTGTTAATCACCTGGCGTTTGCGGCCACGCAGGTTGTGGATACCGATGGCGGCGATACTACCCAGAATGGTAGATATGGTGGCTGCCACGATGGCGATAATCAGTGTATTCTCGATGGCTCCGAGCAGCGAGTGGTGCACACCACCCGAGAAGAGCGATGTATAGAGTTTGGTCGAGAAGCCCGTCCAGTTACCCAACACCTTCGACTCGGTGAACGAGAATATGGCGATGATAAGAATCGGCGCATAGAGCATCACCAACAGAAGCCATAGATATATCTGTGCAAAGACTTTTTTCATTACAAGAGTCCTCCCTCGTTAGATGTTCGCTCCTCCTCGCCATCGCTGAACAGCTCGGTAATGAATATGATTACCAGCATGATGAGCGACAAGGCGGCGCCATAGTTCCACATTCCGTTATTGATATTCTCTTGGATGGTTGTTCCGAAGAGTTTGATATTGTTCATGGTGAGCAGCTCGGCGATAGCGAAGGTCGAGATTGTGGGCATGAACACCATCATGATTCCGCTCATCACGCCCGGCATCGACAGCGGGAAGACCACCTTCAGGAACACCGTCACGGGGTTAGCACCCAGGTCTTGAGCCGCCTCAATATAGCTGTGGTCCATCTTCTGCATGGTGTTGTAGATGGGGTATATCATAAAGGGCAGAAAGTTGTAGACCATACCGAAAATAAGTGCGGTTTCGCCCAGCGGCAGTTTCATAAAGTCGAACAGCGCCACGGTAGCCAGCGTACGAACCAGAATATTTATCCACATCGGCAGGATGAACAGTATGACCATCACCTTGGAGCTACACAGCGAGCGGTTGCTCAAAATGTAGGCCGCAGGGTAGCCCAGCACGATACACGCAATGGTAGTGATGATGGCGATACCTATCGAATAGACGAAGGTATTGGCAGCCTCGGGGTTCGAGATAAACTTCTCGAAATATTTGAGCGTAAAGCTACCCGTCTGCTCGTCCTGGAAAGCGTATATAAATATGAGTATCAGCGGCAAAACCACCATAAACAGCAGGAATATGAAGTAGGGAATACTCCAATTACTGCGCTTCGAAAAAAACTTCAATAACCATCTCATAGCAACAAGCCGTTATTGCTTATCCACAAACTCGATTGTCATATCCTCGGGCATGATACGCACGCCCACAATATCGCGGTCGTCCCACACATCGTGGGTATCGACATAGATGTTGTCGCCCGACTCGGTACGAACGGTCAGGTGGTAGTGGTCGCCCTTGTAGAGGATGAAGCGGACATCGCCCACCAGAGTACCATCCTCCTTGTCGTCCATCAGCTCGATTTTGTCGAAGCCCACTTTGACGTTCACCTTCTCGCCGCCTTTCACCTCGCCAAGGTCGTTGCACACAAACGATGTGTCGAGAATCCTGACGTGGGTCGAGTCGATAACCTCGCCCTCGAAGCAGTTGCAGGTACGCTC
This sequence comes from Rikenellaceae bacterium, assembly GCA_045632975.1. Lineage (GTDB taxonomy): Bacteria > Bacteroidota > Bacteroidia > Bacteroidales > Rikenellaceae > UBA940. The sequence continues at coordinate 7,947 of JAZQXR010000111.1, forward strand.
CTTCTCCATAACGTGAATATCCGAAGGTTTGATGATAAGGCTCACGGTTTGGCCCACCTCAAAGGCGTTATAGTCCTGAATCATAATCTCGAAGCCATCGGGGGTGAGCACCACCATCTCGTAGTGGACACCCTTGAAGATGCACGACTGCACCACGCCCTCGAACATACCCACATCACACTTGGGCATGATATATACATCCTCGGGGCGGATAACAACATCGACGGGGGTGTTCTCGCCGAAGCCCTCGTCCACGCACTCAAACTCGCGGCCCATGAACTTCACCTTCTTGTCGCACACCATCTCGCCATTGAGGATATTACTCTCGCCGATAAAGTCCGCCACGAACGCATTTTTGGGCTCGTTGTAGATGTCGGTCGGGGTGCCGATTTGCTGTACTTTACCCTCGTTCATAACCACAATGGTGTCGCTCAATGTGAGCGCCTCCTCTTGGTCGTGAGTCACGTACACAAAGGTGATACCCAGCGTTTTGTGCATCTCTTTGAGCTCCATCTGCATATCTTTGCGCATCTTCAGGTCGAGTGCGGCGAGCGGCTCGTCCAGAAGAAGCACCTGCGGGCGGTTGATAATAGCACGGGCGATAGCCACACGTTGTTGCTGACCACCCGAGAGCGAGTTCACATCGCGCCACTCGTAGTCGGTCATACCCACCATCTTCAGCACCTTGCGCACACGGCTGTCTATCTCGTCCGATTTGACCTTTTTGAGTTTCAGACCGAAGGCGACATTGTTATATACATTCAGGTGGGGGAACAGCGCATATCGCTGGAACACGGTATTCACGGGGCGTTTGTGCGGCGGGGTATCCGTCATGCACTCGCCATCAATGCGAATATCGCCCTCGTCGGCCGTGCCGAAGCCTGCCAAGATACGCAGCAGCGTTGTCTTTCCACAACCCGAGGGGCCCAGAATGGTGACAAACTCACCCTTCTTGATATACAAACTAACATCATCCAAAACGACCTTGTCGCCGAAGCACTTTGAGAGGTGGCTCAACTCGATGATGAAATTTGACTCTTTCATATTTATCAGCTATATAATTATCAAATCAATACTACTTTCTGTTATTTCGCACTGCACGTGCAATGGCGCGGGCTACGTCAAACTGCCATGTAAGGCCTACGTTTATGGCGTGGCGTTTGGTATATGCGTTCGACGACCATGCGGCGTGCAGTCGTATGTTGCGGCTATCTTTGAGCGGGAAATACTCCAGGCCTGCGCCGTAGAAGAGGTAGTCGTCGCCCGAGGCAACGAAGTCGGGCAGCACTGTACCCGAGGCGTCGAATCCGTAGCCATCCTCCTGGTCGCCAAACATCTCCAACGACAAGCGCTCCCAGCCGAACTTTCCGAACAGGCGGAAGTGGTCACAGAACTCGTATGCGGGCATCGCCGTAACCGATATATCGTCGGCAAGTCCCTTCAGCGTTGTACCACGCATCATAAAGTCGGCCGTCAGCGAGAAGTCGCCGGCATAGAACACATTACCCAGAGCGATGTTTTTCACAAAAGCCCCCGGTTCATACTCCCACATATTGACCGTCCAATACGACTCATACCAATCCCACGCGCCCATCCATCCGAGGCTATAGGCGTAGAGGTTGTCCTCGCGGGGAGCCTCCGCAAATGGCGAGTTGGCCGCTTGCAGCATGAATGTCGAGCTCTCGCTCTTGTTGGTCCACGACGCCTTAACGCCCCAAGCTCGGTCGTTAAAAGAGTTGTAGAACATCGAGTTCATATCGAAATAGGAGTCCCAAGTGTATGCATCATACTCCCAGCTTCCGACCATAAGAAAATCTTTACCGGCCGAAAACTCGAAGCCCCCCACCTCGTACGAGAGGGCGAGCACATCGGTAGCATCAAACACAGAGGGGTCTTCGCCATTAGATTCAAACAGACGTTGGCAAAGCGAGTACGAAAAACCCTTACCTATCTTGCCGTCAACCTTCAAAAAGAGTCCGTCACCGCCGAAACCGGCCGAGCGACCAACAACAGAGTGTTCATAGCCAAATCTCGAAATAAGCGAGAGGGAGGGCACTCGGTCGTCATTCTCCTGATTAGTTACATCCTGCTCGGATGTCAGCGTCTGCAACGCAGCAGTACTATCAACTTCCTGTGCAAAAACCGCAGAGCCGGCTACAATAAACGTAACCACCAAAAAGCAAAAAAGTCTCTTCATTAAGCAGTAAACAAGTTAAGTTACATAAGAGTTAAAATTAGTTTTTAATGTGTCTGTTTTTTGTTTTTATGCGTCAGAGTGGCTCCAGAGTACACTTTGGCAAGCGCACGGCTGCTGGATACACCCCGCAATAAAAACAAAAGTATAAAAAATATTTAATTCCGTGCCCTTTTTTGCCATTTTTTTGTTCCCAACCGCCATCACTTCCCCTTTCCGCTACACTCTCACCAAAAATCGACCGCGCTTGCAATAGTTTAGTCTTTTTGTTATATTTGTAGGTCAAGAACACACCCAAGAGCCATGAAACCCAAGATTCTACTACTATGCATCGCCCTGCTGATGTCGGGAGGTGCGCTATCTGCACAATCAAAAGCCACTGCGAACAAGGCCGACAGCACCGAGATATACAGTCGAATGATTTTCGACAAGCTGGACAGCATCCACGCCATTCAGAAGGGCGCTGCCGAGTTGAGAACGCAAGCAATTGAGGAGCGCAGATCGTATCTGAAAGACAGCATTCAGTCCGAGTATGGTCTGATGTCCAAAATCGAAGAGAATACACATCCCGATTTCATGGGAGGTTGGACTCTGCTGGCAATTCTCTCGTTTGTAATCAGCGCATTGGCGTTCTGGTCACAACGGCAGACCGAAAAACACACAAAAAATGTGGGTGTAAAGGCACAAGTGGGGTGCTTGGAGGACCTCGTCCGACATCTCTATCGCAACTTGGTATGCACGACATCGATTCTGCTCAAATACCGTAACGGCAACAACAAACAGGGCGACAAATTCGTAACCTACCCCTCCGAAGCCAATATGCTGAAACTGCAAGCCCTGACCGACGAGTTCTTTCTGGACATAGATGTGGTAGACGACGATGTATTCAAAATAATGCACGAGCAAAAACTGCTCTTCAAGAACTACAATCTGGAAGTGGCCATCGCCTCGGAACACTTTTCGCGCAAAAACATTGAGGAGAGCTCCCTTGTGAACGACATCGACAACATTCTTTTCAAGCCGCTCTTCCTCACAAAAAAGAGTTTCATTCTCCGCACCGCGCTGGCACCCTACGAGAGGGGCGTATTGAGCAGAATGCTCATGAAGGGCTCGGAAGTTAGCACCGAAAAGTATTTGGCCGAGAGCGTGCAATGCTTTGTAGGTGAGCACTTTTCGAAATTAAAATTCGAGAATATCAACTCCGAAGACCAATACGAGATGTGCCATGCCATTCTGAACAACGCCGACTTCGACAAGGCGATGGAGTGCCAAGGCAAGAATGGCATTGTCCGAAGTCTCGGAGAGCTATTCAAAGACAAGGACGACAAGCGCGTAGAGCTATTGAGCTACAAGGATGGCCAATGGCTCGTGGACAAGGAGTGCTTCATCCGAATGTTCTTTGCCGGCGTCACCGACAAAGCGAAGCAGAAACACAAGCTATATGTGATACTGAACGCCCCGAGCGCAGAGGAGTTGTGCAAGCTGTTCGGCATTCAAGAGCCGAGGTACAAAGACTTTGCAACGGCCTATTTCGACTATTGGCGAGGTAGCGAGTGGGAGGTGAGTGCGCTTCTATACAACATACTCAAGTTTGATGCTATTTTGGAGATGCCACGCATCGGCATGATTAAGCACGAGTAGCTCTAACAAACAAAAAAGATTCGGCCGAGTCGCAACACTCAATCGCGTTGCAGCTCGGCCGAAAGTTTGTCTGTATCAAGCGGCGACTATCCGCAGTGGAAGTAGCGCTGAACGAGTTTGAGCATCTCCTCTTGGTTGCCCTCAATCTCGGCGCGGAGGGTCTTATCGCCATAGGAGCGCAGTTTGCGGATAATACCGTCAATCATCGCGGGGCTGAAGACGTTATACTTCTCGAACACTGCACGTTGGCGCTCCAGACAGTCGGCCGAAGCCTCACAGCTATCGGGCAGGCAGGCCAGCGAGTTGAGTTTCTCGGCATTCTCCTTTTGGTGGATATTCACATTCACATAGGTCTTCTCGGCAATCTCCAGAGCGTTATCCAGCTCGAAGCCATAGCGGCATGCAACGGCCAGACCCGCAATGAGTTGGTAGATGTCGGCCGAGCCATCGGGCGAGCGCATCTCGACGGTCTGTTTCTGTGTGGTGTCGTAGTTGCTTGCGCTCTCCAGCGGGTTGGCAATTTGGCACATATCGCTCTTGGCAGCCCAGCCCAGCGGCACACGCACGAGCACCGAGCGGTTGCGGTCGCCCCAGCAGATGTTGGTCGGCGCCTCTTGGTGGGGCACAAGGCGGAAGTACGAGGTGGGGTTGGTGTTACCAAAGGCGGTAATCGAGGGTGCAACCTCCATCATACCGGCAATAGCCTTACGAGCGGTAGCCGAGAGCACACCACCATCGAGCATTTGGTTCACGCCATCCTTGACGATGCGCATGTGGACGTGCAGACCCGAGCCCGCCTTGCCCGCAGTAATCTTGGGCGCAAAGGTGATGTCGTAGCCATACTCATAGGCGAGGTTACGGATAATCCATTTAGCAATCATCAGCTGGTCAGCAGCGTTGAGCGCATCGACGGGCAGGAACTCAATCTCGTTCTGCTCATAAATCATATCGTCGATGGTGAAGTTACCAACCTCGGAGTGGCCATATTTGATTTGTCCGCCCGCCTGTGCGATATAGGCCATACATTGGGTGCGGAACTCGTTGAACTTGGCATAGGGAGCCGACTCATGGTAGCCCTTCTGGTCGGTAGCAGCAAACATACCGCTATCGGGGGCGATAACGTAATACTCAAGCTCGCCCATCGCTTGGAACTCCATGCCTGTGACCTCGCGGAACGCCTTACAAGCCTTACGCAGCGTATTCTCGGGCGAACTCTCGAGCAGCTCGCCATCCTTATTGAAGTACGAGCAGAGCATCGACAGCGTAGGCAGCGACGCAAACGGGTCAAGGAACGCCGTACTGAAACGCGGCAACACATACAGATCACTGCTACCCGCCTCGATGAACGGGAAGAGGCTCGAACCATCAACCCTCTCGCCACAGGTCAGGATAGCGTCGAGGTATGCAGCATTATTGATAACAAAGTTCAAGGTTTTCAGGCGGCCATCGCCGGCAGGATACATGAAGTTGACCATGCGAATATCATTCTCCTCGATGAAGCGAACAATATCGGCCTTGGTAAACTCTTGGGGCGATTTCTTCAGATAGGCCACCAACTTGTTGGGATTGAGTTTCAGCTCGTTGTTCATGGTTTTATGGTAATTTTAGGTTTAGATTCTGTTTCCAACTCTCAAAGATAGCACATAAATTTCACAAATCAAAACATAAACCCAGAGAGAACTGCCGCTTTTCTTCAGTATGTTCTTTTGG
>JAZQXR010000112.1:0-7145 GCA_045632975.1 Rikenellaceae bacterium
GGTGTTCAAAAACAGCCTTACCACTCTGCCTATGGGTGGTGGTAAAGGTGGCTCGGATTTCTCGCCCCGTGGCAAATCAGACATGGAGGTTATGCGCTTCTGTCAAAGCTTCATGACCGAGCTCCAAAAATATATCGGCGCCGATACCGATGTGCCTGCGGGCGATATTGGTGTAGGTGCTCGTGAGGTTGGCTATATGTTCGGCCAATACAAACGTCTGCGCGATGAGTTTACAGGTGTGCTTACAGGCAAAGGCCCCGAGTGGGGTGGCTCGCCCCTGCGTCCCGAGGCAACCGGCTTTGGTGCGTGCTACTTTGCACAAGCAATGCTCGCAACCAAAGGCGAGAGCTTCGAGGGTAAGACCGTCTGCATCTCGGGCTCGGGTAACGTGGCTCAATATGCAGTTAAAAAGGCTACCGAGCTGGGCGCAAAGGTTGTTACCATGTCCGATTCGAATGGCTTTATCTACGACCCCGATGGTATCACCCCCGAGAAATGGGAGTATATCTACGACCTGAAAAATGTACTACGTGGCCGTATCAAAGAGTATGTTACTCGTTATCCCAACGCTCAATACTTCCCCGACGCTCGTCCGTGGAGCATCCCTTGCGACATTGCAATGCCTTGCGCTACCCAGAATGAGCTGAATGGCGAGGAGGCCGAGATGCTGCTTAAGAATGGCTGTATGTGCGTTGCCGAAGGCGCTAACATGCCCTCGACCCCCGAGGCTATTGAGGCGTTCCAAAAAGCACGTATCCTGTATGCTCCCGGTAAGGCAGCTAACGCAGGTGGTGTAGCAACCTCGGGTCTGGAGATGACCCAAAACTCGATGCGTCTGAAATGGTCGCCCGAGGAGGTTGATGCCAAACTACACGAGATTATGAGCAACATTCACGCAATGTGTGTCGAGTATGGCACCGAGCCCGATGGTTATATCAATTATGTGAAGGGCGCAAACATCGGAGGCTTTATCAAGGTTGCACGTGCGATGTTGTCGCAAGGCCTTGTGTAAGTGTCTGTATATTATAGATGAGAATCGGGAGTCAATTGGTCGGCTCCCGATTTTTTTTGTAGTCTACACCCCCTTACCCCTCTAAAAGGGGCAGCCCGGGTTCGAGCCTCCCTCATGAACAAAAAAAGCGAGAAACATAGTTTCTCGCCTTCAGTGCTTCCTCAGGGGCTCGAACCCTGGACCCCAACATTAAGAGTGTCGTGCTCTACCAGCTGAGCTAAAGAAGCATCGTTTTTTTTGATGGTGCAAAAGTATAAACATTTTTTGGTATCGCAAAATTTTAGTCTACTTTTTTCGATTTTTTTTGTGTGAAGCGCTGATTCAACCCCTTTTTGAGTACATTTGCACTATGAAAAAGATTGGACTCATATCCGATACGCACGGTCTGTTCGATGATGCGCTGCGCGAGTTTCTTGCAAATGTCGACGAAGTGTGGCATGCAGGTGACTTTGGTAGCGTCGAGAATTATGAAGCAATAGCGGCGTACAAGCCTCTGCGCGCGGTGTATGGCAATGTGGATGGTGGGCAGATGAGGTATCGTCTTGACTCGTCGCTTGACTTTAGGTGCGAGGAGCAACGAGTGCTGATGACTCACGTCGGGGGATACCCGGGACACTACGACAAGCGCATTGTGGAGTGTATCGGCATGGTGCGTCCGAATATTTTTGTGGCCGGACATTCGCACATTTTGAGGGTTATGTACGACCGCAAATTCGATATGTTGTACCTCAATCCGGGTGCTGCCGGAATATATGGATTTCACAAAGTTAGAAGCGCATTGCGTTTCGAGATTGATGGTAGTGAGGTGCGGTCGATGGAGCTTGGCGAGTGGCCCAAGCGCTCTTTCAATGATTAAAGGGGCGTAATATCGTGGCGAGTGGATGCGTTATATGGGCGAACCAAAAAACGCATTAAAATGAAAGCAAGACACTCGCGAACTCTCGGAAGCATCATCAGCCGAATGGCTTTTGATGCCGAGCGCAACAACTACACGGATTGGCTTTGCGACCGCCTGTTTCTTCGTGTTTTGTCGTCGGCCGGAAGCAAGGCCGAGGTAATTCTATCCTCAATACTCAAGGATTGGGAAATTCATCGAATGAAGAGTCGCATTCAACGCGAAATAGAATCAACAACCCAACATACCCCACCCTCTCGTGGTGAGTTCTTCGCGGGACTCTCCGATGTGCTTGATGGTGTAGCGACTGTGGATGTTGAGCTTACCACTGCTCATATTGTGCTGATGGTGCTGGCCGATCGCACGACCATCTCCTCGCGTATACTCGAAATGTATGGCGTTACCACTTCGCTATTCGAAGAGAGAATGTATATGGACTCGACTGACGAAGATTTGTCCGTTGCGCGTGACCCCCGCCTGCTTGGAGGCAGCTCGCCTCTTGCTATCAATATACATGAAGTCTCAAAGAGTGAACAGAGGGAGTCTGTGCTCGAACGATACTCGACCGACCTAACCGAATTGGCGCGACAGGGACGCATAGATAGTGTGATTGGACGTGACGCCGAGATTGAACGATTGATTCAGATTCTGGGTCGCCGCAAGAAGAATAATCCTGTGCTGATTGGCGAGGCGGGCGTTGGTAAGAGTGCCATTGTCGAAGGTTTGGCTCTGCGTATCGTGGCGGGCGCAGTACCGCAAGTGCTACGGGATAAGCGGGTGTTGTCGCTCGATGTCGCCTCGCTGGTTGCAGGTACAAAATATCGTGGCGAGTTCGAGGAGCGCATGAGTGCCATTCTTGATGAGCTTCGCTCGGGACGAGATATGGTTGTCTTTATTGATGAGATTCATACTATTGTCGGTGCGGGCAGCACGCAGGGAAGTCTTGATACGGCCAACATAATCAAACCGGCGCTGGCACGTGGTGAAATGCAGTGCATCGGGGCGACAACATTCGACGAGTATCGCGAGAATATCGAGCGTGATGCCGCACTCGAACGCCGTTTCCAGCGAATCGTGGTTGAGCCTACAACGCCCGAGCAGACGCTGCACATATTACAAAACATCAAGGCTCACTACGAGCGTCACCACTCGGTACGCTACACTCCCGAGGCGTTGAGCGCATGTGTGGAGCTTGCGGAGCGATATATCTCGGAGCGTCACTTTCCCGACAAGGCGATTGATATAATGGACGAGGCGGGAGCGCGCAAACAGGTGCTCGGCTCTGTGGAGAGTACAGCGGTGGTCGATGAGCGGGATATAGAGCGAATCATAACCTCGATTACGGGTATCCCCGTTGAGCGAATTGCTATGGGTGAGCAAGGACGATTGGCCGGTATGCGCGAGGCTCTAGAGAGGGTCGTCGTTGGGCAGACCAAAGCAGTAGAGAAGGTTACGAGGGCCATTGTTCGTAGTCGTGCAGGTCTTAAAGACCCGGGAAAGCCGATAGGTGTATTCCTATTTGTGGGACCTACGGGAGTGGGTAAAACCCATTTTGCCAAAGAGCTGGCACGCAGTATGTTCGACCGTGAGGATGCGCTGATACGACTCGATATGAGTGAGTATAGCCATTCGCATAATGTTTCGCGCCTGATTGGCTCGCCACCCGGGTATGTGGGCTATGGTGAGGGTGGACAACTGACCGAGGCCGTAAGGCGTCAGCCCTACTCGGTGGTGCTGTTCGATGAGATTGAGAAGGCGCATGACGATGTGTTCAATCTGATGTTGCAACTGCTTGATGAGGGTGTGCTGACGGATGGTATAGGTCGTCGAGTAGACTTTAAGAATACGGTTATCATCATGACCTCGAATGTGGGCTCTTCGTCGGCCGTGCGCCGAGTGCAGAGCGTGGGTTATGCGACCCGAGTAAGCGAGCAGAACCGAGCAAAGAGCGCCGAAGCGGAGTATCGCAAGGCTCTTGTCGAGAAGTTTGCGCCCGAGTTTATCAATCGTATAGATGATATTGTGGTGTTCAATACGTTGAGTATGGCGGACATTGAGGTTATTGTCGAGCTGGAGCTCGGACTGCTGCGCGAGCGAGCCTTGCGATTAGGCTACAATGTAGAGTTGTCGCTCGATGCACGCAGGCTTCTTGCCGAGTGGGGGTATGAACCTCACTACGGAGTGCGCTCGCTCAAACGCACCATTCTCGACCAAATTGAAGAGCCTTTGGCGCAGATGATAGTTGCAGGCGAGGTCGCTCCGGGCGATACAGTGGGCGTGGAGTGTATGCAGAGCGAGTTGCGACTATTGGTCCGTGCTGCCTGACCATTCGCTTATCCCGATTAGTTTGGTGGTTGTCGATTCGCCCGATTGTTGGTTGTCGACAACCACAAGCATAATACCTACCTGCTTGGCTATCCATGTGGTTACGAACGACTGCTCATTACGCCCGAGCACTCGAGTCGAGGTGTTGTAGGAGAGCTTTATGGTGTTGTATATGCGGTTGTCCACGGTGAGCGTCTCGTAGTTCATAAGGCTGATGTCGTTGATGTTGGTGGTGGCGTTGAACGTCATGCCGGCATACCTGACGGTGCAGTCCAGAGATTGGTTGGCGAATGTTGTGCTCGGAGTTATGGTTGGCGGCAGAGCAACAAGCGTGCCCCATGTGCGTACACGCGCGCCGGAGTTGTTCGAGATGCGGTTGATGGCCAGATAGGTAGTGTCGTTAGAGATTCTACTCTCGGAATATAGTACAGCGCCTGTCGGTTGATTGCGGGCGTTGTAGAGCGTGGAGCGTTGGTGAACAATCCATGTGCTGTCGGCCGTGAGTGTAACGGAGTCGGTTGTGGTTGTCATATAGCTTGTGATGGTGCCATCTTGGTTGTAGACGGCATAACGGAGTTGGGTTCCGACCTTCGAGGGGACAAACCAATCGCTCTGTGCGCTTGTCACCATTGGGGCGAGCATACACAGCATAAATATCAGGCGTTTCATAGGCGTATAATAAAAAGAACAGTTACTACCTTCGGAGCGAAGGCAATAACTGTTCCTTTTTTGTGGTATGATGATACTCTATTTGCCTTTGAGCTTGGCAAGTCCACCCATCGAGGTCTCCTTGTAGAGGCTCGGGATGTCGTGACCGGTCTGTTTCATGGCCTCGACAACATCGTCGAAACTTACGCCGTGGTGGCCGTCCGAGAATGTTGCGTAGATATTTGCATCAAGGGCGCGTGCAGCGGCAATAGCGTTGCGCTCGATGCAGGGTACCTGAACCAGTCCACATACGGGGTCACAGGTCAGACCCAAGTGGTGCTCCAGCGCGAGCTCGGCAGCATACTCAATCTGGTTGGGCGTTCCACCAAAGAGCTGACACGCAGCAGCTGCGGCCATTGCGCATGCAACACCTACCTCGCCTTGGCATCCTACCTCGGCACCCGAAATCGAAGCATTGGTCTTAACCACATTGCCAAATAGTCCTGCGGTAGCGAGTGCACGAACGATACGCACCTCGCGGAATTGGTGGGCAGTGTAGAGGTGGTACAACACAGCCGGAAGTACACCGCTCGAACCACAAGTAGGTGCAGCCACGATAGTCCCGCCACCTGCATTCTCCTCCGATACGGCGAGTGCATAGGCATACACATTACCGCGCGAGTTGAGTGAGTGGGTGTATCCTTTGGCCTTCACAAAGTAGGTAGCCGCCTTGCGTCGAACGCCGAGTCCACCGGGCAATACTCCCTCGTGATTAAGTCCGTTCTCGATAGAGGCACACATGGTCTTCCATACCTCGGTCAGGTAGTCCCAAATCTCGGGGCCCTCGCACATCTCGACATACTCCCAGAATGCACAACCCTCGTTGCGACACCACTCCAGAATGTCGTGGATGGTCGATAGATTATATATATTGGTAGCTTTGTTAATCTCGTGTTCGTCTACAATCTTTCCACCGCCTACGCTGAATACAAGCCAATCGTTGGTTACCTGACCGCCTACGATAGATTCGTAGCGCATACCATTGGGGTGTCGTTTGAGTATTTCGTCGGGGCGCCAAACAATCTCTACGGGGGCAACTTTCTGTAGCTCGTCGATGATGGCGATGTCAGTCATGTGGCCTTTGCCTGTTGCGGCAAGACTTCCGTACAGTGTTACGCGGAAGCTATCGGCCTCGGGGTGGCGTGCAGCAAATTGTGCAGCCGCTTTGGCCGGGCCCATGGTGTGGCTGCTTGAGGGGCCACGTCCTATTCTGTATAGCTCTTTGAGTGATTCCATAGTTTTGGGTTAAATCCACGCAAAGATAGGTTTTTTAGGCGAAATGTCAAATTACCGAGCCCAGATTTGTACTTGGCACGCGCTTTGGAAACATATTGAGCGAATGTTTAACCAAAAAAAACAGGAGGAAAACTTATGTCGACCATCACAAGACGAAATCAAAATTGGCTGCCTTCAATCTTCAATGAATGGCTCGGAAACGAATGGCTTGAGCCTCGCAGTGTGGGCACAACTCCGGCAATCAATGTCAAGGAGAGTAAAACCGAGTACAAAGTGGAGGTTGCAGCCCCGGGTATGTGCAAAGAGGATTTCAATGTGGGTATCAACGAGAACGGCGATATGGTTATTACCATGGAGTGTAAGTGTAAATGCAAAACTGCGGATGAAAGCAAGAACAACGAGACGCACTATCTGCGTAGAGAGTTTGCCTACACCAAGTTTCAGCAAACAATGCTCCTGCCCGAGGATGTAGACCGCGAGCAGATAAACGCGACCATGGACAAGGGTATTCTGTGTATCACCATACCCAAAAAGCCCGAAATGGCTGAACACAAAACCAGCCGCCAAATCGAAATTAAGTAAAGGTCTTTCCTTTACGCGCCCAAAAGTGTGTGTGGGCGACGCCGTGCGGGGAAAACCTCGCACGGCTTTTTGTTATGTAGCCCAAAATGGTTATCTTTGCGTAAATATAAATTTTGGAGAATATGAGCAAAAAATTTCTTGTGGTCGGAACGGGTGGCGTGGGTGGTACTCTTGCGTCGTTCCTGGCGCTTGGTGGGCAGAGTGTCGATTGTATAGCGCGTGGCGAACAACTCGAAGCCATACGACAGGGTGGCCTACTGCTCAAGTCGGATATACTGGGAGAGCATCGCGCAAGGCTTAATGCTTATACCGCCGAGGAGTACGACCAGAAGGCAGATATTATATTGGTGTGTGTCAAGGGGTATTCGCTTGATTCTGTGAAGTCGG
>JAZQXR010000113.1:0-17045 GCA_045632975.1 Rikenellaceae bacterium
TCGAGGTGGTCGTACTCGTGCTGAATCACACGCGCAGCATAGCCGTCGTAGAACTCGTCGTGCTCCTCCCAATTCTCGTCCACATAGCGAATGCGAATCGAGGTGGGGCGCTTGACATCCTCGTAGAGTCCGGGCAGGCTCAAACATCCCTCCGAGAAGTAGTCCTCTTCCTCGCCGTACTCATATATCTCGGCGTTGATAAAGGTCTTTTTGAAGTCGGCCAATGCAGGCTCCTCCTCGGCCCAAGGCGAGGCGTCGATTACAAACATGCGGATGTTCATGCCGATTTGGGGTGCGGCAAGACCCACGCCACCGGCTTGATACATGGTGGCAAACATATCTGCGGAGAGCTGTTTGACATCGGTCTCCTGGTCGATGGGTGCCGACAGCGCTTTGAGCTCCGATGCACCGTAGATAGAGATGGGGTATATCATAAATTTGTGTCTATTTTTTCGATTCCATGTAGCCTTGAAGGATAATTGCGGCGCTTATGCGGTCGACCATACCCTTGTCGCGGCGATCCATCTTGCGTACACCGCCGTCAATCATTGTGCGTTGAGCCAGCACCGAGGTGAAACGCTCGTCGTAGTATTCGACAGGAATTTGGGGCAGCTCCTTGCGCAGACGACCCACAAAGGGTTTGATGCGAGCCATATTCTCCGACTCCGAGCCATCCATCTGACGCGGAAGACCCACCACGATACACTCTACGCTCTCGGTCGAGGTATACTTTTTCAGAAAAGTCATAAGCTCGGCCGTAGCCACCGTTTCGAGCGGCTGGGCAATGATTCCCAGAGGGTCGGTGACGGCTATTCCTGTGCGCTTTGCGCCATAATCTATCGCTAAAATTCTCGACATACCCTGCAAAGTTACGGCTTTCCTGTGAAAAAACGAAAAATAGATGTGGCGAGTTGATAAAAAAAACGTACTTTTGTGCCAAAATAAATCCAAAAGATTATGACACAAGAGGAACTTTTCAAAAAACTCGTGGCTCACTGCAAGGAGTATGGCTTCATCTTCCCGTCGAGCGAAATCTACGACGGCTTGAGTGCAGTGTATGACTACGGACAGCTCGGTGTTGAGCTCAAAAACAACATAAAACGCTATTGGTGGGACGCGATGACCAAACTGCACGACAATGTGGTTGGTATCGACGCAGCTATCTTCATGCACCCCAAAACTTGGGAGGCTTCGGGCCACGTTAGCGCATTCAACGACCCTCTGATTGACAACAAGGATAGCAAAAAACGCTACCGCGCAGATGTTCTTATCGAGGATTGGATTGCCAAACAAGATGAGAAAATCAATAAAGAGGTCGAGAAGGCTCGCAAACGCTTTGGCGAGTCGTTCAATGAGGAGCAATATTTGGCAACCTCGCCCCGCGTACTCGACATTAAGGCCAAACGCGATGGTGTGAACCAACGCATGGCCGATGCGCTGAATGCCAACGACCTTGAGGGCTTGCGTCAAATTATCCTTGACTGCGAGATTGTATGCCCCATTTCGGGTACTCGCAACTGGACCGAGGTGCGCCAATTCAACCTTATGTTCGATACCAAAATCGGTTCGGTGTCGGAGGGTGCAAACACCATCTATCTGCGTCCCGAGACTGCACAAGGTATCTTCGTGAACTTCCTGAACGTACAGAAAACCGGCCGTATGAAACTCCCCTTCGGTATCGCCCAAATCGGTAAGGCTTTCCGTAATGAGATTGTGGCTCGTCAGTTCATCTTCCGTATGCGCGAGTTCGAGCAGATGGAGATGCAGTTCTTTGTGCGTCCCGGCGAGGAGATGCGTTGGTTCGAGCACTGGAAGAATTTCCGTATGAAGTGGCACCAAGCGCTCGGCTTCGGTGAGCAAAACTACCGTTTCCACGACCACGAGAAGCTCGCATTCTATGCAAATGCGGCATCGGATGTTGAGTTTAACTTCCCGTTCGGTTTCAAAGAGGTTGAGGGTATCCACTCGCGTACCGACTATGACCTGGGTCAACACCAAAAATACTCGGGCAAGAAGATGCAATACTTCGATGTGGAGACAGGCGAGAGCTATGTTCCCTACGTTGTTGAGACCTCGATTGGTGTGGATCGTATGATTCTGCAAGTGCTGTCGGCCGCCTACTGCGAGGAGAAACTCGAGAATGGCGAGGAGCGTACCGTGCTCCGTATTCCTGCACAGCTCGCCCCCGTTAAGGCTGCAGTTCTGCCCCTGGTTAAGAAGGATGGCATGCCCGAGATTGGCCGCGAGATTGTAAATATGCTCAAGTTCGACTACAATGTTCAGTACGATGAGAAAGACAGTATCGGCAAACGCTATCGTCGTCAAGATGCTATCGGTACCCCTATCTGTATCACCGTCGATACTCAAACTTTGAGCGACCGTACCGTGACCGTTCGTCACCGCGATAGCATGACCCAAGAACGCGTAGCTATCGAGGCTCTGCCCGCACTGCTGCACGACGAGACTACATTCAGCAAACTGTTTGCGAAATTGATGTAGTCGGTTATTGCTTTATTACGAGGAGCGCGTCCAATGATTTTTTGGACGCGCTCTTTTTTATTTTTTTGTTTTTAATGGGCTGAAAGTATGGATTTTTGATAGTTTTTTTGTAGTTTTGTAAATTATGAGATACTTTATCGAATTGGCATACAAAGGCACCGCCTACAACGGTTGGCAACGACAGCCCAATGCACCCTCCGTGCAACAAACTCTGGAGGAGGCCTTGTCGCGCCGCCTGGGACGTGCGACCGAGGTTGTTGGTGCCGGCCGAACCGATACAGGTGTGCATGCGGCGTTCTATATTGCGCACTTCGATACCGTGCGCGAGATTGCCGATACGGCAGATTTCTGCTACCACCTCAATTCGATGCTGCCCGGCGATATAGCCATCAGCCGAATCTATCGTGTGGCCTACGATGCTCATGCAAGGTTTGACGCCACCGAACGAGAGTATCACTACCACATTCTGCTTGGCAAAGAGCCCTTCCGCCGCGAGACCACATGGCAGTACTTCGGAACGCTCGATGTCGAGGCGATGAACCGCGCTGCCGAGTATCTGCTCGCGGAGCGCGACTTTACCTCGTTTGCAAAGCTCAATTCGAACAACCATACCAACATCTGCCGTGTGACGCGTGCCGAGTGGGAGTGGGTGAGTGGCCGCGAGTTGCGATTTACGATTCGTGCCGACCGCTTCCTGCGTAATATGGTGCGGGCGATTGTCGGAACGCTTGTGGATGTGGGTCGTGGAAAGATTACCGCCGAGCGCTTTGGCGAGATTGTCCGCGCAAGAGACCTTCGCTTGTCGAGTTCGTCGGCTCCCGCTGCGGGACTCTTTCTGGCCGATGTCTGTTATCCCGAAACTATTAAAAAACTTAAAGATACAACCATGTTAGACAAAATCAAAAAAGAGTTTGAGTCGCGCTTCGGTGCCGACTACCATGTTTATGCTTCGGCCGGACGTGTCAACCTGATTGGCGAGCACACCGACTACAACTTGGGCTTTGTACTGCCCGGAGCTATCGACAAGGCTATCTATGTCGCTATCCGTCCCGTCGAGGGCGAGGTGTCGACCCTCTATTCGGTCGACTACGACGTAACCCTCGAGTGGAACCTTTCGGGTGCGGAGAAACCTGCCGAGCAGTGGGCTTGCTACCCCTATGGTATCGTTCAGGAGATGGCCAAACGTGGTGGCAAAGTAGGTGCATTTGAGGTTGTGTTTGGTGGCGATGTGCCTCTGGGCGCTGGCCTTTCGTCGAGCGCCGCTCTGGAGAGTGCATTCGGCTATGCACTCAATGAGGAGTATGGCCTCGGTTTCTCGCGCGAGGAGCTTGCCAAAATCGGCCAAATGACCGAGCATAACTATATCGGCGTCCGCTGCGGTATTATGGACCAATTCGCCAGCCTTATGGGCCGTGAGGGTAAACTTATCCGTTTGGACTGCCGCTCGCTCGAGTATACACTTGTTCCGTTCGACCCGAAGGGTTGCCGCGTGGTGCTGGTGGACTCGATGGTTAAACACTCGCTCGCTTCGAGCGAATATAATGTGCGCCGTGAGCAGTGCGAGAAGGGTGTGGCTGTGGTTGCTGCACACGAGAGTGGCGTGGAGAGTCTGCGCGATGTAACCCGCGAGATGCTCGATAAGTACAAAGGCGAGATGGACGAGATGACCTACCGCCGCTGTGCATACGTTATAGATGAGAACCAACGTCTGCTCGATGCTTGCGATGCACTCGAGGCCGGTGACTACAAAGCCTTTGGTGCAAAGATTTTCGGTAGCCACGATGGCTTGAGCAAAGAGTATGGCGTAAGCTGCAAGGAGCTTGATTTTATTGCCGATATTGCTCGCTCGACCGAGGGAGTGCTGGGTGCCCGCATGATGGGTGGCGGCTTTGGTGGCTGTGTTATCCACCTCCTTGAGGCCGAGGCTTATGATGGCTATATTGCAAATGTCAAAGCTAAATTCGCTGCCGAGTTCGGTGTTGAGCCTCGCGTAATCGACGTGGTTATCGGCGATGGTGCTCGTAGAATCCAATAGAAAACTTAATCAAAACTTATACACTATGAAAAAACTTACACTTATGGCGGGCTGCCTTGCTTTTGTTGCGGCTCTCACCTCGTGCCAACCTCGTACCTCGGGTAATCCCATCGCAGAGGGCTGGTATGCAGATCCCCATGCCATGATTTATGGCGATACCTATTGGGTGTATCCCACCATCTCGCTGGCATTCCACGAGCAAAAGTCGATGGACTGCTTCTCGTCGAAAGACCTTATCACCTGGACCAAACACGAGAACATTATCTCGACCGAGACTATCACTTGGGCTAAAGAGGCTCTTTGGGCTCCCGCTGCATTCGAGAAAGATGGTAAATACTACCTTATCTTCGGTGCAAACAACATCCCCTATGGCGATAAGTTTGGCGGTATCGGTATCGCTGTTGCAGATACCCCCGAGGGTCCTTTTGCTGACCACATCGGTGCTCCCCTTATCTCGACCATTGCCAATAATGCTCAACCCATCGACCAATGCCTGTTCGAGGATGAGGATGGCGAGATTTATATGTACTATGGTGGCTGGGGTCACTGCAATGTAGTCAAACTGACCGACGACCTGAAAGGCGTCAAGGAGTTTGAGTATAACGGCGTAGTATACAACGAGGGTGGTAGCACCGACCCCGAGGTGGCTAAATTTCTTGAGGTTACACCCCGTGGCTATACCGAGGGCTCGTTCATGTTCAAACGTGACGGTAAATACTACTTCATGTGGAGCGAGGGTGCTTTCACCAACTCGAGCTACAACGTGGCTTATGCTATCGCAGATTCGCCCTTTGGCCCCTTCAACCGTATCGGCGCGGCTATCTTGCGTAACGAGACCGTGGGTAATGGCGCAGGTCACCACTCGGTTGTGAACGTTCCCGGTACCGATGAGTGGTACTTCTTCTATCACCGTCGTCCCTCGATGGATGCAGGTCCCAACGACCGTGTAATCTGTGTCGAGAAGATGACCTTTGCCGAGGATGGCAAGATTAACCCAGTGGCTGTTACCGCCGAGGGTGTTGAGGCTCGTCCTATTAAGTAATCACAAAAAGCAAGTAGAAAATTATGAAAAAACTTATATTCGGAGCATTGGCTCTGTCGTCGCTTGTAATGTCGAGCTGCTGCTCGTCGTGCGCCGCGACCGAGGAGGGTGCAGAACCCGTGGTTTATGCCATTAACAACCTCTCTCACTACTACGATTTCCACGCAGATTGGGGCTTCAAACGCCAATACCTCAATGGCGGTGAGGATAAGTATACCACCGGTTGGAGCTGTATCTACAATATGGATTTGTCGAACGCCAATATGCTGATGCTGTTCAACTGCGACGATCGTCTGCCCTATGTTGAGAAGGATATCGACAAAATCAAAGCCTTCTTGCGCGAGGGTGGTAGCCTGATGATTTTGAGCAATGGTACCAGCACTTCGCAAAATGATCTGGCAGAGGTGTTCGGCGCATCGTTCGTTGAGGGCGTTGCCGCGCCGCTTACCGCAGCCGAGAAGTATGCAACAGCCCCCGAGGTAGCAATGAAAGGTTCGACCCGCCACCACCTTGAGCTTGCCAAACCCGGCAAGTGGACTGTGGCTGTGACCGATGCCGAGGGTAATCCTATGCTGGCTTACACCAAGAAGGGCAAAGGTAAAGTTCTGGTAGGTGTTCGTGGTCTGTTGGGTGACAATACCGACGATATTTATGATACCATCAACCGCGAAATGTGGCACCGCGTATGGCGCGATGTTGTTCGTGGTGGTAAGAGTGTCGATACCGAGAAGGGTCTTGCACACCAATATATCGAGTGCGTTGAGAACAAAATCCAACAAGATGGTCTTGATATTACCTACAACGACTACCTCGCTCCCTGTGCCGAGGCTATGTTCGAGATTGCCAAGAAAACCATGCCCGTTGTTGAGGGTCTGATGGGTGTGCCCCTGTCGGCTAATATGGGCTCGAAGATTGTGCTTATTCCTACCGGTGGCGGTGGTTACTCGGCAGGTGAGGTCATCGCTCTGGCTGTATGGTGGGGTGACTTCCCCAACCGCGAGGACTCGATGATTGAGTTTATCACTCACGAGTCGGTTCACTCGTGGGTGCTGCCTTGGGCCGAGATTTGGAATGAGCCTATCGCAACCTACGTTGGTTACCTTGCAATGATGGAGCTGGGCCACAAAGAGGAGGCCGAGCGTCGTATCGCTAACACTATCCGTCAAGCAACCAAACTCGATCCCGAGTTCAAACTCTATGACATTGATGGTAAGAGCTGGAAACGTGGTGTTGAGGATGTTCCCCAAAACCAACTCTATGGTATCCACTGGGGTAAGTCGATGTGGATTTTCGAGCAACTGCGTGCCGAGAACCCCGATTGGGTTGCCGACTACTATAAGGCGAAACGAGCTATGGCCGGCAAAGACCAAATCACCAAGCTCGATGCTAATAACACCGTTGCACTCGTTAGTGTAGCTATGGGTCGTGATATGTTCCCCTGGTTCCGCTCGATTGGCTTCGATGTTAAGCGTTCTGCTGCCGAAATCAAATTCTAAATTTCGTTGGTTATACACATTGAACCATCAAAGAGCCTGCCTTGTGCGGGCTCTTTTTTTTGTGAGAGATGGAGTAATCTCACATTTTTTTGCTAAATTTGTCAATCGCTTGAACTTAAAAAATGCAAACTTTTATGAAAAAATTCACCTCTGTATATGACCTCGGCGATTTGAATACCGCACTTGCCGAAGCCTTCGAAATCAAACGCGACCGCTTCCAATTTACCGAGCTGGGACGCAACAAAACCCTGCTCATGATATTCTTCAACTCGAGCCTTCGTACCCGCCTATCGACCCAAAAAGCGGCTATGAACCTCGGTATGAATACCATGGTGCTCGATGTGAATCAAGGCGCGTGGAAGCTCGAAACCGAACGTGGCGTGGTGATGGATGGAGATAAACCCGAGCACCTGCTTGAGGCTATCCCCGTAATGGGCTGCTACTGCGATATTATCGGTGTGCGCTCGTTTGCCCGCTTCGAGAGCAAAGAGGATGATTACACCGAGAAGATTATCAATCAATTCATTCAATATTCGGGCCGACCGGTGTTTAGCATGGAGGCCGCAACGGGTCACCCTCTGCAGAGCTTTGCTGACCTTATTACCATCGAGGAGCATAAACGCGTAGCTCGACCCAAGGTGGTGCTTACGTGGGCACCTCACCCCCGCGCACTACCCCAAGCCGTGCCCAATAGCTTTGCCGAGTGGATGAACGCCGCGGGTTATGACTTTGTTATTACTCACCCCGAGGGCTACGAGCTCGACCCCAAATTTGTTGGCAATGCACGCGTCGAGTATGACCAACGTAAAGCATTCGAGGGTGCGGACTTTATATATGCCAAGAACTGGTCGGCGTACGCAGACCCCAACTATGGCAAAGTGCTCTCGACCGACCGTAGCTGGACTGTCGATGCCGAGAAGATGGCACTTACCAACAACGCCTACTTTATGCACTGTCTGCCCGTGCGTCGTAATATGATTGTTACGGACGAGGTGATTGAGAGTCCGCAGAGCATTGTGATTGCCGAGGCTGCCAATCGCGAGATTTCGGCGCAAACCGTACTCAAAAAACTTTTGCTTGGCCTCAAAGGCGAATAATTTAGGAATAATAGTCATAGAAACAGAGCCTGTCAACTTCTTCGTTGAACAGGCTCTGCTTGTTATATGAGGTTTGGTATTTCGCTCGGGTGGTGAATGATGTGGTCAGCGGAGTTCTCGCGTAACTCCTCGATGGCGCGGAATCCCCATGCGCATCCCACGGCGGTTGCACCGGCGGTATGGGCAGTCTGTATATCTACGCCCGAATCGCCTATGAATAGCGTCTGCTCGGGGCTCACACCGCATTTGTCGATAATCTCCAGCGCAATGTCGGGCGCGGGTTTGGCGGGTATGCCGTCGCGTCCACCGAGTATAGCTTCCCACTTTACTTGCGGAAAGAACCGCTCAACAAGGCGCACCGTTCCGGCCTGAAATTTGTTGGATGCTACGGCGAGCATAACCCCACGCGATGAAAGCTCTTCGAGGCACTGTACGATACCATCGTAGGGCACGGTATTGAGGTCGATATGCTCGTAGTAGTGTGCCACAAAACGGCTTCGCATCAGCTCAATATACTCGGGTGTGCGCAGGTGTTCGGGAATGGAGCGCTCGACGAGTCGTTTTACGCCGTTGCCTACAAAGTTGCAGTATTGGTCGAAGGTGTGAGTGGGTAGCCCCTCGGCCGAGAGAATATGGTTGCAGCACGCGGCCAAATCACCAATGGTGTTGAGCAGTGTGCCGTCCAGGTCAAAAATAGCAAGTCTATATCTACTCATAACGGAACAAAGATACGAAAAAAGCGACCAATACCTATCATAATTTCAGTAAGATTTTGTAACTTTGTCAAAACTAACCCGGCAAAACCTCTCTGCTATGGAACAACTTCTGGAAAGATACAGCCGTCTGCGCGAATTGAGTCGCCAGCAATTTAGTGCCCACAGTGCCGAACTGATTGACGCTGCACTCGTGAGTGCGGCCGAGGCTCTGGGCGAGCGAACACGTTATGATGGTTCGCCGCTGCTCGACCACTCGGTGCGTACCGCCGAGATTGTGATTGCCGAAATTGGTCTGGGACGAAACTCGGCTATCTCGACCATTATGCACGATGTCGTGCGCCTTGGACTTATGACTGCCGAGGAGGTGGGCGAGCGCTTTGGCGAGGCGTGTGTGGCTATTACCCGTGGACTGTGCAATATCTCGGATATTCACCCCAAGGTCTCTGCCGAACAGGCCGAGAATACTCGCGAGCTTATCATTAGCTACTCGACCGACCCGCGTATTATTCTCATCAAACTCGCAGACCGTCTGGAGGTTATGCGTTCGCTGGGCATCTTCCCCGAGGGTAAACGTGCCAAGAAGAGTTGGGAGAGCTTGCACCTCTACGCACAGATTGCCCATAAGTTGGGCCTGTACTCCATTAAAAGCGAACTCGAAGACCTTGCACTGCGTTTCCTCGAGGCCGAGGACTATGCCTATATCCAAAGCCGCCTGACCGATACGCAGGAGGAGCGCGACGCATTTATAGCAAGATTTATAGTGCCCATCGAGGCCAAACTCAAGGCCGCAGGGGTTAAATACCATATCAAAGCGCGAACAAAGAGCATCTTCTCCATCTGGAACAAGATGAAAAAGCGCCATGTAACCTTCGACGAGGTGTACGACCTCTATGCCATTCGCATTATTATTGAGGGGTGCGCTCCGGAGCAGGAGAAGGCTGCATGTTGGAGCGTCTACTCGATGGTAACAGACCTCTATATGCCCAACCCCGAACGTCTGCGCGATTGGGTGTCGATTCCCAAGTCCAACGGCTATGAGTCGTTGCAGACCACCGTTGCCTCGGGTGACGGCCATTGGGTTGAGATTCAAATCCGTACCGAACGTATGGACGAGGTTGCCGAGCGTGGTATTGCTGCGCACTGGCGCTATAAAGGCGTTCAGCAGGGAGAGTCAGGCTCCGAACAGTGGTTGGCCCGTCTGCGCGAACTGCTGGAGAGTACCGAGGCGCACACCATCCAGCGTCACTTCGATAGCAAACTCTCGTCGGGCGAGATATTCCTCTTTACGCCCAATGGCGATTTGCGACGTATGGCCGAGGGTGCTACCGTGCTGGACTTTGCATTCTCGATTCACACCAATCTGGGCGCTTCGTGTACGGGTGCAAAGGTTAATGGCCGCAATGTGCCGATTAAACATGTGCTCCAGAATGGCGATATTGTCGAGGTGCTAACCTCCAAAACCCAAAAGCCCAAATCCGATTGGCTCAATATAGCAACCACCACTCGCGCTAAGAATAAGATTCGCACCTGTCTGCGTGAGGAGCAGGCCAAAGTTGCCAATATGGGTCGTGAGGAGCTGGAACGCAAACTGAAAAATTGGAAACTGCCTGTCACTTTCGACGAGGCCGTTACCTTCTTGAGCAAATACTACAAGCAGAAGGCAATCACCTTTATGTATATGATGATTGCCAACGAGAAGATAGACCTTGCCGATGTTAAGGATGTTCTGACTCGTTATATCAACAAAGAGTTTGACGACGACCGTAAAGCGACAACCGCAGCGCCGCCCAAACCGCTCAAGTCGGCCGACTCGGGTGGGGGAGATGTGCTCACTATCGACGATTCGATTCAGAATCTCGAGTATAAGTTTGCGAAGTGTTGTAATCCGGTTATGGGTGACGAGATTTTTGGTTTCGTGACGGTCAATGCGGGTATCACCATCCACCGCGTAGATTGCCCTAATGGTATGCACATGCAGGAACGCCACCCCTATCGAGTGATTCCTGCCCGTTGGCGTACTAATGCCGCCTTGCGTGGATTCCGAGCTACGATTCGTATTGCGGTCGATGATGTTACGGGCATCCTCAATAAGATTACCGACATCATCACCCAGGAAATGAAGCTCAATATTCGCCTTATGAATATGCGCCCCGACCGCAAGGAGAATAAACTTATAGGTACCATCGATTTGGAGGTGCCTCATACCAGTGCCCTGGATGCCGTAATCTATAAACTGCTCTCGATTAAGGGTGTGGATAAGGCTTATCGTGTGAACTAATCCGCCATGAGAGTTGTAATCATGTTCCCAACCCGCACCGAAGCGGAGTTCTTCGTGCCCCCGACAGGGTGCGAGGTCGTGATTTGTGGTGTGGGTATGGCCGAGTGTGGCGCGAGCGTAGCCCGTGTTGTCGCACAGAGCCATCCCGACCTTGTTATTCTTGCGGGCGTTGCGGGGAGTTATACCGACCGACTTGCCTATGGCCAAACGGTAGCTGTGCGTGCCGAGAGCGTTGCCGATATGGGGCGCGTTGAGAGCTGGAGCGAGATAGGCGGCGAACGATTCACCCCGCTTTTTCGACGCGAATACTGTGCTACCGACCTTCCGCGAGGCTTCGAGGCCGTTGTGAGCAATACGGTCAATGGCTGTGGTGTGCCCTATGCTTCGCTTACCGAGGCTGATGTCGAGAATATGGAGGGCGCGGCGTTCTTTGCTACGACAGCGGCGCTCGAAGTGCGCTCAATGCAGGTGCGTACAATATCCAATGTCGTTGGCGAACGCTTTGATATAGAGGATGTTCGTGAGTGCGCAAGAGGCCTTGCCGAAGCCCTTACAGAGATACTTAAACAACTGACTTCTGATGAAACTTTCGCTTAATATATCCCCCTGTCCCAACGATACTTTTATGTTTGACGCCATTGTCAATGGCCGAATAGATACTGCCCCATTTGAGATTGAGGTGGAGTACCTCGATATTGAGCAACTCAATGCCCGAGTGATAGACGATGGTGCGGATATATCCAAAATCAGCTACGCCGTGCTGCCCGCTATCGCAGACCGATATACGGTGCTCGATAGTGGTAGTGCTCTGGGACGTGGTAATGGCCCGCTGCTGGTGAGCTCGGGTGATGTGGATATTACCAACCCCAATTTGAGAGTGGCAGTCCCCGGTCTGCATACAACAGCCAATGCGCTAATGAGCAGACTCTTCCCCCATATTACCCACAAGGAACCAATGCTCTTCTCGACCATTGCCGATGCCGTAGCCTCGGGTCAAGTCGATGCGGGTGTGCTGATTCATGAGGGACGCTTCACCTATGCCGAGCGTGGCCTGCACCTTGTGGCGGACTTGGGCGTGGAGTGGGAGAGGGCGACCGAATTACCCCTGCCGCTTGGAGCTATTGTGGCCAGTCGTAGATTGAGTCCCGAGATGGTTGCCCGATTCGAGGAGCTGTTGCGTCAGAGTGTGGCCTATGCCTTTGCCCATCCCGCTGTGTCGCGAGCGTATATTAAAGAGCATGCACAGGAGATGGCCGACGATGTGATAGATAGCCATATTGCGCTGTTTGTAAATGAGTTTTCGCTCTCACTCGGCTACGAAGGCCGCCGCGCAGTCGAAACCCTCTGCGGTCGCTGCATTTTGTAGCGTAGGTTGGCAGAATCCTAATTGCGAATTATTCTGTCCCCTCCGCAAATTGTGAATCGTGAATTGTGAATTAAAAAAGCGTGCCCCGTTGGAGCACGCTTTTGTGTTGTGGCAGGCTGTATAAGCCGAGTTCTGTGCTGTTCCCTATTGAGGAAACAGTGTTTGTCATTTATCTAGGATTGCGATTGCTCGCAACCTCAAGCAACCTACCCCTCGACATCGGACGAGCAGCCCTACATGCGTCGATATACTTGGTCTTGCAACCCGTGGGATGTACAGCCGAGAAGTGTCGCCACTCTCGCGGTGGGCTCTTACCCCGCCTTTTCACCCTTACCATCAAGTTTGATGGCGGTTATTTTCTGTTACACTCTGCCACGCCCTTGCGGACATCTTTCCGTTAGGAAGCACGGTGCTCTGTGTTGCTCGGACTTTCCTCCCGCCTTCGTGTGAAGGCCGGCGACAAACCCTGCCTGCCAGCGGGTGCAAAGATAGTAAAAAAAGATAAAAACATACATCCTTGGATAGAATACGCGCCGCTTGTGAGTGAAAAATAAACATAAAAATGTGCCTAAAATGTGTGTGTTCGAAAAAAAATTACTATCTTTCGCAGTGATAATATGGTATATTGTCATTTAAAAGATTGAAACACACTAATTTCCTTTTATTAACTTAAAAACTTTACTATGAAAACAAACTTCAAAAAAGCATCGCTTTGGCGTTGTCTGGCTTTGGCTTTGTTCTCGCTGACCCTCGTTGGTTGCCCTAGCGGTCCCGACGAAGGTGAGACTGTAAGCTCTATCGAGGTTTCGGTGGAGAGCATCTCGCTCGAGCAGGCTAAAGGTGCGAAAACTACTTTCGACGTTACTGCCAACTGCGATTGGGTTATCTCGACCACTGCGAGCTGGATTCAAATTCCCTCGAAGCAAGGTAACGGTAACGCAACTGTTAACGTAATCGCAAAGACCGCCAACAACGAGATTGGCGCTCGTACCGGTGAGCTGACCGTTACTTCGAAAGACGGTAAAGCTACCAAAACCATCGCCGTATCGCAACTCGGTCTGGGCGCAACCGTTGAGTTGAGCGCAGAGACTATCGAGCTCCAAAACGCTCCCGAGGCTGCAGGTGGTGTAACTGTAACTTCGAACGTAGAGTGGACTCTCTCGCAAGAGGGTGACTGGTTTACCGTTGAGACCGCAGATGCAGGTTCGCGTACCCAAATCACCGCTACTGCTACCGCTTACAACGAGACTCTCGAGGCTCGTACCGGTAAGATTATCCTTACCTACACTGACGGTGCAGAGAGCAAAACTACCGAGATCGCTGTTGTACAAGCTGCATGTGAGCCCAAGTTGGTTGCCGAGCCCGCTAAAGTAGAGTTTATGACTACCGAGGCAGGTGAGACTACCTTTGTTCTTACTGCTGCTGGTACTTGGAGCCTTACCGCTCCCGAGTGGGCAACTGTTGAGCCTACCAGCGGTGCATCGGGTGAGACCACCATCACAGTAACCGTAGGTGCAAACGACGCTATCAAAGAGCGCGCAGGCGTTATCGCTATCACCGGTCTTGGTGACGCTGCAATCGACGTTCCCGTAGCACAAGCAGGTAACGAGCCTAAAGTTAGCTGCGAGGAGAACGTAGCAGTTGATTGCTCGGAGGGTACCTATCAACTTACTATCAACGCTAACTATGGTTGGAGCGCAACTACCAGCGCAAACTGGTTGTCGCTTGAGCCCAGCCGTGGTGAGGCAGGTGAGACTGTTGTAACCGTTTCGTTCGGTGCCAACACTCCCGACGATAGCAACGACGGTAAAGAGCGTAAAGGCGATATCGAGATTACTTGCTCGGCATCGGATGGTACTACCACTATCTTCAAATCGACCTTCACTCAAGCCGCTTTCGACGGTGAGGATTTGAGCTCGGTTGAGTCGGCTAACAGCTACATCACTACCAAAACCGGTTACTCGTACAAATTCAAAGCTGGTGTTCGTGGTAACGGCAAGGCTGATGAGTCGGAGTATATCACTGTACTTCCCATCAACCTCAACGAGGCAGGTCTCGAGGCTATCGAGTTGTGGCGTGACAACATGAACCCCATGTTGGAGAACATCCGTTTGGATAAAGAGAAAGGCTACATCATGTTCGACGTAGTGAAAGACGCTCCCATCGGTAACACCGTTATCGCACTGGCAGTTATGGACGAGTTCGATCCTACCCTCACTACCAACATTCTCTGGAGCTGGCACATCTGGGTTAACCACGAGGATATCGAGTCGAAAGCTATGGATATCACCTATCCCGGTACCGTAATGCCCGCAGTTCCCGTTACCCTGATGGACCGTAACCTCGGTGCATTGAGCAACGGTAAGAGCGGTTCGGATGCTGACGTTCACGGTTCGTATGGTCTGCACTACGAGTGGGGCCGTAAAGACCCGTTCCCCGGTTGCCAAGAGCTTATCTCGCCCTATCGTGACGCAGAGTACAAGAGCTACCTCTCGTCGACCCGTATTCCTCTCTATCGTACCATCGATGGTATCGCTACTGACGTTACCGCTATCTTCCAAGGTACTGGTATGGGTCAAGTTTACGAGCTGGCTGTTAACAACGGCGAGGATCCCGATGAGAACGTAACCATCAACTACTCGATTGCTAATCCTACCGTTTATATTACCGGTGGTAGCTCGGATATCGCTTACGGTGGCGCTCAAATCCATGGCCGTCCCGCAAGCTGGTTGTATGTTCCCGAGAGCCTCCGTGCATACGAGGAGACCGAGAATGGTGAGGTTTATGCTTACGGCTTGTGGAGCTGGCAAACCTACCTCTGGGGTAACTCGAACAACGCAGAGACCGGCGCTAACTATGGTACCAAAACTATCTACGACCCCTGTCCTCCCGGATGGCGTGTACCTGACCACAAAACTTGGGCATTCGTTATGACCAAAGGTGCGTACGTTAACACCCCTCTGTTCAAAGATGGCGACGACCAAGTTAAGCAGTCGATTAACTGTGCCGAGGAGTTCGTAGGTTGGACCAACGCTGATGACTTCGGTTCGCAATACAAATACGAGTCGGAGTGGAACAAGAAACACAGCGACAACAAGAAGAACGAGTGTAAATACGAGGGCTTCAATGCAGGTTACAACATCTACACCGGCGGTTACCAAACTGGTGAGACTATGTTCCTCCCCATGTCGGGTCAATTGTCGTACGACTCGGGTAACCCCTGTTCGGACTACTCGGGTTGGGGCTCGTGCGCAAGCTACGCTACCAACGCACAAGACAACCTCCGTGCTTACTGCTCGCGTCTTGAGATTTATGCTCCTTCGGCATATATCACCGAGCGTGCTAACTGGGATAACGAGTACAAGATTCACAAGTATCCCGGTGCAACCGGTTCGCCCAACTCGAGCTTCCACCAAGCAACTGGTTTCTCGATGCGTTGTATGAAAGATGTTGTTCCTACCATCGAGGAGGAGTAATCTCTGATATATACAATCTAACACAAAGAGCCTATCCCGATTGGGATAGGCTCTTTGACTTTGGTGACGTGTGGCTTATTCT
Organism: Rikenellaceae bacterium; assembly: GCA_045632975.1. Lineage (GTDB taxonomy): Bacteria > Bacteroidota > Bacteroidia > Bacteroidales > Rikenellaceae > UBA940. The sequence continues at coordinate 16,088 of JAZQXR010000113.1, forward strand.
GTTCGTCCGGGGTAGGCTTCGAGTGCCTTGCCGAGGATGTTGATGGCTCGTTTCAGTTCTGGCTTTTCGAGGACGTAAGCGATACGTACCTCGTTGCGTCCCATGTCGGGGTGGGAATAGAAACCCGAAGCAGGAGCGAGCATAACCGTTGCCCCTTCGTAGCTAAACTCCTTCAGGCACCACTCACAGAAGCGGTCGCTGTCGTCGATGGGCAGTCGCGCCACTGTATAGAATGCACCCATTGGGATGGGGGAGTAGACTCCGGGCAGTTTGTTCAGCTCGTCAATCAGGCAGTTGCGGCGTTCGATATACTCCTCGTAGGTGTGAATCGAGTAGTCGCGCGGTGCATCAAGTGAAGCCTCGGCCACGATCTGACCAAGCAAAGGTGGGCTCAAACGTGCTTGACAGAACTTCATAACCGCGTTACGAACCTCTTTATTTTTGGTGATGAATGCACCGATACGGATTCCACACTCCGAATAACGTTTTGACACCGAGTCAATCAGCACAACATTCTGCTCAATACCCTCGAGGTGGCATGCCGAGATGTATGGCGAGCCTGTATAGATGAACTCGCGGTAAACCTCGTCCGAGAACAAGAATAGGTCGTGCTTGCGAACAAGGTCACGAATACTGTTCATCTCCTTGCGGGTGTACAGGTAACCTGTGGGGTTGTTGGGGTTGCAGATTAGGATACCGCGTGTGCGCTCGTTAATCAACTCCTCGAACTTCTCGATAGGGGGCAGTGCAAAGCCGTCGTCGATGGTCGAGGTGATAGGGCGTATGATGGCTCCGGCCGAGATTGCGAAGGCCATGTAGTTGGCATAGGCGGGCTCGGGAACGATAATCTCATCACCCGGATTCAGGCACGACATGAAAGCGAACAACACCGCCTCCGAGCCGCCCGAAGTGACGATAATATCATCGGGGGTGAGTTTGATTTGGTATTGGTCGTAGT
>JAZQXR010000114.1:0-5012 GCA_045632975.1 Rikenellaceae bacterium
TGTAGCGTACCTTGTTTTATTCGGGGGGGGTAGGGGATTACTCACTTTGAGCCGGGGGTTGAGCGAACATTTTTTATGATAGCTCGGCATGTGCCTCGCTTGTAGAGGTGTTCGCTCGACGGCTCTGCCGTTCGAATCCCCGCGGCAGCAGTAGGGGATGGGCGTAAACGGAGCAGACGGAAGTCTGCGTAGTAGCCAATCCCCCTCTCACTTATTTGGTTTTCCCCCTAAATCCCCCTAACGGGGGACTTATTTGAGGGTCTCGGGTTCATGTAAACATTTAAACTCAATAAGGGAGGACAGTTATCTGTCCTCCCTTATTGAGCGCAAAACGCGTTTCGAACCCGCGACCCTCGGCTTGGGAAGCCGATGCTCTACCACTGAGCTACTTCCGCAGAAACGGCGCATGTGCAAAGGTATAACTTTTTTGCGAAAGTAGGCACATGCGCGATGGTTTTTAGCTATTCATGGTTGCGAGCAGCTCCTCGTTATCAACCGTATTCTCCATATGTTTGCGAATCTCCTCCATGGCCTCCACCGAGTTCATATCCGAGAGGTAGCGGCGCAGAATCCATGTCTTTTGCAGCACATCCTTGTTGAGCAGAAGGTCTTCGCGGCGGGTACCCGAGGCGACAACATCCACAGCCGGGTAGATACGTTTGTTGGCCAATTTGCGGTCGAGCTGAAGCTCCATATTACCCGTACCCTTGAACTCCTCGAAGATGACCTCATCCATCTTTGAGCCGGTATCGATGAGCGCTGTAGCGATGATGGTCAGCGAGCCACGCTCCTCGGTATCGCGGGCTGCACCGAAGAAGCGTTTGGGCTTGTGCAGGGCGTTGGCATCGACACCTCCCGACAGCACCTTACCAGAGGCGGGTTGGACGGTGTTGTAGGCGCGGGCAAGGCGGGTAATAGAGTCGAGGAAGATAACCACATCGTGGCCACACTCGACCATACGTTTGGCCTTCTCGAGCACCATTTCGGCAACCTTCACATGGCGGCTGGCCTGTTCGTCGAAGGTCGAAGCGATAACCTCGGCCTTTACGTTACGGGCCATCTCGGTAACCTCCTCGGGGCGCTCGTCAATCAGGAGCACAATCATATATACCTCGGGGTGGTTATCAGCAATGGCGTTGGCAATATTCTGAAGCAGAACGGTTTTACCCGTCTTGGGTTGGGCGACGATAAGTCCGCGTTGGCCCTTGCCGATGGGCGAGAAGAGCTCGACCACGCGGCTCGACAGGTTGTTGTGGCCGTTACCCGTCAGGCAGAACTTCTTACTAGGGAACAGCGGCGTCATATACTCGAACTGGACACGGTCGCGCACCTGCTCGGGTGTAAGGCCGTTAATCATATTGACCTTCAGCAGCGGGAAATATTTCTCACCCTCCTTGGGCGGGCGGATGGTGCCGCTTACGGTGTCGCCGGGTTTCAGGCCGAAGTTCTTAATTTGCGAGGGCGAAACATAGACGTCGTCGGGCGAGTTGAGGTAGTTGTAGTCGGCCGAACGGAGGAAACCGTAGCCATCGGGGATAACCTCGAGCACGCCTTCGCACTCAATAGTACCCAGAAAATCGTCCTGCGAGTAGCTGTACGAGTGGTTGTGGCGAGGATTATAGCGATTCTCCTCGGCGGGCTGTTGGGAGCGCTCGGTGGTTGGCTCGGCACTCTCGGCGGGGCTCTCCTCGGGCTTCTCATTCGCGGGATAGGCTGTTTCGACAGCGGTCTCGGCGGGGGCGGCGTGTTGCTCCTTGTTTTTGGGCTTGCGGCCGCGTTTCTTGGGCTCGGGACGGGCGTTTGCGGTCTCGGCCTTCTCTTCGGTGTTGTTGTCCACGGCGGGGCTCTCCGTCAGAGTCGCATTATCCGCGGGTGCGGGCTCTTGATTCTTGCTCTGTGCAGGTTTCTCGGGGGCGGCTTCGGGGGTTACTTTTTGTGCCTCGACCTTGCGGGGGCGTCCACGGCGGCGGGGAGCGGGTTGCTCCTCGGGTTGTTCGGCGGTGGGGGCAGGCTCGCCGGTGATAAGGCGGATAAGTTCCGTTTTGGAGTGTGTGCCGCTGATACCCATAGCCACAGCTATAGTTTCGAGCTCGTCTTTCGACTTGGTCTTGAGAATCTCAATGTCGTTCATTATCGAAAATATGTATATTCGGGGAAAAAAGGTCGCATCGAACGATGCGTACAAAAGATTTATAGCACAAAGATAGTGCAAATAATGGGATTGTCAATATATTTCCAACAAAAAATACCTGCCCATCGGACAGGTATTTTTTTATATTAAGTTACATATTTTCTTACATCTTGATGCAGCGGACGGGGCATGCATTAGCGCGGTAGATTGCGTTTTGGCCGATTGAGGTGGGCGAGAACTCGAGGGCAGTAGCCTTATCTCCATTGCTCTCGGCGCTCCAATAGAAGCCCACGGGGAGGTAGCCCGTAACATCGACATTGGTCAGGTCACCATCCACAAAGCTACGGCGACCGGCGGCAATAAACAGAGCGTTCTCCGACTCGTTCAGGGCAATCTCCCAGCCACGCAGGTAGTCACCCACTATCTGCGAAGAGTCAAAGTCGATAGCGCTTGCCATTGCCACACGCCAACCTGCGGGGCAGGGGTCATAGGCGGTTTTGGTGGTGGCGCTCCACAGTGTATTATCGCGTTTGGCGAGCCAATCGTAGCCGCTCTTCTCGGTGCCATAGATGATGGTTGTGGGGTTTTGGATAGCATAGTTGATAGTGCCCACCGATTGCGAGGTTGCGCGTGCGCTAACTCCAACCCATGCGCCCGAAGCGTTATACATGCTTTGGTCCACGGTCTGCATATAGGCTTTGCCGCCTACGAAGGGGTCTTTGCGTCCCCATTGGTAGTAGGTGCCGCACGAGCCCCAAGCGCTCTTCTCGGTGTCGTTGCTCTCGGCCCATGCGCCCAGGTTGCGTGACATGAGGATGTTGCCATCACTGCTTGTTTGGGCTGTAGCTGCGGGGTCGTAGTCCGAGGCCCAGATGTGCCAGCTCCATATGATTTGGCCTTTGGAGTCGGTAGCGGCGATAAGTGCATTACCCTCGCCCGAGGTCGAGAACGAAATATCGCCATTTAGCAGTTGTACCGAGCTTACGATGTCGGCGGGGGCACACCACACGAGTTTTACGCCGCTTGGTGTGATGGTGCCATTCATGCCCTCGACGCTCGTTCCGTCGAACGAGTAGCGTCCCGAAGTGGGGGCAATGTAGCAGTTGGCCTTGCCCTCGGTCGAAAGATCGGTGGCATAGACGATGGCAACCTCTACCTTCTTGGTGTATGCAGCACCGGCGGTCGAGGTGGCTTTAATCTCGAATGTACCACTCGCCTCGCCACCCGATGCGGGAGCATGGATAGCGATATAGCCCGTCTGAACGGAGTAGTCCCAGCCGTCGGGCTTGGAGATTACCTCCACGGTGGCAATACGTTTGGAAGTGAACTCAATTTTGATGGTTTGGTCGTACTCAAAGTAGTAGTTCTTGGAGCCGTTGATAACGAAGCTCGACACGATGCTCTCCTCCTTTCGACAGCCGATGGCGGTGATGGCGGTGAGCACAAGGATAGTGGTTATTCGGAGTAATTTTCTGTAATTCATCGTTGCAGTATTAGCAAATATCAGGGCAAAAATACTAAAAATGCGCGAAAACATCCCTTTTTCGCGCGGATTTTTATAAAATACAAACGTTTGCGGGGATGATGTTGTTGTGAGTGAGGGGTGATAAAATGGTGATAGAGTTTTGTGCTTTTAAAATTATGTCGTATTTTTGCCGTCACATTTGGGCTCGGATGGTGGAATAGGTAGACACGCCGGACTTAAAATCCTGTGGGCAGCAATGCCCGTGCGGGTTCGATTCCCGCTCCGAGTACGAGAAGAGCTGAACTATTAAGTTCAGCTCTTCTCGTATTTTTTATATGTTGCAAACGAATTCCAAAATTACCCCCAAAAAGAGCGTATCCAACTTTTGTTCGGATACGCTCTTGGTAATAAGGTATATAGGTGGGTCTACTCGGCCCAGAGTTGTGCAAGGTTGATGATGGTTTGCATTGCACGGCCCATGGTGTCGAGCGAGCAATACTCATACTTGCCGTGGAAGTTCATACCGCCCGTGAAGATGTTGGGGCAAGGCAGTCCCATATACGACAGGCGAGAGCCATCGGTGCCGCCACGAATCGGGCGAACGATAGGTTTAACACCTGCATCGGTCATGGCACGGAATGCCTTGTCGATGACTTCGGGGTGGGGTTCAACCATCTCGCGCATATTGTAGTATTGGTCGCGCAGGGTGAGGGTTACGGTGCCGGCGCCGTATTTGTTATTAAGGTAGTCGGCAACGCGAGTGAGGTACTCCTTGCGGCTCTCGAAGATGGTGCGGTCGTGGTCGCGGACGATATAGTCGGCCGAAGCGGCCTCGACACCACCTGCGATGCTCACCAAGTGGTAGAAGCCCTCATAGCCCTCGGTATGCTCGGGGCGCTCGGCAGCGGGAAGCATAGCCGAAATTTCGCAAGCTACAAGCAGGGCGTTAATCATCTTATTCTTGGCATAGCCCGGGTGGATGTTCTTACCTTGGATGGCAAATTTGGCGCTTGCGGCGTTGAAGTTCTCGTACTCCAGCTCGCCCTCCATGCCACCGTCGATGGTGTAGGCATATTTGGCGCCGAAACGCTCCACGTCGAAGAAGTCCACACCGCGACCCACCTCCTCGTCGGGGGTGAAGCCTACGCGAATCTTGCCGTGGCGCACCTCGGGGTGGGCTATGAGCCACTCCATAGCGGTCATAATCTCGGCAACGCCCGCTTTGTCGTCGGCACCGAGCAGCGATGTGCCGTCGGTGTGAATCAGTGTATGGCCCTTGAAGAATGACAACTCGGGGAAGTCGGCTACGCGCATGGTAAGCTCATCGTTCAGTCGGATGTCGCCACCGTCGTAGTTTTCCAACACTTGGGGGCGGATATTGGCGCCGTTCATGTCGGGTGATGTATCTACGTGGGC
>JAZQXR010000115.1:0-6555 GCA_045632975.1 Rikenellaceae bacterium
TTTTTGAACTTCATTTATCTTTATTTCTCTCGTTTTGATTGAACCATCTTAAACCATATTCAACCATATTAAACTTTATCCACTACCTTTCTAACGTGATTACTCACTGAAAATCATCGCGGTACAAATGAGGTACAAAAATGGGCTGAAAAACGACTATGTTAGACCTATATTAGTCATGTAGCAAAAAGAAAAGGCGCTGATAATCAACGCCTTTATAATCAATAATAATATTTTGTAATTGTTGCTAATCTCGGGTTACTTTCCGATGCAGAAGTTGGCGAAGATGTTGCCGAGGGTTTCGTCGGTGGTGATTTCGCCGGTGATTTCGCCCAGGTGGAAGAGTACCTCGCGGACGTCCTCGCTCAACATATCCGAGGTGAGGCCCATTGTGAGTCCCTCGAGGCACGATTCCACGGCACGTGATGCAGCGCTCAACGCCGCATAGTGGCGCATATTCGAAATTACAGTTGCACCTTGTTCGAGACCCGATGTGTCCACAACCTCGCGCAACACTCCTCGCAGGGCGTCAATACCTTCACCCATCTTTGCCGAAATCAAAACGGTAGAACCTTCACCACGACCCGCGGTCAATCCATGTTTGTCGCATTTGTTGCGTACTTCGATTACGGGGGCTTCGCACTGAACGGTATCGCAATCTGTGCCCGCTTCTGATACGTGCAGAACGACGTCGGCACGCTCCATGGCGCTGTGCGTGCGGTCGATGCCCATTTGCTCGAGGCGGTCGTCGGTGGTGCGGATTCCCGCGGTGTCCATGAAGCGGAATCTAACACCATCGATGGTGCAGCTCTCCTCAATCACATCGCGTGTGGTGCCTGCCACATCCGAGACCATTGCACGGTCGTCGTTGAGTAGTCGGTTCAGTAGGGTGCTTTTGCCCACGTTGGGTGCTCCTACGATGGCTACGGCGACTCCGTTTTTGATGGCATTACCGAGGCGGAAAGAGCCTGCAAGCGACTCTATTTTGGCCTCTAATGCCTCCAGCAGTGAGCGCATAACACTACGGTCGGCAAACTCAACATCCTCCTCCGAGAAGTCGAGCTCAAGTTCCAGCAGTGAGGTTATTTTGAGCAGCTCGGCACGCAGTTCGGCAAGCTCTCGAGAGAAACCACCACGCATCTGATTCATGGCAATACGATGGTCGGCCTTGGATGCAGATGCAATCATATCGGCTACAGCTTCGGCTTGCGAGAGGTCCATCTTGCCGTTGACAAAGGCGCGTTGGGTGAACTCGCCAGCGGATGCGGCACGTGCGCCGGCGTCTATGAGTAGCTCTATCACTCGCTGTACGATATAGCTCGATGCGTGGCACGAAATTTCGACCGAATGTTCGCCGGTGTAGGAGTGTGGGGCGCGGAATACCGAAACAAGGACATCGTCGAGGGTTTGAGCCCCATCCATGATTGTTCCATAGAGGATGGTGTACCCTTGGGCATCGGCAACTTGTCCGCGGCGCGAACGGAATACTCGGTCCACAACCGTAAAGGCTTCGTTGCCGCTGACGCGAATAACGGCTATGGCGCCGCCATGTCCTGTTGCGGGTGCAACTATTGTGTCGGTTCGGCTCATTAGTAAGTTTTTTGGATTACGAGGTTTTGTCCGATGCGTATGGTGGTGCTTTTCAGGCGGTTCCAAGCCATGATTTGTTTGACGGTTACGCGATATTTGCGTGCGATTAGTCCGAGATTTTCGCCGCTTTTGACCTTGTGAGTGATGCTTTGCGGCTCTTCGAAAAACTTGGGATTCATCTGCGCAGGCTTGATATATTTGGCCATGTAGATGGTGTCTTTGCCATATATCTCGTCGGCTTTGTCGATGAAGCGTGTGACGCGATTTTGGGGCACAACCAGCGTGTATTGCTTGTTCAGGGCGGGTACAATATCCATCTTGTACTGCGGGTTGAGCTGACGCAGGGTTTCGATGGGTAGGTCGATGGTGGAGGCCACCTGATTGAAGTGCATGGGACGGGTTACCATGATGGTGTCGGTCGCCAAGGGCAGTACCTGTTCGCTCATGGTGATGCCGTGCAGGTCGTGATAGGTGTAGGCGTATGTTGCCGCGATAAATGAAGGAACATAGCCACGTGTTTCGCGCGGCAGATAGGGATAGATATCCCAGAATGTCTTGGCTTTGGGGCCTGCATAGCGGAATGCCTTATTGACGTTGCCGGGACCACAGTTGTAGGCGGCCAATGCGAGATTCCAATCGCCGTAGATGTTATACAGGTCTTTCAGATAGCGGAGAGCGGCATCGGTCGAGGCTATCGGGTCACAGCGTTGGTCGATGAACGAGGTAATCTCCAGGCCGTAGCGTTTGCCTGTGGCGTACATGAATTGCCAAATACCCATCGCACCAGCCCTCGAACGTGCAGATGGATTGAGCGCTGATTCGATTACGGGGAGCATTCGTAACTCCAAAGGCATGGAGTCGCGTTCCAAACGCTCCTCGAAGATGGGGAAGTAGTACATGCTGCGGCCGAGAACTGCGCTCACGGTGCTTTTGCGAGTGGTGGTGTAGGCTACCAAATAGCGTTTAACGACCGAGTTGTAGGTGAGGTCCATCGCCGACATGATGTTACGCAGACGACCATACCACACCGAGTCGTGGATGTCGGTTTTGACCTCCTCGGTGGTGTCGATGTTGATTAGCTCGTCGTAGTAGAATTGGAACTCGCCGGCGGGATTCTTCGAATAGAGAGTGTGCAGCAGTGAGTCGAACACCTCGGCGCGACGCAAATCCTCCTCGCTGAAGAGTGTGTCGGCTGCCATATTCACGCTGTCACTTACCGCTATTGCGAGCGAGTTGGGCAGGGTGGGGGTGTTGAGCGTAGTTGTATCGACGGCAAACATTGCCGCCAAAGGTATCATCAGTGATAGTATATTCATGGTGTGTTAGAATGTCAGGTTAAAGTTTAGCCCAAATGAGTTGGTCTGCCCCGAGCGCAAGGTTGTAAGTTGTCCTACCGAGGGGGTCAGGTGCATCGACATCGAGAGGTCGTCGCTGATATCGTAAGTCTTCATGTGAGCAGTGGCGTGTGCATCCACGATTTGTAGCGCATAGAAGGCGGCCGTAAGAATTATACATAGGTCGCGGTTTCGCCTATATGAGTCGCGATACTTCTTGAGCTGGTCGGTGTCGAAATATGGGAACTCGTCAGCCGCACCGATAACGCCTTTGTTGGCAAGGCGGTTTTCGTAGGCTCGTTGGAATCGTTGCAAACCACGGTTGTTGAAGTCGATACAGTAAATAAATGCACCGAATCCTCCCACCACGATTGGTAGTTTCCACGCCGTGTTGTTGTAAATCTGACCCGCACCGGGACATACCATTGCCAGGGTTGTGGCTTTGGTTACGTCCGAGATTCCCTTTTGGGGGCTGTTGAGCACGCCATCCACCAGGAAATAGACATACGACATGGCCGAAGCTCCGTACAGCAGCGACATGTTGCGTTTGTACTTGTTCATTTGGAGCTGAATTGCATCGAGCTCTTCGGTACGTCGTACGCCGTTTACGCGGATGTAGTCGTTGTAGCGTGTCTTATAGATGTTGTAGACATTGGTCTGTGCGATACCAAATCCCACGCCCACGCCCACGGTAGAGTAGAGTATGGGTAACTTCCAATATTGGCCGTTGTAAATCTGCGAAAAACCGGGTGTTACCATCGATATGGCCGCCACTGTTCCGATTTTTATGCTGTCGCGGAATAGCTTGCTGTAACGTGGCTCAAGACTACGCTGATAGCGTTTGATTTGTCGCTCGTTCATGCCGAGGGTAGCCGAATCTACGGGGATTAACTTCGGCAGCAGGGTGTCAGCTCCGGCGATATACATATCGAGGAAGCGGTTTTCGCTCATCAGATACTTTGCTGCGGCCGAAGCGATAGGGGCTTTTTTGTTCTCCACGAGTCGGTATCCGAGCGAGTCCTGTGCAGTAGGCGTGGCGATAGTATCGAGGCTCACTTTGATGGTGTCGTAGACCACGGTCAGCATTGTGTCGATGACGGCGAGGTTGTACTGTTTGCCGTCGCCACGTAGCGAGTCGATGATGGCCACGTAGCGTTTGAGCGAGTCGATGGTCATCTGATTAAGGTCGACGTTAGCTTTGTTGTCGACACTCTTCTCGGCCATTCCGTTCTTGATAATGATTCGTTGGAATCCCGTCGGGGTGATACTTTGGGCCGCAACGTTCACAGTGGCAGCCACAAAGACCGCCACTACACAAAGTAATGCTTTAACCCACGCTTTCACCTCTATCTTGTCAGTTTGTTGATGAAACTCTCTATATCCTCTTCGCCTGCAAACTCGATAACAATCTTACCCTTACCCGATTTGGTAGTCTTGATGCTGATGTTCTCCGAGAAGTAGCGCTCCATAAGCTCGACCAGACGTCCATAGCTCTCGGGATACTCCTCCTCTTCGGTGGGTGTGCTCTCCTTTGCATTTGCAAGGCGGGCGGCATACTCCTCGAGTTGACGTACCGAGAGGCTCTTCTTGAGGCACTTTTTGAGCAGTGGCAGCTGCTTTGACTCGGCAGCCGAAGCGATGACTTTGGCATGTCCCATCGAGATTAGCTCCTCGCGTACGGCGAGTTGTACCTCGGGCGGAAGGTTGAGCAGTCGGAGGTAGTTGGCAATGGTCGAACGCTTTTTGCCCACGCGCTCGGCGAGCGCATCTTGGGTTAGCGAGCACTCCTCCATAAGGCGTTTGAGCGAGAGAGCAACCTCCATCGCATTCAAGTCCTGACGCTGGATGTTCTCCACGAGAGCCATCTCGTGAATGTTTTGTGGCTCGACGTCTCGCACGAATACGGGTACGCTCTCCAGGCCTGCGGCATTAGCGGCACGCCAACGACGCTCACCGCTGATGATGATGTATTTGTCGCCTTCGGGCTTAACGGTTATGGGTTGGATGATTCCCAGCGTGCGAATCGAGTCGGTGAGCTCGTCGAGTGCTGCTTGGTCAAAGACGGTGCGCGGTTGGGTAGGGTTGGGAATAACCTTACCGATGGGAACCTGCTCGCCGATAGCTGCGCTCGAAGTGATAGCTACGTTGTTCTGTCCGAAAATAGCATCCAGACCTCGTCCTAAACCTTTTGCCATATGCTCTTATTGTTGTTTTTTGCGGTTACGTTTGATAAACTCTTTAGCCAGATTCATGTAGGTTACACTGCCCGTAGCAGAGGCGTCATACAGAATGACGGGCTTGCCGTGGCTGGGTGCTTCACTCAAACGGATGTTTCGTCCGATAATTGTGTCGAATACCATCGCTCCGAAGTGACGGCGTACCTCCTCGACCACCTGATTTGCCATACGGCTGCGGCTATACATGGTCATTACGAAGCCCTCGATTTGGAGCGAAGTATTGAATCTGGATTGGGTCATGCGGATAGAGTTGAGCAGTTTGCTCAAACCCTCAAGCGCGAAATACTCGCACTGCACGGGGATAAGCACGCTGTCGGCTGCTACCAACACATTGACGGTCATAAAGCCGAGCGACGGAGAGCAGTCTACAAAGATGTAGTCGAACTTGTCGCGCACGGGCTCCAATATATTTCGGATTATATGATGTGCATCGGGCATGGTGGGCATTTCGGCATCGGCGGCTACCAGATTGATACTCGAAGGCATCAGCCATAGCTTTTTGATGTCGCTGCTCTGTTTGATAACCTCGTCGGCGCTCTTTTGTCCGATGATGCAGTCGTATATGTTGTCGCCGGTCACATCGAATCCGAGTCCGGAGGTGGCGTTGGCTTGGGGGTCTGCATCGACGAGCAGTACCTTTTTGCCCAACAGCGCCACATCGGCTGCGAGATTCATGGCGGTAGTTGTTTTACCTACTCCGCCTTTCTGATTAGCGAGTGCAATGATTTTTCCCATAATTAGTTAGCTATCTTGCCGGAGGGAGTAATTACGCTCCGACAATCCCACAAATGTACGTAAAATTATCGAGTTTTCATAAGAGTTCGAATAATTTGCGTATATTTGGGGCTGTAATTAAAGGTGTAAAAGGGTCTAACTGTGCTGTAATTGTGGGCTGTACGTGCGCGAGAGCCGTTTTTGGGGTATTTCGATTTTTTTTCGAACTCTCTTCGGCAGAGGCAGAGCGTCCATCACGAGCCGGTAGATTAGTAGTAGATATGAGCAAAGAGTTTAAAAAAAGCACATTCCCGCAGAAGCGAGATATTGTGATGTATATTGCGTTGATTCTTGTGATGAGTGTCATCGTGGGTGCCGTAGCGCAAATCGTAGCAGGTGGTGTTGCTATGAATACACCATTCAGTTCGATGGTTGTCTATGGTAGTTCGATGGGATTGTCGCTTGTGGCGATGCTGCTCTATCGCAGGAGTCGTGGTGGCAGAGGTGGCATTATCCGCTACCGTCTGCGTTGGTTCAATGCATGGCTTATCCTGTGGGGATTGCTTGCTATTACCGCCATCGGAGTGGTCGAGGAGCCGCTCTTTGAGCTCATGCCTCATAGCTGGCTCGAGATGGTGGAGAATGTCATCGGAACGGGCGTCTGGGCAATATGCTCGAGC
>JAZQXR010000116.1:0-14199 GCA_045632975.1 Rikenellaceae bacterium
AACAACAATGAGAAGATTGCCGGTGCGGCCACCATCACTGCAGCATATGACAAAGTGCCCGTGGTTGCAATGTCAAACGCTGCAACCACAACCGTGACCATCGACTGCGGTAGCGGTGTACAGTTGAGTAGCGACCCCGAGAATCCTACTGCATTCTGGTTTGCTCTTCCTCAAACCACCTTCTTCGGTGGTTTTACCATCACCGTAACCGATACCGAGTACGGAACATATTCGAAATCGACCACCAAGGAATTTGTCATCGACCGCAATATGATTCAACCTATGGCGGTTCTGAATGTGATTCCTGAAAATAGAAAGATATATTATACATCAACAGCAAAAATCACACCATACGCAACTAATGTGTTTGGTGCGCAGATTGTTTCAAATGATTGGAATGCACTATCGAAAGAGGGCCTGATTATATTTAATGATAAGGTTGCGAACATTGGCAATAATGCATTCTATAATTGTAAGAATCTTCTTAGTATAACAATACCCGAGGGTGTAACTTCGATTGGAAATGGTGCATTCAAGGGCTGCAACTCACTAACAAGTGTTACAATTCCACAAGGCCTAACTTCGATTGTTAATGGTGCATTCAGTGGCTGCAACTCACTAACAAGTATTACCATTCCAAGTAGCGTTACTACAATTGGTGGTTATGCATTCGAGCAATGCACTTCGCTGACAAGTATTACTATTCCAAGTAGTGTTAAATCTATTGAATATGGAACATTTCAGGATTGCTCTTCACTGGCAAGTATTACTATTCCAAGTAGTGTAACTTCTATTGGTAATTATCCATTTAGGAATTGCTCTTCACTGGCAAGTATTACTATTCCAAGTGGAGTAACATCAATAGGTGATAGTGCATTTGAGAATTGCACTTCGCTGAAAAGTATTAATATTCCAAGTAGAGTAACTTCTATTGGTGAAGGAGCATTTGAGAATTGCTCTTCACTGGCAAGTATTACTATTCCAAGTAGTGTAACTTCTATTGGTAAAGGAGCATTTGTTGGGTGCAAGGGTAAGTGTATCGTTAACTGTACAATCCCTTCTGCTTCCTATACGGGTGGTGGTTGGTTTGCGTACTCGGATTTTACATCTGTGGAGATTAAGGGTAGTACTGTTAAAGGTATAGGCGACTTTGCATTCTATGGTTGCGCAAGCATAACTTCTATTACAATAGACAACTATGTGAGTGGAGCAATTGGTAGTGATGCATTCCATGATTGCAAAAAACTTACAAAGCTTGTAATCGGAAATGGCATAACTTCACTTGGTTGGGCAGCATTTAGTGGATGTAGTTTATTGTCAACATTAACAATTGGTTCAAAAGTACAAACAATAGGTGAGACAACATTTCAAAATTGTTCGAGTCTTACTAGTGTGACGATACCTAGTAGTGTAACAAGTATTGGAACAAATGCATTTTATGGATGTACGAGTCTTACAAAGGTGTATTGTAATCCTAGTACGCCACCAACATTGGGAACAAATGTATTCTCATATTACAAATATGGCAGTGGAGGTGGTGTAAAGATCCTTAATTGCACATTCTATGTTCCATCATCAAGTTTGTCGGCATATAAAAAAGCACAACGTTGGAGTGATCTTGCATCGCAAATAGTCTCAAAATAGGGTTGTGTGTTATTAGTGGCGTATGTAGCGAACTATGTAGTTTCTGCATACGCCTCTTTGTTTAGTTTGCACTTGAGAGTGTGAATTGCTGCTTTTTGAGGTGGCGACGATGCTGTTGCTCTCAAATCGACAAATTGCAGTTGTAATGGACTGTTGGAAATAACCCGCCAATGACTCTGCGAGGCGGATATAACCACAAAAGTCGATAAGGGTTGAGCAAATACCCGCATTTATGTACTATTTTGACCAATAAGCCCATTAGCCTGCGCTGCTCACGGAAACAAAAAAAAACGGATTGCACTATGCAATCCGTTCTTTTTTACCCGTTAATCGCGATTAGAGGTATTTGATGGTTGTCTCGTCCGAAACGGTCAGTTTCTTGCGGCCTTTAGCACGACGAGCTGCCAATACCTTACGGCCATTGGCGGTAGACATTCTCTCACGGAAACCGTGTTTGTTAATCCTCTTTTTGCGCGAGGGTTGGAAGGTTCTTTTCATTGCCATATCTTACGAGTATTTAAATTCACACGAATCAGTCCGCAAAGGTATAACTTTTTTGGTTTCTACAAAAACTTTTTGAAAAGATTTTGATTTTTGGGTAGAAAAACCACCTTTTTGGTCTCGAAAAACGGTTCGTCGAACCACTCCGCAATATCGTAGGTGCGGTTTGCGAGTCCGGCAGTGCGCAACTCCTCGTCGAGGTCGCCACCTTTGAGCAGCAACATGCCCGAGGGTAGGGTGCCCTTTTGGTTCTCCTCAATCTTGTTCCAGCACCACGTCTTGAGCTGTTCGGTCTGCGCTACGGCGCGACTGATGATGTAGTCGAATCGTTGGGGGAGGCTCTCCACGCGAGCATGTACGGCCTCGACGTTGGTAAGGCCCACACCTTCGGCCACGGCCTTAACAACCGTAATCTTCTTGCCGATGGAGTCCACCGCCATGAACTTCGCCTCGGGAAACATGATGGCCAGAGGAATGGTCGGGAAGCCGCCGCCGCAACCGATGTCGAGGATGCGGGCTCCGGCCTCAAAGCGGCACGCCTTGGCAATGGCGAGCGAGTGAAGCACGTGGTTGGTGTAGAGCGCGTCGATGTCCTTGCGCGATATTACGTTGATGCGGGCATTCCACTCGCGGTACAGTCCATCCAGCGCGGCAAATTGGCGCAGTTGGGCGTCTGTCAGCTCGAAATATTTGGTTAGTTGCTCCATTACATTATTCCTCCTTCGGTTATGTAGTCGCAGATGCGTGCTCGCGCACGGTGAATCTGTGTTTTGACCGTTCCGAGTGGCATTTTCAGCTCCTCGGCAATCTCCTCGTACGAGAGCTCTTTGATGAATCGCAGCTCGATAAGGCGACTGTATTTGGGATCCATTATTTTGAGATAATTCTCGATTTGTATCTTTTGTTGTGAGCGGATGATGCGCTCCTCGGGGGTGGGAGAGGGCGCGGCCTTGCTCATCAGTGCTCTCTCACAGTCGAGAGTCGTATCATCGCGGCGTTTGCGCACAAAGTCTATAAATGTGTTGCGCGCGATGGTTACAATCCACTGGCCGAATGAATACTCGGGATTGAACTGTTCGAGTCGCAAAAAGGCCTTGATGAAGGTCTCTTGTGTAAGGTCGTCAGCATCGTCGGCAGGCACACCATAGCGCTTGGTATAGAGCGTGCGAATCGAGTCGCGATACCTTCCTACAAGGCTCTCGAATGCGAGTCGGTCACCCTCCAGCGCCCATGCGACAATCTGGCGGTCGTCGGCCTCTATGTAGCTCTCGAAATCCATCTATCGGCTCTTTTTAGGACGATTTGCGCGGAAAAACATTAGGGGTGAGAGCAGGTCGTACACAAAATATACGCCCATCAGTCCACTCTCGCCCAGACGGCGCGAAATGCGAAACATAGTGCGCCACACGAGGCCATAACGAAGCAGTGCTACAACGGCCATCGCTATCTTGATTTCGGCAGGCATTATCACCATTGCCACGATGCATGATGCGAAGAAGAGAAGTCGGCTCAATGGCTCCCAGAAGATTGAGTTACGCACCGCTTGGGGGTATTTTACGTAGGTCGCTGCGTGGTCACGCAGGGATGCGAGCCACCAGCCGAGTCCACCCCAGCACTTTTGACGAACGGTGGTGTTGGGGCTTACAATGATGCTTGTGCGACCGGGCTGTGCAATTTGTTGCAGGAAGAGGTCGTCCTCGCCGAGTGCCATATTGAGGTGGCCGAAGCCCTTGTTGTCGAAGTACAGTTTCTTGCGCAGACCAAAGTTCTGAATCGAGGCTTTGTAGACACAGCCGCCCATGGCCGAGGTGAGGCTGTGGGTCGAGCGCATCATGCGAGAGGTGCGAATCAGTTTGTTCGCAAAACCCGCCTTCTGCTCTATGCCACAATAGCCGATAACGATGTCGCCGCGGGTGAATCCTGCCGCCACGCTTGCCAACCATCTGCGAGAGGTGGGCGGAACCATGTCGGGAGTGGTGAAGATGAGATTCTCGTATGCCGCAGCCTTGATTCCTACGTTGTGGGCGGTCTTGGCTGTGATGGGGAATCGTTGTTGTTTGATTTGGGTGCAGGTCAACTTGCAGCGCTCGCTCGAAGCGCCGGTTGAGAGCTCTTGCAGGGTCTCGGCAAACTCGGTGTCGTTGCCTACGTACACAACCACAATCTCGTACTGCGGGTACTCCTGCGCAAGCAGCACGGGAAGCGTGTGCTCGAGCCACAGATAGTCCTCGCCCATGGTGAGGATAAGTGACACAGGCTCACGCTCTTGTGTGGTTGTGGGGCGTCTGCTGTCTTTGTATTTAGGCAGACGGGCATATTGCCCCAAATAGTAGCATAATTGTATGGTGAGGGTCAACAGCACAATGCCAATAAGGGCCAATCCCCATGGGCCGTATGCGTCAACTATGGTTCCGAGTAAAAGGGTTATCTTATCCACGACAAAAGATTTGGATTTAAGCCAACAAATTTAAGACTTTTTTTCGAGATTTTGGCACGCTGTAAATAATACCTGTAAAAAATTGTATAAAAAGCGAAAATTGACTACATTTGCAGGTTATGAAATTCAGACTCGAACATACATCGACCGACTGCAAGGCACGAGCAGGTAGATTTTCGACCGACCACGGCGAGATTCTGACCCCTATATTCATGCCCGTCGGCACGGCAGCCACCG
Organism: Rikenellaceae bacterium; assembly: GCA_045632975.1. Lineage (GTDB taxonomy): Bacteria > Bacteroidota > Bacteroidia > Bacteroidales > Rikenellaceae > UBA940. The sequence goes on from JAZQXR010000116.1 coordinate 4,820, forward strand.
TCAAAGGCATCTTCCATCGCGACCTTGCGGCCGAGGCCAAAGCACAGATTATCCTCGGCAATACCTACCACCTCTATCTCCGCCCCGGCATGGAGATTATGGAGAAGGCCGGCGGTATCCACGGCTTCTCGTCGTGGCAGGGCCCTGTACTTACAGATAGTGGTGGTTTTCAGGTCTTTTCGTTGGCGGATTGCCGTAAGATTAAGGAGGAGGGCGTTACCTTCCGCTCGCATATCGACGGCTCGAAACACCTATTTACCCCCGAGAGCGTGATGGATATTGAGCGCACAATCGGTGCCGATATTATGATGGCTTTCGATGAGTGTCCTCCCGGAACAGCTCCCCGTGACTATGCCGCAAAGTCGTTGGCTCTTACCAATCGCTGGCTGGAGCGCTGCTTTAATCGCTATCACCAAACCTCGCCCAAATACGGACACTACCAATCGCTTTTCCCGATTGTGCAGGGATGTACCTACCCCGACCTGCGAGAGCAGTCGGCAAGATTTGTTCAGCAGTTCGATGCCGATGGCTATGCTATCGGTGGATTGGCTGTGGGTGAGCCTGCCGAGGTTATGTATAGTATGATTGAGGTTGTTAATGCTGTGTTGCCCGAGGATCGCCCCCGCTACCTGATGGGCGTTGGTACTCCAATCAATATCCTCGAAGCTATTGAGCGCGGTGTCGATATGTTCGACTGCGTGATGCCTACGCGCAACGGCCGCAATGGTATGCTCTTTACCACACAAGGTATCATCAATATCCGCAACGAGAAGTGGCGCGATGACTTTTCGCCCATTGACCCTGCGGGTTTGTGCTTTGTGGATACGACCTACACCAAGGCCTACTTGCGCCACCTTGCCACTTCGGGCGAGATGATGGCAGCCCAAATAGCTTCGCTGCATAACATCTCGTTCTATCTGTGGCTTGTTGGTGAGGCGCGTAAGCATATCCTCGAGGGTGATTTCAAACAGTGGAAAGAGGCGATAATACCCATCATCGGCCGCCGATTGTAAAACCGCTTACCGAACACAACTATGCAGAATCCGCTCAAGATACTCGATAGATACATCATGCGTAAGTTCCTCGGAACTTTCGCCTTTATCATCGTGCTGTTTGTGGTCATTATCGTAATCTTTGACTATGCCGAGAATGTCGATGACTTTATCACGCTCAAGGCCCCATTCAAGGAGATTATTCTCGACTACTATGCCAACTTTGCCCCCTCGATGATTAACCAGTTTAGTGGACTGTTTACCTTTATTACGGTTATTTGGTTCACTTCGAAGCTGGCCTCGCAAACCGAGATTGTGGCAATCCTATCGAGTGGAGTGAGTTTCCGACGTATGATGCGCCCGTATATGCTTTCGGCACTGCTGATTACGGGTATGAGCCTTTCGCTCAGCTTGTGGGTTATTCCCGAGTCGTCTGCGGCTGTGGTTGAGTTCCAATCCAAGTATATCCAGCGCAAAAAGCGTCAGGCGCACAAGTACGACGAGAATATCTATCGCCAAATTGACGATAACGTATATGTCTACATCCGCAACTTCTCGGGCGAGAGTAATCGCGCAAGCTTCCTTGCTATCGAACGATACGAAGGAACTTCGCTTGTGGAGGCGCTTGATGCCTCGGAGGTGCGTTTTATGCCCGAGACTCAACGCTGGGCAGCCCCTCAATATACACTCCGAAAGTTCTCGGCCGAGGGCGAAGAGTATGAGTTGAGAAAGAGCCTCGATACCCTTATTAACCTCAATGCACAGGAGCTGGGTAAGGTCGAGGAGCTGATTAAGACCATGAAGATTGACGAACTCAACGGCTTTATCTCTCAACAGAAGGCCAAGGGCTCGGATATGATGACCCTCTTTGAGGTCGAGCGACAGAAACGCTACTCCTATCCTGTGGCGATTCTGATTTTGACACTGATGGGCGTGTCGCTTTCGAGCCAGAAGAAACGTGGCGGTACGGGTGTGAACCTCGGTGTGGGTATCGTGCTCTGCTTTACCTATATCATGTTGGCCAAGTTTGCCGAGGAGTTTGCCAAGGGAGGAGTGCTCCCGGCACAAATCTCGGTGTGGTTGCCAAACGTGATGTTTGCCATAATTGCGGTCTATCTGTATAAGAAAGCGCCGAAATAGGCGGTCATATCGAGCGAAACTTGTATATTTGCACCCAGAAAAGACGAATATAATAATATAATAAGTATATATCATGAGCATTATTGAATTGAGCGAACAGGAACAACTGCGCCGTAACTCTCTTGCCGAGTTGCGCAAATTGGGCATCAATCCCTATCCTGCCGAGAAATATGAGGTGACTGCTTCGACGGCCGAAATCGCCGAGGAGTTTGACGCCAACCCCGAGAAATTTGCCCAAGTGAGCATCGCAGGCCGTATTATGAGCCGCCGTATCATGGGTAGCGCCTCGTTCTTCGAGCTGCAAGACCACTCGGGTCGTCTTCAAGTCTATATCCGCCGCGATGATGTTTGCCCCGAGGGTGACACTACGCTGTATAATACCGTGTTCAAAAAGTTGCTCGATATTGGCGACTTTGTAGGCGTTGAGGGATTCGCATTCCGCACCCAAACCGGTGAGTTGAGCGTTCACTGTCAGAAGTTCACCGTGTTGAGCAAGTCGATTCGTCCGCTGCCTATCGTTAAGGAGAAGGATGGTAAGATGTTTGATGCGCTGACCGACCCCGAGGTGCGCTATCGCCAACGCTACGTGGATTTGGTGGTTAATCCCCAAGTGCGCGACGTGTTTGTCAAACGTGCCAAGATTATCGCTACCATGCGCGAGTATTTCAACTCGAAGGGCTGTCTGGAGGTTGAAACCCCCATCCTGCAACCCATCCCCGGTGGTGCATCGGCTCGTCCGTTCATTACCCATCACAATGCGCTGGATATCGACTTCTATATGCGTATCGCTACCGAGCTCTACCTCAAACGCCTTATCGTAGGTGGCTTTAATGGTGTGTACGAGTTTGGTAAGAACTTCCGCAATGAGGGTATGGACCGCACCCACAACCCCGAGTTTACCTGTATGGAGATTTATATCGCCTACAAGGACTACCGTTGGATGATGGAGTTCACCGAGCAGATGCTCGAGAAGATTGCCCTCGAGGTTAATGGTACTACTGATGTCGAGATTGATGGCAAGACCGTATCGTTCAAGGCGCCTTTCCGTCGTCTGACTATGACTGACGCTATTCTCGAGAAGACCGGCTATGATATTACCGGCCAAAGCGAGGAGCAACTGCGCGAGGCATGCAAACGACTCAATGTCGAGATTGACGATACTATGGGTAAAGGTAAGCTTATTGATGCTATCTTTGGTACCTATTGCGAGGCCGACCTCATTCAACCTACCTTTATTTGTGACTATCCTATCGAGATGTCGCCCCTGTGTAAACGCCACCGCGACAATGAGGAGCTTACCGAGCGTTTCGAGCTGTTCGTAGCCGGTAAAGAGTTGTGTAATGCATACTCGGAGCTCAACGACCCCATCGACCAGTTGGAGCGTTTCCAAGAGCAAATGCGCCTTTCGGAGCGTGGCGACGACGAGGCTATGTTTATCGATATGGACTTTGTTCGCGCTCTCGAGTATGGTATGCCTAACTGCTCGGGTATGGGTATGGGTATCGACCGTCTGACTATGTTTATGACCGGCCAAACCTCGATTCAAGACGTGTTGTTCTTCCCCACAATGCGCCCCGAGAAGAAACCTACCATCGACGCTCCCGAGAAGTATATCGAGATTGGTGTTCCTGCGGAGTGGGTTGAGGTTATCCAAAAGATGGGCTATATCACCGTGGATTCGCTCAAAAAACTCGCTCCCGGCAAGTTCTTTAACGACCTTTGTGGTTTCAACAAGAAGAACAAACTCGGTCTGAAAGCACCCTCGATTGACGAGGTTAAACAATGGTGCGCAAGCGAGGAGTAAACCGAAAATCAGAGTTATTAACTATCAAATAAAAGAAGAAAATGAGAAAGAAAATTGTAGCAGGAAACTGGAAAATGAACACCCTCCCCGCAGAGGGCGTTGAGCTGGCAAAAGGTGTAGTTGCAGGTCGTGGCGAGGTTTGCTCGTGCGTTAACTTCATCGTATGCCCTCCCTTTACTCACATCTCGGAGGTTGCTAAAGCCCTCGAGGGTAGCGACATCGCTATCGGTGCTCAAGATTGCGCTACCGAGGCTAAAGGTGCATACACCGGTGAGGTTGCAGCTTCGATGCTTGCTGCTCTGGGTTGCAAATATGTAATCCTTGGTCACTCGGAGCGTCGTCAATATTATGGCGAGACTTCGGAGACCCTTAACAAGAAGATGGCTCAAGCTTATGCTAACGGTCTGACCCCCATCTACTGCGTGGGTGAGAATCTCGAGGAGCGTGAGGCTGACAAACACTTCGACGTTGTTAAAGCTCAAATCGAGGAGGTTGTTTACAACCTGACCGAGGAGCAATTTGCTAACCTGGTAATCGCTTACGAGCCCGTTTGGGCTATCGGTACCGGCAAAACCGCTACTGCTGACCAAGCTCAAGAGATTCACGCTTACATCCGCAAAGTGTTGGCTGACAAGTTCGGCGCTGCAGCAGATGAGTGCGCTATTCTCTACGGTGGTTCGTGCAAACCTTCGAACGCTGCCGAGATCTTCGCTAAAGAGGATGTTGACGGTGGTCTGATTGGTGGCGCTGCGCTCAAAGCAGAGGACTTCCTCGGCATTGGCAAAGGCTTCTAATCTTGCGTAAATACAAATAGACAAAAGGCTGTTCACATGTGGACAGCCTTTTTTGCATCATCAACTCCTTGTTGCTTGAAATAAGAATAGCGTGTCCCGCCAGCGGGACACGCTATTCTTTGTTGTAAGATTATTATCTTCTTACTACCTACGCTTTGTAGAGGTAGCGTTTGATAGATTTCTTGGGAGTCTTCTCGAACTCGGTGGGGTAGATTACGATGCTCGAAACTTTCTCATAGTTGGCAACCATCGAGTTGAGCTCTGTGAGGTTTGCTTTGACTGTCTCTTCGATTTTGTTGTCAGCAATGCCATCAATTTTGGCTTGAGCATAGTCGGGGTATACCAGGGCTACGAGCTTGCCGTCGCGCTCAACGATGAGTGACTCCGAAACCAGATAGAGGGTGTTGAGTTTTGACTCAATCTCCTCGGGGTAGATGTTCTGACCGCTGGGACCAAGAATCATGGTCTTGCAGCGACCCTTAATATAAAGGGTGCCGTCGGGATCCATTGTGCCGATGTCGCCGGTGCGCAACCAACCATCCTCGGTGAGAACGGCTTTGGTAGCCTCCTCGTTCTTGTAGTATCCGCTCATCACTTGCTCGCCGCGGACCATAATCTCGCCGGGCACTTTGAAGGGATCTTTGCTCTCAATCTTAACCTCGCAATACTCGTTGAGGTACTTACCAACCGAGCTTGCTTTGTATTTGGTCCAGTCGATTGTCGCCGAGATAAGAGGTGCGCACTCGGTCATAGCATAACCCACGATAAGCGGGAATTTGATGCGCATTAAGAACTCCTCGGTCTCGGGGTTGATGGCCGCACCACCAACGATAAATAATCTAACCTCGCCACCGAATGCTGCCATGAGCTTGTTGCGGATAACCGAGTATATGGCGGTGTCAATCAGCGGAATACGAAGCGCGTATTTCATGGGTGTTTGCTCCAACATGGGGGCAATTTGCTTGCGGTAAACCTTCTCCAATACCATCGGTACACAGCAGATGATGTGGGGCTTTACTAGAGCCATTGCTTCGATCAGAATCTTGGGAGTAGGCATCTTGCCCAGCAGGGTGATGTGGCTACCGTGTGCAAGCGGAGTAAGGAAGTCGAACATACATCCGAAGGCGTGTGCCAAGGGCAGGAATGCGAGTGTGCGGCTGCCGGCAAAGAAAATTTTCTCTTTGATGGCGAAGTCTACGTTCGACACAAGGTTGTTGTGAGTCAGGATTACGCCTTTGCTATTGCCGGTGGTACCGCTGGTGTAGTTGATAAGAGCGATGTGCTCGCCGGGAACGGCCTCATACGAGATGTCCTCTTTGCGGAAGCCGTTGGGGTAGCGGTCGCGATAGTGGACTGTCATGTTCTTCATGAAGTCGGTCAGCTCGGTACCCTCTTTCTCCCATACGCAGTGGTAGTCGGTCAGCGAGAATGCTGTGGTCACGGTGTCAAGGCGGTCCTCCTCGATGATGTCCCAGTGTTGGTCGCCGATGAAGAGCAGCTTGCTCTCCGAGTGGTTGAGGATGTGGATGACATCGTTTGCGTTGAAGTCTTGAAGGATGGGAACAAGGATTGCTCCGTAGGTGATGGTTGCAACATAGGCGATACACCATCTGGGGTTGTTGCGACCCATCAATGCGATTTTGTCATCAGCTTTGATGCCGGCCTTCTCAAACAGCAAGTGGAGCTTTGCAATCTCCTTTGCCATCTCGTAGTACGAGAAGTCCTCTTTTTTGAAATAGTCGCTCAAGGCAGTCATCTCGCGATAGTCGCGGAAGGCCTGTTCATAGGTTTTTACAAGGTTACGTTGTACCATAAATCAATATTTATAAAGATGTCTGGCGAGGAAAAATCATTCTCACAAGTCTTAAAAATACCTCGCACCGACAGCTTTAGGTTAAACGATTCAAACGCAAAGATAGCAAACTTTTTCGATTTTCAATGCTATTAACCCCAGTATTTGTGGTTGGGTGTAGGTGGTGTAATGTCTAATATTTCTACAAAAACTATCTATTTGCGACTGGCGCGGTGATGGAATGTTCTATTTGTTGGGCCGAAAAAAAATAAAAAAATGCGCAGTCGAATTCCGGCTACGCATTTTTAGTGGGTTTTAACGCCAAGTGGAGCTACTCCGATTTGGGTAGATTTTCTGACTCTTTGGCGGGAGCTTCAGTTTGCTCTTGTTGGGGCTGTTGGGCCGCGTTTTGTTCGCCCTCGGGTCGTTGGAAAATGTATATTTTGGACTCCTCGCCGGCCATCAGTCGTTTGATGTTTTTGCGGTGTGTGTAGATGAGTAGTATCGCAACAATCATCGAGAAGATAATCAATGAGATACTGTGATTTGTGCGAGGCGAAATCATGATGAAAATCGGGTACATTACACCCGCCAACATCGAACTGAAAGAGACATAGTGAGTAATCATCAGAGAGAAGAACCAAACAATCAGACAGAGTATGATTGCAGGAGGATAAATACCTACCACGGCACCTGCAATTGTTGCCACTCCTTTACCGCCGCGGAAGCCCGCGAAAATAGGGAAGATGTGGCCGAGTACGGCGGCAAATACAAGGCCGATTTTGACATTGATGATGAATCCCGAGTCGATGTTGGGGTCATAGGCCAAAAGGCTCGAAAGATGGACTGCGAAAAAGCCCTTCATGAAGTCGATGGCGAATACGGGAATTGCAGCACGACGACCAAGTACGCGGAGTGTGTTGGTTGTTCCTGCATTTTTGCTGCCGTGCTCGCGAACATCTATTCCATAGTATCGCTTTCCAATCCATACTGCGCTTGGTATTGAGCCGAGAAGATAGGCGCAAATGGCAAGCACGATTACCGAAATCAGACGATAAATCATAGTCAATTCTCTGTTTTGTTTTGACAAAGATAGGTAAATTTGCTTAAAAATCAAACTAATTGTAGTCGCGGCTTGTCTGACCCGAAATGTTTTTGTATCTTTGGACGCTATTTTAATGTAAACATTAACCTTGCTATATGAAATACAACCCCTACTATCTGTGGCTTAAGATGGCTGTTCTGGCCGTTGTTGCGTCGTTCGCTATTGTGTCGTGTGCGCCCCAACCGGCAACTCCACCCGAAGAGGAAGAGGAGGCTCCGATGCTGTCAGTTGCGATTGCTTCGATCGATTTTGATTGGAAGTATAGCGAACAATCATTCGAGATTGTCTCCGAGGTGCCTTTTGTGGTATTCTCTGATGTCGATTGGATAATTACCGACAACGATACATTTACCGTTCCGGGTCGCTACATTCTTACGGTTGCCGCATTGGAGAATCCCGATGAGGAGATTCGCGAGGGTATCCTGTATCTGACCCCCGAGGAGGGTGAGCAGGTTGCAATTCCGGTTATGCAGTTCGAGAATCAAGCTCCCGAGGTGTTCGAGGTGTCGACCCTTGGTTTTGAGTTGGATTCGTTCAAGCAGACCGTATATCTGGGTGTTAATAGCGCCGTTCCGTTCAGCGCAGTCACCGTGGCCGATTGGATTACCGTCTCCGAGGAGGAACAAAAGCCTTCGTCCGATTTCCAACTGCCCATCGTAGTAGAACGCAACATGACCCCCGAGGAGCGTCGTGCCAAAGTGTCGGTCATGACCTCGGATAATCGCAAGTGGATTGATGTTACCATTACCCAAGCTCCGTTCCAAGCTGTTATGTCGGTTTCGGTTGATTCGCTCTCGATTGATGGCAATCGTGGCGTGGTCAGCTTTATGGTATCCAGCGATATTGACTTTGTTGTGAACTGCGAGGATGAGTGGGCTGCTCCCGAGAAGGCTGATGCCTATGCGGGTGGCTCTGTTCAACACGTGAATATCAATGTCGAGCGCAATAGCACTGTGCTCGAGCGTCAAACCCTTATCAATATTAACTCGGTGGAAGAGGGCGTTTTGAGCTATGTTGTAGTGCTTACACAAGGTCAGAAGATAGCTTCGATTGATAACGAGATTACTGAGATTTCGCTGCTTAAGAAACTCAACCCCGGACTCGATAAGGACTATGTGATGACTCCCGACGAGAACGGAGTGTTCAGCTGCTACATTCCTGGTAAGCTCGGCGAGCCGTACTCGTATGTTGAGCAATTCGGTTATAGGGCAGAGTTCCCGACCTTCTATCCCATCGACATCGAGAATATGGTTGTGTCGTTCAAGACCAATGCCGACCAAGTGTATATGGACAACACCGCACTCGAGAGTGGCAAGAGCAAGTGTGACTTGTCGACCAATGCAACCTTCAAGGCTGTGTCGGAGAGTGGTGCAGTTCGCAACTATGTTGTCGATTTGACCTACTTTACGGGTCTTCCCATCGTGTTTATCGACCTCGAATCGGGTCGTGAGGTGGCAAGCAAGGAGGTCTATGAGTATGGTACCGTGAAGATTGTTGGTGCTGATGACTTCGAGGGTCTTGAGGAACAAGAGTTCGAGATTCACGGACGTGGTAACTCGTCGTGGGGTACCTTCCGCAAGAAACCGTCTTACACCTTCAAACTCGATAAGGCCGAGGAGGTGCTCGGAATGCCCGCTCACAAGAAATGGGTTATGATTGGTAACTATCGTGACAAAACTCTGTTGCGTAACTCCGTCGCTTGGTGGCTCTCGGAGCGTCTGCCTGCCCTTGCGTGGACACCCCGCTACCGTCA
>JAZQXR010000117.1:0-9669 GCA_045632975.1 Rikenellaceae bacterium
CGTTGCAGTGGTAAACCTCCTGCTTGATACCCATCTTTGCGAGGGCACGGATACCACCAACACCGAGCAGAATCTCTTGTTTGAGACGGTTCTCCCAGTCACCGCCATAGAGGTGGTGGGTGATGCTGCGGTCGTCCTCACGGTTCAGGTCGTGGTCGGTGTCGAGCAGGTAGAGGTCGGTGCGACCTACCTCGCATTTCCAGATACGAGCGGTAACCATGCGGCCGGGCAGAGCAACTTGGATGCTAACCCACGAGCCGTCCTCGTTACGAACGGGCGAGATGGGGAGCTTGAAGAAGTTTTGTGCCTCGTAGGTAGCCTCTTGCTCACCGAAGTTCGAGAGTTTTTGGGTGAAGTAACCGTAGCGGTAGAGAAGACCTACAGCTACCATTTGTACGTTCTTGTCGCTGGCCTCTTTGATGTAGTCACCTGCGAGGATACCCAGACCACCCGAGTAGATTTTGAGCGACGAGTGCAGACCGTACTCCATGCTGAAGTAAGCGATTTTGGGAGCGGTTGCATCTTTCTTCTCGGCCATGTAAGCTTGGAAGTCAGCCCATACGGTGTCCATCTTGGCGAGGAACTCTTGGTCTTGCTCCAGCTCTTTGAGGCGGTCGTAGCTCAAGCGATCGAGGAACTCGATGGGGTTGTGGTAGCTTGCGGTCCAAAGCTCGGGGTCGATGCATTTGAACAGCTCGTGACCGTTGAGGGTCCAGCTCCACCAGAGGTTTTTCGAGAGAAGCTCCAGCGGGCGAAGACGCTCGGGGAGGTTTTTCTCCACCATCATGCGAGTCCAGTTGGGTGTATTAGTCGAGAGTTGTTGGCGAACAAAGTTGAGTTGCTCGGTGTGGCTACCGCCGTCAAGCGACGAGTAGGTAGCGCGCGAAGCTGCGTTTTCCATGGCGATTTTGTATCCGTCGATATAATAGTTGATAAAGTTCGACCATGCTGCTTGCTCCGACAAATCCGAAGCTGCTTTGCGGATGGCCTTCATTTCGGTTTTCTTGGCAAGTGAGAATGCGAGGATGTTGCTTGCGATAGTCTCGATAACATCCTTGTCGTTGGTGTCGTTGCGGTCTACCACAACAACGCCTTTGCGAATAGCCTCACCCTCGGCCCATTTGCCAAAGCCGGCGAGTGTGGTGGTGATGGTGGGAACACCGAATGCGATGCTCTCCAGCGGGGTGTAGCCCCACGGCTCGTAGTACGATGCGAATACGGTTGCATCCATACCTACGAGCAGCTCGTAGTAGTGCTTGTTGAAGATGCCGTCAGCGCCTTGCAGGTACGAGGGAACGAAAATAACCTTCACCTTCGACTCGGGACGCATCAGGATGCTACCGTTCATTGCGCTCACGATGGGATCCCAGTTGATGTTCTCCAGGTAGTGAGTAGCGTACTTGAATTGGGTTGCATCAATGGGGTTGGCGTTGTCGGCCAAGTGTGCTTGGAGGTCTTTGCGGGGTCCGTAGTTGCCGGCGGGCACGGTGATGTATGCCAGAATCTCACGGTCGAGCGAGGGGTCCTCTGCGAGTTGTTTGAGCGACTCTACGAATACGTCAAGACCTTTGTTCTTGAACTCGTAGCGACCGCTGGTACCAACGATGAAGGGCTCTTTGGTGAATTTGTGACCCAGGCAAGCCTCGGCAACCTCAATCATAGCCTTGCGAGCCTCCTCACGTTTGGTGTCGAACTCTTTGCCGCGCCATACGAAGTCGTTCTCGAAACCATTGGGGGTTACGGTATCAACCTCTTTCGAAAGCAGGTATTTGCTCTCGTTTGCAGTCAGGTCGCTCACGGTGAGGAATGCGTCGTGGTAGGTAGCGGCGAGTTTCTCGAGCGAGTGTTTAGCCACTACGTTGAAACGGCGAGCCAGCTCATCGGCGTTGAGCACGCCCAGACCGCTGTACAGCTTCATGCCGTTACCTGCGATGCAGCGACCCATTACGGTTGCGTGGGTAGTGAATACGGTAGCAACGTAGGGCATGAACTTGCGCAGGTACAGACCACCGCTCGAGGTCATCCACTCATGGAAGTGAGCGATGCAGCTGTCGCTGATGGTGCAGAAGTTGTCGATATAGCTCTCGATAACGCGTCCTGCGGCGTAACCGAACAATACGGGCTCGATGTAGTCCCAGCCACCGCTGATAGAGTCTACGCGGTAGGTCTCCCACAGGAATTGGAGGAATTTATCTTTTTGCGAGAAGAACGGACCAAAGTCAACCAGCACGGCGATAGGGCTGCCTTTGATTGCCCAACGGCCGATTTTTACGCTGATGCCCTCGTTGTAGAGGACTTGGCGCCAGTTTGCCAGCAGTTCGGTGTCCTCGATGAACTCGGGGTTATTGCCCTCTCGGTGCAAATCCGGACCGATCAGAATGTAATTGTCGCCCATCATGTTGTGGACGGTCTGTGCTTTGGTTGCGACTACCGTGTGTATGCCGCCAACCTTGTTGCACACCTCCCAACTCACCTCGAATAGGTAGTCGGCAGGAATTTTCTTGTTTTCAGTGTTGCTCATATTTTTCTTGTGAATATCAATACAATTTCCAAGTGCACTCCGAAGCCTCTGTGCGTGGTCGGGTATTAGTTACCTAATAAGCACGAAAAATTTGGGGACAAAGGTAATGCTTTTTTCTTGGTTTATAAAAATTTTTAATAACTAATTTTTCACTTTTTTTTATCACACAAAAAGCTCGCATATAAGTGAGTCCGAAATCAGATAGTTTTCCGGTGAGATAAATGTGCGTTCTGTGGCTGTGTGGAGCAGTTTTTGCTCGATAAGGGGCGCTGCTTGCTGCCTGAAATGGTGTAATTTTTGTGCCCCGAATTTTTGCTCTAATTCGCTATGATTGACCCCTTCGGCTGTTCGCAGTCGGGTCATTATGTACTCGTTATAGCGTTCGTCTTGGGTTAGTTGCTCGGTGGTGTATATCTCGGACGAGGGCGCAAGGGCTATGTATTTGCCGAGGTTGCTCACTGCCCAGCGACGTGAGTGGCCGTCAAAGGAGTGGGCGCCGGGGCCGAGTCCGAGGTATTGGGTGTCGTTCCAGTAGGAGCTGTTGTGCTTTGAACGGCGCGAGGGCAGGGCGAAGTTCGAAATCTCGTAGTGTTCGAATCCGTGGGCGAGGGTGACTTCGCGCAGAATCTCGAACTGCTCCTGACTCACCTCCTCGTCTACGGGTTTTAGCTCGCCTCGGTTGAGCATTGCTCCAAATCGTGTGCGAGGCTCGATGCCGAGATGGTAGGCCGAAATGTGCTGTATATTAAGTGATAGCGCTGTCTGGAGATTCTCTCGCCACTGCTCGGTGGTGGAGCAGGGCAGACCGTATATGAGGTCTATCGAGATGTTGTCAAAACCGGCGTCTTGTGCGGCTTTAACTGCTCTTATTGCGGCTTGGGCTGTGTGGCGACGATTCATGAAACGCAACTCGTCGTCGTGGAGCGATTGGATGCCGATGCTCAATCTGTTGATAGGTGTGGCTGCGAGTCGTGCGATGTAGTCGTCGGTCAGGTCGTCGGGATTGGCTTCGAGGGTTATCTCCTCCACCGAGCGTAGGTCATATACCTCTCCCATCACTCCGATAAGCTCGGTGTAGAGTTCGGGAGCGAGGGTGCTCGGCGTGCCACCACCGAAATAGATAGTGCGTACCTCGCGGTCGGTGAGATAGTCGCCACTCGCCCGTAGCTCCTCTTTCAGTGCCTCGATAAATTTAGGGGCTCGTGAAAGCTCGGCGCTACGGAAGAAATCGCAGTATCCGCAGATGGTTTTGCAGAAGGGTATGTGTGTGTAAATTCCCGACATAAACTCCAAAGATACATTTAAATATATTATAATCCAAATTTAGGCCAAAAAATAGCCCTTTTTTGTGGTGAAAAAGGGGCCTGAAAAAAAAAGTTGCAGAAAAATGCGAAAAAAGTCGTGTTAATTTATTAACAATACAAAAAATGTTTATATATTTGCATCCGAGAAAGAATGGTTTTGAGAGCCGTAGTGACTGAAAATCATCGGTCGAGCCTCGCACCAAACCTTCTCGACTTGCAAACGGAAGATGTTTAACTAAATACATTATTTTAATTATGGCAAAATTGAATCTGAGACAGTACGGTATCACCGGTGTGAAAGAAGTTGTTTACAACCCTTCGTACGATGAGCTGTATCGCGAGGAGACCAAAAAAGGTCTGCGCGGTTTCGAGAAAGGCACCCTCACCGAGATGGATGCTGTTAACGTTATGACCGGCGTTTACACCGGCCGCTCGCCCAAAGATAAATTCTTTGTGAAAGATGAGACCACCAAAGATACTATCTGGTGGACCAGCGACGAGTACAAAAACGACAACAAACCCGTTACCAAAGCTGCTTGGAAAGAGCTGAAGAAGATTGCTGCTGACGAGCTTTCGGGCAAAAAACTCTACGTTGTTGACACCTTCTGCGGTGCTAACGAGAACACCCGCCTGAAAATCCGTTTCATCATGGAGGTAGCTTGGCAAGCACACTTCGTTAAGAACATGTTCATCCGTCCTACCGACGCAGAGCTCGAGACCTATGGTGAGCCTGATTTCGTAGTTCTTAACGCTTCGAAAGCTAAAGTTAAAAACTATAAGAAACTCGGTCTGAACTCGGAGACCGCTGTTGTATTCAACCTCACCGAGAAAATGCAAGTTATCATCAACACTTGGTATGGTGGTGAGATGAAGAAAGGTATGTTCTCGTACATGAACTACCTGCTTCCTCTGAAGGGTATCGCTTCGATGCACTGCTCGGCTAACACCAACGAGAAAGGTGAGACCGCTATCTTCTTCGGTCTGTCGGGTACCGGTAAAACTACCCTTTCGACCGACCCCAAACGTCAACTTATCGGTGACGACGAGCACGGCTGGGACGACGACGGCGTATTCAACTTCGAGGGTGGTTGCTATGCAAAGGTTATCAACTTGAGCCAAGAGAACGAGCCCGACATCTGGAACGCTATCCGTCGTAACGCTCTGCTCGAGAACGTAACCGTAGGTAAAGGTGGTAAGATCGACTTCTCGGACAAAACGGTTACCGAGAACACCCGTGTATCGTACCCCATCTACCACATCGACAACATCGTTAAACCCGTATCGAAAGCTCCTGCTGCAAAGAAAGTTATCTTCTTGAGCGCTGACGCATTCGGTGTACTGCCTCCCGTTTCGGTTCTGACTCCCGAGCAAACCAAGTACTACTTCCTCTCGGGCTTCACCGCTAAATTGGCTGGTACCGAGCGTGGTATTACCGAGCCTACTCCTACCTTCTCGGCTTGCTTCGGCGCAGCATTCCTTTCGCTGCACCCCACCAAATACGGCGAGGAGCTGGTAAAACGTATGCAACAAAGTGGTGCTACCGCATACCTGGTTAACACCGGTTGGAATGGTTCCGGCAAACGTATCTCGATTAAAGATACTCGTGGTATCATCGACGCTATCCTCGATGGCAGCATCGACAACGCAGAGACCAAACAAATTCCTATCTTCGACTTCAAAGTGCCTACCGCACTTCCCGGCGTAGATCCCGCGATCCTCGATCCTCGTGACACCTACGCTAACGCAGAGGAGTGGAACACCAAAGCTCAAGACCTCGCTGGCCGCTTCATCAAGAACTTCGCGAAGTTCACCGGCAATGAGGAGGGTAAGAGCCTCGTGGCTGCTGGTCCCCAACTCTAGTCAAACCGTGTCGTAAGACACTGCGACTATACCAAGAGAGCTTGTCCTTTCGGACAAGCTCTCTTTTTTTGTAGGTTGCTGTGTGGGATTACTCTTCCTCGATTTCGATAAAGCGCTCCTTGCCGACAAAACATTTGGGACAGAGCCACTCATCGGGTAAATCTTCGAATGATGTGCCCGGTGCGATGTCGCTTTCGGGGTCGCCCTTTGCGGGGTCGTAGATGTAACCACACACCTCACAACGATACTTTTTACTCTTTTTCATGATTGTTAGATTTGTTGTTTGACACACCTATATATACAACTACCGGGCAAAACCGAAGTCCTGCCCGATAGTTCTATTCTTGCGAGAGTTTGCGCTATATTGTCTGCTCCTCGGCCGAACTCTCTTCGGCGGGTGCTTCGGGTGCACTCTCTGTGGCGGGTGCAGCCTCGGGGAGATGCTTGCAGTCAATCGAGATGATGCGGTCTACGATGTACTTGGTGTAACCTCTCCAGGGCAGACGACCGAAATACTCCTTGTAGTGTAGCTCGACATTCTCGCCTCCGGCCAACATCAGCTGCTCGGCAATGGCAGGATCCTCTACCGAGAACTCAAACTCGTAGCTCTGAATGGTGCCCGCAGCTCCGGGGCGCAAACCCGATTGGATGAGCTTACCCTCGTAGGTCTTGAAGAACATACCTTTGTAAACTACATAGTTGAGTGTGCCCGTCTTGACGCCCTCGCCAAAGACATAGTAGTAGCGCACGTAGCCGAATCCGACCAAGCCCAGAATAAGGGCCAAAACTATCAGTGTGACGAATTTTTTCATGTTGATTGAGTTTGTTTGTTCTTACAAATATAGCTCTTTTCAAGCAAATCCCCAAAAATAGTGCACAAAAAAAAGGCCGCACCTTTGTTGTGCGACCTTTGATTGCTGTGTAGTGGTTACTATTTGGTGATGGTAACATCCATGTGGGGGTAGGGGAAGTTGAGGCCCTTGGTGGGGAGGGTTTTGTAAATCTTCTCGTTGGTATCGAAATAAACTCCCCAATAGTCCGATGCTTTAGTCCATACGCGAACTACGATGTCAATCGAACTGTCCGACAGTGAGCTCAAACGTACGAAGGGCTCGGGGTCTTTCATCACGCGTGGGTCGGCGGCCAGAATCTCCTCGATAGCGGCTTTTGCGGTGTCGTAGTCGTCGCCATAGCTGATGCTGAAGGTCCAATCCACACGACGTTTGTCCTCGGCCGAGCAGTTGTTGATGATGTTGTTGATGATGCCGCCGTTGGGGACGATAATCATCTTGTTGTCAACGGTGTTGATTGTGGTGCTGAACAGGCGAATCTCCTTAACCGAACCCTCAATACCCTGCATGATTACATAGTCGCCAATCTTGAACGGACGGGTGAGCAGTACCATCACTCCACCTGCAAAGTTTTGGAGTGTGCCGCTCAGCGCCATACCGATACCGACGCCGACCGAAGCGAAGATTGCCAGGAACGAGGTGGTTTGGATTCCGAGTTGGTTGAGAATCGCAAATGCAATGCCGATAAAGAGAATAGCCTTAACTACGTTGCGTGCGAATTTGGCAATCGAAATCTCCACTTTGCGTTTGGTGAAGAGCTTGTCGAGCAGGCGGTCGATGTAGCGGGTAATCCAACGACCGACATAGTAAATCAGAACGCAGATGAGAATGTCGCCTGCGAACGACATAACGCCTTTTGAGACGAAAGTTACGGCCTCCTCTACGGTCATGCCCGAGATGGTGTTCAGTGTTTCGTGAAATTTGTTTGCGAGGCTGTCGGCGGCAAGCGCGGCAGCTGCGGTGTCTTGAAGTGGTAACATATGGGTAAGCTTGTTTAGTTGTTTCGCTGATACAAATATACGAAACTTTTCAGATAATCCGAATAGTCATCTTTTTTGTTTAAAAAGTTTTTGTGACAATCGACTTATCACTCTCGCCCTCACTCCCGCCTTATTCCTCTCGTTGAAACAAAAAAAAGAAGCTGTCTAACAAGGCTCTTTTGGCATCTGCCTTGTCCTCGAAATCCTCACATACGATTAGTATGCTGCGGTTTCTCGGCCTGCGAGCAGCTTCAAAATAGCTCTTGTTATACAACTTCTGACAAGGAGAGCGTGTCCACAAAAAACTTGTTGGACATGCTCTCCTTCAGCTTTGTAGCGGGAATGGGACTAACCAAATTGCTTTGCAATTTGCTTTTCCTCCTCGCGGCTCGGCAGAGTATGCAAGCACACTCTGCCCTCGCTCCGCAGCGTCCGTTCGAACATGTGGTTCTCGCCCTCACTCCCGCCTTTATATATCTCTCGTTGAAACAAAAAAAAGAGTGCTTAATGCACTCTTTTTTAGCTTTGTAGCGGGAGTGGGACTCGAACCACACGACCTTCAGGTTATGAGCCTGACGAGCTACCAACTGCTCTATCCCGCGATGTTTGATGGTGCAAAGATAGTGCAAAAAATCTAATCTCCAAAATTTTGGGCAAAATTTGCCGATAAATTATTTTTTCGTACCTTTGGTGTATGACTCAAAATTGGACTATAATCGTGGCCGGAGGCTCCGGACAACGAATGGGAACAGAAATCCCCAAGCAGTTTCTTCGACTGGCCGATGTGCCGGTACTCGTGCATACTCTTCGCGCCGTACAGAGCGTGGAGTGGCCTATGGGTGTGGTTGTCGTACTGCCAGCGGCTCATATCGCCACATGGCGTGAGATATGCGAAGAGTTTGGAGTGCCGAAGCACACCGTTGTCGAGGGAGGTGCGTCGCGCTTTGACTCGGTGAAGGCGGGTCTTGCGGCTCTGCCCGAGGAGGCTCGTTTGGTGGCTGTGCACGATGGCGTACGCCCCTTTGTCAGTGCCGAGCTTATAGGGCGCTGTTTTGATGCAGCCTCGGAGCATGGCTCGGCTATACCTGTGGTTGCGCCCGTTGACTCTTTTCGCCGCGTGACTGCAGAGGGCTCCGAGATTGTGGATAGGAGCGAACTGCGTGCGGTGCAAACTCCGCAAGTGTTTGCAGCCGAGCGACTTCGTGCAGCGTATGCTGCCTATGCCGATGGCTCGATGTTTACCGACGATGCTTCGGTTGTGGAGTCGTGCGGATGGCGTGTGTGGCTGGTTGATGGCGAGCGTACAAATATCAAAATTACAACCCCGACAGACCTTGTTACGGGCTTGGCTATCCTTGGTCAATTCGATAAAAAGTAGGCATGATGGTCGAATTTGTGGCTAAAATTTTTTTTATTGCCGCAAAAGTTGTACTTTTGAGTACAAAACTTACTATGCCTTGTTGAAAATTTTAGCATACCCCATCTCTTGGTTGTTCCGAATGTTTCTCAATATTCGGCATAGACTTTTCGACCAAGGAACGCTCAAGTCGGAGAAGTTCCCGGGCGTTGTGACTATCTGTGTGGGTAATCTTACGGTCGGTGGTACGGGCAAAACTCCCTTTACAGAGATGCTTATTGACTCGCTTGGTGAGCGATACAAGGTAGCTGTGCTCTCGCGTGGCTATGGCCGACGTACGAGCGGTTTTCTGGAGGTTACCACTCGCTCCTCGTACAAGCAGGTGGGCGACGAGTCCAAACAGATGAAGCTCAAATTTCCCGAGATTGGTATCTTTGTGTGTGAGAAACGTGTCGATGGTGTCCGCCGTATCATGGGACTCTATCCCGAGACTCAAGTCATAATCCTCGACGACGCATTCCAACATCGCTATATCGACCCTACGGTCAATATCGTTTTGGTCGACTATAATCGCCCCATATTCGAGGATGAGTTGCTGCCTGTGGGTTCGCTGCGCGACCTCCCCTCGCAACTGCCTCGCGCACACTTCGTATGTGTGACCAAGTGCTCGCCGTCGATGACCCCTATCGATATGCGTGTGATGAAAAATGGCTTGCGCCTGTTCCCATATCAGGGTTTGTTCTTTACCCGAATGGTTAGTGGCACGCCACGTGCAGTGTTCCCCGATGATGTGACC
>JAZQXR010000118.1:0-29314 GCA_045632975.1 Rikenellaceae bacterium
TAACGCCCAGACCTATCTCCTCGACACAGATTCGTGCAACGGCAATGGGGTGCATGATGTAGGGCTCACCCGAGCGTCTTTTAACGCCCTTGTGAGCCAATTTAGCAAGTTCATATGCTTTCCGAATAAGCTCTTCGTCGCCCTCTCGTTTGCAAATTCTCTTGCAACGCGCCATCAACTCCTCGAACTCCTTGTTGATAAGGAGTTCATCTTCGGCGCTATATCCCAAAGTTGCCATCTGTGTCAGGATTAGTGTTTATTCTCGGTTTTTTGCCTCTTTCATGGCGGCGCGTACTTTCTCCTCGATCTCGGCCGCAAGTTCGGTGTCTTTGGTCAGCAGCTCTTTGACGGCATCACGACCCTGCGAGAGTTTGCGATCGCCATACGAGAACCACGAACCGCTCTTCTTGATTACGCCCATGTCAACACCCAGATCGAGAATCTCGCCAATCTTCGAGATACCCTCGCCAAACATGATGTCAAACTCTGCGCGACGGAAGGGAGGCGCAACTTTGTTCTTAACGACCTTAACCTTGACGCGTGCGCCGAGTTGCTCGTCACCATCTTTGATACTCGATGCTTTGCGGATGTCGATGCGCACGCTCGAGTAGAATTTTAGTGCGTTACCACCGGTAGTGGTCTCGGGGTTGCCATAGACGATTCCGATTTTGTCACGCAGCTGGTTGATGAACATGCACACGGTTTTGGTCTTCGATATGCTTGCGGTGAGTTTGCGAAGTGCTTGCGACATGAGTCGTGCTTGCAGACCCATCTTCGATTCGCCCATATCGCCCTCAATCTCTGCTTTGGGGGTAAGTGCTGCAACCGAGTCAATTACGATAATGTCGATAGCGCTCGAACGAATCAGGCTATCGGCAATCTCCAGCGCTTGCTCGCCGTTGTCGGGTTGTGAGATGAGCAGATTGTCGATATCTACGCCTAGTTTTTGGGCATAGAAGCTGTCGAATGCGTGCTCCGCATCAATGAATGCTGCGATACCGCCAGCCTTTTGTGCCTCGGCGATGGCGTGAATCGCAAGTGTGGTCTTACCGCTCGACTCGGGGCCATAAATCTCGATAATACGTCCTTTGGGGTAGCCACCTACTCCGAGGGCCATATCCAGAGTGACCGAACCCGACGGAATTACCGCCACGTCCTCGATAGATTCGCTATTCATGCGCATAATGGAGCCTTTGCCGAAATCCTTTTCGATTTTGTCCATTACGGCGCTCAAAACTTTGAGTTTGTCAGGGTTAACTTGTGCCATATTGTAGTTTTATTTATCTTTTTTTTGTCTTATTTGCTTGATAGTATGTCGACAATCTGCTTCCAATGGTTTTTGGTGTCGACTTTGGTTATAACCTCCTCGATTCGTCCTTCAGCGTCAATTATGAATGTTGTGCGAAGTATACCCATGTAGCTTCTGCCGTACATCTTCTTCTCGGCCCATACACCATAAGCCTCGGCTACTGCGTGGTCGCTGTCCGATAGCAGTGTGAATCCGAGCGAGTGTTTGCAATCGAAACCGTCGTGCGACTTTACCGAATCGGGGCTGACGCCGATAATCTTGAAACCCATCTGGGCAAGAGCCTCTCTGCCATCACGCAGGCTTTGTGCCTCGAGGGTGCATCCCGAGGTGTTGTCCTTCGGGTAGAAGTACAAAATTACCCTCTGTCCTCGCAGGTTGTTGCTGTCTATGATATTGCCTTTTTGGTCGGGTGCCACAAACGAGGGCGCCACATCTCCGGGTTTCAGTGTTGTCATAATTTTACAGTGAAAAGCGTTTGTAAAGATACTAATTTTGCGTCAATATTTATCGTTAGAGCCAACTTTTTTGTGTTGTACAGAGCAAAAAAGTGCTTTCTGCTGACCTATATTGACAAAACAAGGGCACATCAAACTGTGTGCCCTTGTTCTGTTTCGATATGTGTGAGTCTCTCTTAAGCCAAAACTTTGCGCTCTATCTCCTCCATTTGTGTGCGGAATACCTTGTCGGTATCGAGCAGGTTCGAGATTTGTTTGCACGAGTGGAGAACTGTTGCGTGGTTCTTGCCACCGATAGCCGAGCCGATGGTGGTGAGCGGTGCTTTGGTGTGCTTTTTGCTCAAATACATCGCTATTTGGCGGGCTTGTGCAATCTCGCGAGTGCGTCGTGTCGATTCGAAATCGTCGGTCGAAATACCAAGGCTTTCGCAAACCACCTCTTTGATGTGGTCGATGGTAATCTCCTTCTGGTTGAACTGGACGTAAACCTTCAGAATCTCCTTTGCGAGTGTGGTGGTAATCTTCTTGCCAAGGAATTGTGCATTAGCCACAAGCGAGGCAAGCGCACCCTCGATCTCACGCACATTGGCGGTGATGTTTTCGGCAAGGAATGAGATTACATCCTCCGAGATTTGAATTCCCATGCGTTGGGTCTTCTGGGTGATAATCTTGACCTTGGTCTCGGTGTCGGGTGCTCCGAGCTCGCCCGAAAGTCCCCATTTGAAGCGGGTCAACAGGCGCTCCTCGATGTCTTTGAGCTCAACAGGGGGCTTATCCGAAGTCATGATAAGCTGTTTGCCCGAGAGTTGAAGGTGGTTGAATATGTTGAAGAACGCATTTTGAGTCGAGGGCTTGCCCGAGAGTTCTTGGATATCGTCGACAATCAGCACGTCAATCATCTGATAGAAGTGGATGAAGTCGTTGATCTCTTTGTTGAGCACTGCGCGAGTGTACTGTGCCTGGAACTTGTTCATCGACACGTAGAGTACTTGCAGGTGCGGGAAGCGTTGTTTTACCTCCATTCCGATAGCTTGTGCCAAGTGGGTCTTGCCGAGTCCCGACGCTCCGTAGATGTAGAGCGGGTTGAAGGGGGTCTTGCCCGGGTTGATGGCAGCTGCGATGCCCGACGAACGCACAAGGCGGTTGCATGCACCCTCAACAAAGGTCTCCATCGTGTAGTTGGGATTGAGTTGCGGGTCAATTGGCATGCGTCGGATGCCGGGAATTGTCAGAGGATTTACTATATTTGCAGTGTTGGTTTGCTCTGCAAACTTTGTGATGGTGGTGATGTCGGTCTCCTCGTGCATTGTAGGCGCGATTTGCTCCTTTTTGGGGAAGGCGTAGCGTACTTTGGTCTTGTTGCCGAACATCTGTTGGATTACCGGCTTGAGGAAGGGGATGTAGTTCTTCTCAATCTGGTAAACGTAGCTCTCGTTAGGAACGCGCAGACGCAAAGTGGTGCCGTCAAAATCGAGCGGCTCGATAGGTTCGAACCACTTAACAAACTCTGCTTCAGAGGTTTGCTCTTTGATTTTGTTCAGGCAACTTTGCCAAGTATCACTGTATGTTGTCTGGTTGTTCAACATTAAGATTGTTAGTTAGCGAGAGGTTTTTTATTTTCGTGGAGCAAAGTTGCGGCAAAAAATGTTAAAAAAAAACAGCCGAATCAGTTGTTTAATTGAAACCTTTTGCTATGGACGAAAAGGCCCAAAAAATATCCGTTTATTTAACGTGCTGATTGATAGATTTTAGAAAAAAAATGCTAACTTTGCGTATATTATTTTTTGCAGACAAAGAAAGCTTGATATAAATAAAACTTATAGTTTATGGAAAACAAAATTGATGCTGCCGTATTGGCCAAAGCTCAACAATGGCTCGACGGTGATTATGACGAACAAACCAAACAAGAGGTGCGTCAGATGATGGAAAACGACCCGAAGGCGCTCGTTGACAGCTTCTACAAAGACCTTGAGTTTGGTACCGGTGGTCTGCGCGGAATTATGGGTGCAGGCTCGAATCGTATGAATATATACACTGTGGGTGCTGCTACACAAGGACTTGCCAACTATCTTATCGAGGCTTTCCCCGATGAGCAAATCAAAGTAGCTATCTCGTATGACAGCCGCAACAACAGCAAGAAGTTTGCTGCTCACGTTGCCGACATCTTCGCTTCGAACGGTTTCAAAGTATTCTTGTTCGATGACCTCCGCCCCACCCCCGAGTTGAGTTTTGCCATCCGTGAGCTCGGCTGCCACAGTGGTGTGATGGTTACTGCGTCGCACAACCCCAAAGAGTACAACGGCTACAAGGCTTATTGGAGCGACGGTAGTCAAGTTACTTCGCCCCACGATGTTAATATCATCCGTGAGGTAGGTAAGATTACCGAGAACTCGCAAGTTAAGACCGGTTCGGGTGCCGAGAATATCACCATGCTTGGCGAGGAGTTTGATAATATCTATTTAAATAAGGTAAAATCGCTCTCGATTGCACCCGATGCTGTGGCTGCATGCAGCGATATGAAGATTATCTACACTCCGCTTCATGGTGCTGGTGTGCGTCTTGTTCCCGAGAGCCTCAAACGTTATGGCTTTACCAATGTATCGGTTGTTCCCGAGCAGGCAGTGGTTGATGGTAACTTCCCCACCGTTGAGTCGCCCAACCCCGAGGAGACTTCGGCCATGCAGATGGCTTTAGACTTGGCCGAGGAGAAGGGCGCAAATCTGGTACTTGCTACAGACCCCGATGCTGACCGTTTGGCGATTGCCGTGCGCGATGAGAAAGGTAAACTTGTTTTGCTCAATGGTAACCAAACTTGTGCTCTGCTGACCAGCTACATGCTTACGGGTTGGGCCGAGAAGGGTAAACTTACCGGCAAAGAGTTTGTTGTTAAGACCATCGTTACCTCGGAGATGATTCCCGCCGTTGCTGCAAGCTATGGAGTTAAGAGCTATGACTGTCTGACCGGATTCAAGTATATTGCAAAGATTATCCGCGAGAAAGAGGGTGTAGAGCAATATATCGGCGGTGGCGAGGAGAGCTTTGGCTTCCTTGCAGGTGACTTTGTTCGTGACAAAGATAGCGTTAGTGCATGTTCGCTCGCTGCCGAGGCTGCAGCTTGGGCACAAACCAAAGGTCTGTCGCTCTACTCGTGGCTCAAAGAGATGTATGTTAAATTCGGCTTCTACAAAGAGGGTCTGGTTAACGTAGTACGCAAAGGCAAAGAGGGTCAGGAGGAGATTGCTCGCATGATGAGCGACTATCGTACGAATCCCCCTCAAACCATTCTTGGTAGCCCCGTAGTTATGGTTAAGGATTTCAAAAAGCTCGAGCAAACCGACCTCCGTACCGGTCAGAAGAGCGCACTTGAGGGCTTCGAGAGCTCGAACGTGCTCCAATTCTTTACCGAGGAGGGTACAAAGGTTTCGGTTCGTCCTTCGGGTACCGAGCCCAAAATCAAGTTCTACTTTGGTGTGAAGGCACCTTTGTGCTGTGCTGACCACTTCCACGAGGTGGAGGATAAGCTCACCGCCAAGATTGAGAATATTAAATTGGAACTCGGTCTGCTCTAATCTTAATGATTGGAAGGTAATAAGAGAGGCGTTCAACTTTAGGTTGAACGCCTCTCTTATTATATAATAGGTAAGGTAATATCCCTATTACTTCATCTCCACAAGTGCGTGGCCGTTCATCTCGGCCGGTTGCTCAAGACCCATGAGTTTGAGCACGGTGGGTGCAACGTCGGCGAGTACGCCGTTCTCTATACTCTTAACGCGATCCGAAACCACGATGATGGGCACGGGGTTGAGCGAGTGAGCTGTGTTGGGCGAACCGTCAGCGTTGATGGCGTTGTCTGCATTACCGTGGTCGGCGATGATAACAACCTCGTAGCCGTTCTTTTTGGCGCTCTCGACAACAGCCTCTACACACTCATTTACAGCGGTAACAGCCTTAACGATAGCCTCGTAGATGCCGGTGTGACCTACCATATCGCCATTTGCAAAGTTCAGTGCAATGAAGTCGTACTTTTGGGTATCGAGTGCCTCAACGAGCTTGTCCTTAACCTCGTAAGCGCTCATCTCGGGTTGCAGGTCGTAGGTTGCAACTTTGGGCGAGGGAACCAAGATACGATCCTCGTTCTCGAACATAGCCTCGCGACCACCATTCAAGAAGAAGGTAACGTGAGCGTATTTCTCGGTCTCGGCGATACGGAGTTGTTTGAGGCCTTTCGACGAAACGTACTCGCCGATGGTGTTTTGTACGTTCTCCTTGTCGAAGAGGATGTGAAGACCTTGGAAGTTTGCATCGTACGGAGTCATACAGCAGTAGTACAAGGGCAGAGTGTGCATACCCTCCTCGGGCATATCCACTTGAGTGAGCACTTGGGTAATCTCCTTTGCACGGTCGTTACGATAGTTGAAGAAGATAACCATGTCGCCCTCTTTGATGGTGCCGATAGGCTCGCCATTCTCAACAGCCACGATGGGGTTGATGAACTCGTCGGTTACACCCTCGTCGTACGACTCTTGCATAGCAGCAACCATGTTGGTCGAAGGTTTACCTACGCCGCTGATGAGTTGGTCGTAAGCGATTTTAACACGCTCCCAACGTTTGTCGCGGTCCATTGCGTAGTAACGGCCGATAATCGAAGCGATTTTGCCAGTGCTCTTTGCCATGTGCGCCTCGAGCGACTCGATGAAGCCTTTACCACTTTTGGGGTCGGTATCACGGCCATCCATGAAGCAGTGTACGAAGGTATTCTCGATGCCGTACTCTTTAGAGATATCCAGCAGTTTGTAGAGGTGGTCAATCGACGAGTGAACGCCACCGTCCGAAACAAGACCCATGAAGTGAACGCTCTTACCATTCTCTTTGGCATACTCGAAAGCGGCCTTCACCTCGGGATTTTGCATGATAGAGTTGTCGCGGCAAGCACGGTTAATCTTTACCAAGTCTTGGTAAACGATACGACCGGCGCCGATGTTCAAGTGACCTACCTCCGAGTTACCCATTTGGCCCTCGGGCAGACCCACGTTCTCGCCGTCGGTGAGCAGGTTGGCGGTAGGATACTTCTCGCGCAGCGAGTAGATGTACTCGGGGTGAACGGTGTAGATGACATCACCTTTCGACTTGTTGCCATCGCCCCAGCCGTCCAGAATCATAAGTAATACTTTTTGCATAGCTCTATGTGTGTTAATTGTTTTGACTATTTGAGTTTCTCTGTGATAATCTCAACCGCTTTGGCGATTGCGGCCTCGAGACCTGCGGCGTTCTTACCACCTGCGGTAGCAAAGAATGCTTGTCCGCCACCGCCACCTTGAATCTCTTTGGCTGCAGCACGAACAACCTCACCAGCATTGATACCACGGGCAACAATATCGTCACCCAGCATAATCGACAGCGAGGGTTTGCCACCAATCTCCGAGCCGGCAACCATTACGAGGTTCGAGATGCGACCTTTCAAATTGAAGGCCAAATCCTTGATGTCCTCGGCAGGAAGCTCCATCTTCTTGGCGATGGTAATTACGCCGTCATGGTCGTAGTCGGCGATGTTCTCGGCGATGCTCTTTGCCATAGCGTCGATTTGCTCTTTGCGCATGGTAGCCACTTGTGCTGCCAGAGTGCTGTTTTGCTCGATAAGTTTACCGATAGCTTGGGTAAGGTTGGGGTTGCCGATACGTTGTTGCATATCGCGAACGAGGTCCTCGACTGCGTAGAGGGCGTTCTCTGCCTTGATGCCGGTTACGGCCTCGATACGACGAACTCCAGCCGAAATGGCGCTCTCCGATACAATCTTGAACAGACCGATGTTGCCGGTTGCCGAGGTGTGAGTACCACCGCACAGCTCAACCGACTCGCCGAACTTAACCATACGAACAACACTGCCGTACTTCTCGCCGAAGAGCATGATTGCACCTGCAGCTTGTGCCTCCTCAATCGAGCACTCGCGGTTCTCCTCGAGGGGGTGGTTGGCACGGATGGTTGCGTTCACGGCGCGCTCTACCTCACGAAGCTCCTCGGGAGTAACCTTTTGGAAGTGCGAGAAGTCGAAACGCAGATACTCCGGAGTTACGAGCGAACCCTTTTGCTCAACGTGTGTGCCCAGCACTTTGCGAAGCGCTTGGTCGAGCAAGTGGGTTGCGGTGTGGTTGTTGGCCGAGCATTGACGGCGCTCTGCATCTACCACTGCATGGAACTCTGCCTCCACGTTCTCGGGCATCGAAGCTGCGATAAGGATGATTTGGCCATTCTCCTTCTCGGTGCTGATAATCTCGATGCGCTCGTTTGCGCTCTCCAGATAGCCGGTGTCACCAATCTGACCTCCCGAGTTGCCATAGAAGGGGGTGTGGTCGAGTACGATTTGGTATGTGGTTTTGCCCTTGCTGGTTACACGGCGGTAGCGTGCGATGCGAACGTCATCAACCAGAGTGTCATAACCGGTGAATACGCTCTCCTTGATGGGAATCAGCTCTACCCAGTCGTCAGCGTCGATAGCTGCTGCGTTGCGCGAACGTGCCTTTTGAGCCTCCAACTCTTTGCCGAACTCCTCGAGGTCTACACCAATGCCTTGCTCCGAGGTGATAAGCTCGGTAAGGTCGATGGGGAATCCGTAGGTATCGTACAGTACGAAGGCGTCTTTACCACTGATGGTGGTGCGGCCCTCGCCTTTGGTCTTTTTGATAACGTTGTCAAGCAGGGTGATACCAGTTGCGAGGGTGCGCAAGAACGAGCTCTCCTCCTCGGCAATAACTTTGGTCACAAGCTCCTTTTGGGCAACCAGCTCGGGGAACTGCTCGCCCATTTGCTCTGCCAAGCCCTCTACAAGGCGACAGATGAACGGCTCGTTGAAGCCGAGGTAGGTGTAACCATAGCGAACGGCACGGCGGAGGATACGGCGGATAACGTAGCCTGCTTTGATATTGCTGGGGAGCTGACCATCTGCAATCGAGAATGCGATAGCACGGAGGTGGTCGGCAATTACGCGCATAGCAACGTCAGCCTTTGCATCCACACCATACTCCTTGCCCGACATCTGCGAGATACGTTTGATAGTAGGTTGGAATACATCGGTGTCGTAGTTACTCTGTTTGCCTTGGAGTACCATGCAGAGGCGCTCGAAGCCCATACCGGTATCAACGTGTTTTGCGGGCAACAACTCGAGTGAGCCGTTAGCTTTGCGATTGAACTGCATGAATACAAGGTTCCAAATCTCGATTACGAGGTGGTGACCTGCATTCACGAGTTCACGACCGTCGAGGGCTGCACGTTCCTCGTCGCTACGAAGGTCGAAGTGAATCTCACTACAAGGACCGCAGGGACCGGTCTCGCCCATCTCCCAGAAGTTGTCGTGCTTGTTACCGTCGATGATGTGGTCGGCGGGCAAGAATTGAAGCCACATGTTGTATGCTTCCTCGTCTCGCTCCACACCATCCTCTGCGCTACCCTCGAAGATAGTCGCATACAGACGATCTTTGGGCAGACCATACACCTCGGTCAGCAACTCCCACGCCCACGAGATAGCCTCTTTCTTGAAGTAGTCGCCGAACGACCAGTTGCCAAGCATCTCGAACATGGTGTGGTGGTAGGTGTCGTGTCCAACCTCCTCCAGGTCGTTGTGTTTACCCGATACGCGCAGGCACTTTTGGGTATCTGCTACGCGGGGGCTTTGTACGGGGGCGTTACCGAGGAAAATATCCTTGAATTGGTTCATACCTGCATTGGTGAACATCAGCGTAGGGTCGCCTTTGACAACCATAGGTGCAGAGGGTACGATTTGGTGTTGTTTGGAGCGGAAGAACTCCAGGAAGGTTTTTCTGATTTGGTTTGAATCCATAATTATGTAAACTATATATTTTGTTTCGTTCGTTAGTCCGTTGTTGTAACGGACTTGCAAAGTTACATATTTTACTCTAAATTTGCAGTTGAAAATGGCAATTTTTTGGCACATGACACAAAAACAACACGGTTTTGACACACATTCTGGGGGTGAAGGGCGAGCAAAGTTCTCCACAGGGCTCCGTGTGAGGCGTATTTTGCGTCTGACTGCGTTTGTGGCGGTGACCTTTTTCAACCTGATTTTCTCGCAATTCTTCTATACGCCCAAGATGTTCCGCATCGAGAGACGTAATCAAGAGTTGCTTACCAAGTACAATATCCTTCAAAGCAAGGTTGCGGATTTGTCAATGACGCTCGCTGAAATCAAGCATCGCGACAATCATGTTTATCGTCCGCTATTTGGTGTAGATACACTCTCTATAGATGGAGTTTATGCCCCCTACCCCGATTCGAAATATGCTGCTTTTCAGGATGATGCGTATGCTATTGTAGTGACTGATACATGGCTTGATTTGGATGATGTTGCACGACGATTGTACCTTCAGAGTCGTTCGCTCGATGAGTTGCAGTCGCTCTCGAAAGATAAGGAGAATATGGCAACGGCAATCCCCGCCATTATGCCTATCAATCAGAAGGCATTGCATGGTGGCCATATCGGTGCTTTCGGATGGCGCAACCACCCTATCTACCACCGCTACATTTTCCACAAGGGTATAGACCTCGGTAGTGACCGAGGAACGCCGGTATACGCTTCGGGAGATGGCAAGGTTAGCTATGTCAATGCTCGTGGTACGGGTCGTCGAGGATATGGACGCCATATAGTCATAGACCACGGCTTTGGATACAAAACCAAATATGCCCACCTTCATACGGTTGATGTTGCTCTTGGACAGGAGGTTAAACGAGGTGAGATTATCGGTACGGTCGGCAATACGGGTGGCTCGACAGGTTGTCACCTCCACTACGAGGTGCTATACATGGGCTCGCCGGTGAACCCCATCAACTACTTCCGCCGCGATATGAATAGTGACGACTTTGAGCGTATCGTGGAGTCGGCAAATGCAACTACATTCGAAACAGAACACGGAACCAACGACGATTAGAGTATGAGTAGCAAAGAGAATATAAACAGAGGGCAGACTAACATGAAACGTCCCCGCCGCCGACTCGATTGGGTCGTGCGCGGAATGGCATTTCTGGGTATTCTACTTGTCTACTATGTGCTCTTCTCGTTGCTTGTTGATGCTCCTATCGAGCGCGAGATGAAGCGATCGACCAGGATGCTTGAGGATCAATACGAAGCATTGTCAGGTCGTTATGACTCGTTGGTTATGGTGCTTGAGAATGTGGCCGAGCGCGATCGAAATGTATCGAGGGTACTCTTTGAGGCCGATCCCTACGACCTGAAGGGTGTGGATGGAGAGGCTTCGTGGCAATCGCGCGAGAAACTCATCACCAAGACCAATCGTCAGCTCGCTCGCGAGTTCGAGGACAAAATGAAGGTTATTGAACACAATATCTCGTATCTGAACTATTCGTACAATACCCTGCGCGAAAAGATTGACCAAAATAAAAATGCAGTGCGTAATATCCCTGCAATTCAGCCGGTTATCAACAAGGATTTAACCCTGCTTACTGCTTCGTTCGGACTTCGTATCCACCCCTTCTATCGTACTCTTACGCCCCATAGCGGTGTCGATTATACCGTGCCCGAGGGAACGCGCGTATTTGCAACGGCCGATGGTGTGGTTAAGCAAATAACTACTCGCAACACAGGTTCGGGACTTACGCTTGTGCTCCAACACGAGGGTGGCTACGAAACCACTTATTCGCACCTTCGCAAGGTGACTGTGCGCCGTGGAAACCATGTGCGCCGTGGTGATATTGTTGCGCTCACCGGCAACTCCGGTCTGTCGCTTGCTCCCCACCTCCACTACGAGATTAAATATAACGGCATGCGTGTAGATCCCATCCACTACT
Source organism: Rikenellaceae bacterium (assembly GCA_045632975.1). Lineage (GTDB taxonomy): Bacteria > Bacteroidota > Bacteroidia > Bacteroidales > Rikenellaceae > UBA940. Next base: position 11,578 of record JAZQXR010000118.1, read on the forward strand.
TCTTTATGGAACTTACTCCAACCGACTATCAACGCATGATGCGTATCTCGCAGTCGGGCATGCAATCTTTTGACTAATTGGCATGTTAGATAAACGATAAAGGCTGTCACCACGGTGACAGCCTTTATCGTTTGTTATATGTCCAAGTCGAGCAGTATGCAGGTGCCTTGTGTAAGGGAGCGGGCAACGTCGATAATTCGTTGGTTGCGACTTCCGCGGAAGCGTAATGATGTGTCGCGCTCGGCCTCCACAAAGCGACCATCTACAATCACGTCACACAGTTCGACAAGCGCGCGACGCGCAGGGTGTTTCAGCAAATCCTCGAATAGGTAGCCCGTGTAGCACCAGATGCTCTTGTCGGTATGCTTGCGAATCAATCGAGCTAACTCCACAAAACCCTCGGGGCGCAACATTGGGTCGCCACCCGTGAAGGTTACATTCATGTCGGCTTCGACGATACGGCGAAAGATTTCGTCTATACTTACCTCCTCGCCACCATTCGTATCCCACGATTGGGGATTGTGGCAGCCGGGACAGCAGTTCTCGCATCCGGCACAATAGAGCGAGGTGCGAAGACCCACTCCATCGACCGACGTACCATACTTGATGTCGAGCAGGCGGATGCTATTTGTGGATGACGCGGTCATTCAGCTCTGCCAGCTTGGCCTTGTTCCAGCGCTCGGTAGTACCTACCAGATAGCCGGTGATACGTTGCAGTTTATCAATATCGGTGCTGCCGCATTTTGGGCACACGGTAAGTCCGTCCTGGGCATCCTCGTAGCCACACATCATACAGCGGTTGCGGTTGTGGTTTACCGAGCAGTAGCCGATGTTGTTCTTGTCCATCAAATCTACGATGTCCATGATGGCTTGAGGGTTGTGTGTAGCGTCACCGTCAATCTCGATATAGAAGATGTGGCCACCACCGGTCAGCGCGTGGTACGGAGCCTCAATCTCGGCTTTGTGCTTGGGCGAACACTTGTAGTATACGGGGATGTGGTTCGAGTTGGTGTAGTACTCCTTGTCGGTAACACCGGGAATCTCGCCAAACTTTTTGCGGTCTACGCGGGTGAACTTACCCGACAGACCCTCGGCGGGAGTAGCCAGCACGCTGAAGTTGTGTTGGTAGCGTACCGAGAACTCGTTTACGCGGTCGCGCATGTAGCTGATGATGCGCAATCCCAGCTCTTGAGCCTCGGGGCACTCGCCATGGTGTTTGCCTGTAAGTGCGATAAGGCACTCTGCCAAACCGATGAATCCGATACCGAGTGTACCGTGGTTGATAACACGCTCAACGGTGTCGGTGGGTTTAAGCTCCTCGCAGCCGGTCCACAGCGACGACATCAGCAGAGGGAACTGTTTGGCAAGAGCGGTCTTTTGGAAGTCAAAGCGGTCGCAAAGTTGTTTTGCGGTAACCTCCAGCAGCTCGTCCAGTTTGGCAAAGAAGAGGTCAATACGGCGGCTCTTGTCCTCAACCTCCATGCACTCGATAGCAAGACGCACGATGTTGATGGTCGAGAATGACAAGTTACCACGAGCAATCGAGGTTTTCTCGCCAAAGCGGTTCTCAAATACGCGGGTACGGCAACCCATGGTTGCAACCTCGTATTTGTAACGCTCGGGGTCGTCAATACGCCATTTCTCGTGTTGGTTGAAGGTGGCATCAAGGTTTACAAAGTTGGGGAAGAAACGACGAGCCGCAACCTTACATGCGAATTTGTAGAGGTCGTAGTTGCGATCCTCGGGCAGGTAGCTTACGCCGCGTTTCTTCTTCCAGATTTGGATGGGAAAGATGGCTGTCGAGCCACCACCTACACCCTCGTAGGTTGATTGCAACAACTCGCGGATGATACAACGTCCCTCGGCCGAAGTGTCGGTACCGTAGTTGATGGACGAGAATACCACTTGGTTGCCACCACGCGAGTGGATGGTGTTCATGTTGTGGATGAACGCCTCCATGGATTGGTGAACTCGATTAACGGTGCGGTTGATGGCGTGTTGTTTGAGTCGCTCGTCACCTTGCAGGAAGTCGAGGTCGGCTGCAATGTAGTCCTCAATCTCGACATCGTAGAGGTGCGACAGGTCGTAGCCCATCAGTCTCTCGATGGTTTGAATCTCCTCAATGTAGCTACGGCGAACGTAGGGTGCGAGGTAGAAGTCAAAGGCAGGAATAGCCTGACCACCGTGCATCTCGTTCTGAACGGTCTCCATCGAGATACAAGCCATAATCGAGGCGGTCTCGATACGTTTGGTGGGACGCGACTCGCCATGACCTGCCACGAAACCGTGTTGCAGAATCTTGTCGAGCGGGTGTTGGATGCAGGTGAGCGACTTGGTAGGATAGTAATCCTTGTCGTGGATGTGCAGATAGTTGTTGCGCAGAGCCCATACGGTTTGCTCCGAGAGCAGATAGTCGTCAACGAAGGGTTTGGTGGTCTCGCTGGCGAACTTCATCATCATGCCCGCAGGTGTATCGGCGTTCATGTTGGCATTCTCGCGGGTTACGTCGTTGCTCTTGGCCTCGACAATCTCGAGAAACATTTCGCGGGTTTTGGCTTTACGCGCAATGCTACGGCGGTTACGATAGGCGATATAGCTCTTTGCAACCTCCTTGCGGGGAGACTTCATCAGCTCCACCTCGACCATATCCTGAATATCCTCGACGGTCGATTGCTCTGCGCCACGGAACTCGATGCGGTCGACAATCTTCGAGATGAGAACCTCGTCCTCACCCTGGGGAGTTGTGAGCATCGCCTTACGAATGGCAGCCGCAATCTTCTCGCGGTTGAAGCCTACGATACGGCCATCACGTTTGAGTACTGTTTGAATCATAGTTTGTTATATTTTTTATTTACGTATTTTCGGACTATTCGGGATGTGGCCCTGCTCGCTACTCACACTATCATCACATCGCTACTTCTTCGGGGACTATTCTCTGCCCCGTGGCCAAAATGGGAATGCAAGTTTAAAAAATAATCGCGCGACCACTCTATAAGTCGCGCGATACTTTTAAACATTTTTACAACAATTTTTCGCAACCACCCACAGAGGTTATTCTACGAAGCTTTTGAGTGTGGCAATCTCTTCGGGCCACAACTCTTCGTCGACCGTCTCGAGTGTTAGGGGAATCCCGTCGAATCTGCTGTCGCCACAGATATACTTGAAGCAGTCCCAGCCTATGGTTCCTGCACCGAGCGAGGAGTGGCGGTCGATGTGACTGCCGAGTGGTTTAAGAGCGTCGTTAAGGTGCATGCCGCGCAGATACTCAAAGCCTACAACACGGTCAAACTCGGCGAATGTGCTCTCGCATGCGGCTGTGCTTGATAGGTCATATCCGGCGGCAAATGTGTGGCAGGTGTCGAGGCACACACCCACTCTCGATTTATCCTCCACAAGGTCGATGATGGCGGCCAGATGTTCAAAACGATAGCCCATGTTACTGCCTTGACCTGCAGTGTTTTCGATTACGGCCGTAACGCCTTTTGTCTGTGCAAGGGCGAGGTTTATGGACTCGGCAATAAGCTCGATGCACTGCTCCTCGGAGATCTTTTTGAGGTGACTGCCGGGGTGAAAATTCAGACGGTCAAGACCGAGAGCGGCGCAACGATTCAGCTCGCCGATGAAAGACTCGCGTGATTTGGCAAGAGCCTCGGGGTCGGGGTTGCCGAGATTGATTAAGTAGCTGTCGTGAGGCAGAATACTCTCGGGCGGATAGCCATACTCTACGCATCGCTCGCGAAAGGCTTTGATGCTCTGGAGTGACAATTCCGGAGCAAACCATTGTCTCTGATTTTTGGTGAAAAGGGCGAATCCCGTGGCCCCTATTGCGCGTGCGTTTTCGGGTGCATTCTCGACTCCGCCGCTGATACTTACGTGTGCGCCTATATATTTCATGGTATAACAAAGTTTGTCTTTAGGTACAAATATCGGAAAATTGTTTGAAAAATCCGCATAAAAAATCATATCTTTGTACTAAAATCAAAAACTAACTATCGCCATGAAGAAATTTACTGCATCATTATTGCTGTGTATCGCCACTGTCGTGTCGGCATCCGCACAGTTCAACGTTAACGCAACAACCGAGAAGGCGGCGCCCATAGCTGCAGCTGCCGAGACTGCTCAAAGTGCAATCGATATCGACTACCAAACAGCAGCCAAACTCAAAGCCGAGCGAAAAGCATTGCGCAAAGAGCACAACTATTTCGAGATTGGCGGTAATATCCAAGGTATCTTGAACGCATACAACAAAACCAGAACAGATTTGAAGGGTGGTGAGAACAATATCAGCCTCGCTGCATCACTCACCATCAAACACATCTACAAGAAAAACCTGTTCACCATGGAGTCGAACCTTAAAGCGGGCTATGGACAGGTATATCAAGCAAGTGACAAATGGTTTAAGAATAACGACTACCTGAACATTAACATCAACCCCTCGTGGGACTTTGGCAAGGAGGGTGCGCGTAAGAATTGGGCGTATTCGGCATCGGTAGCCTTCAACTCGCAATTCGACAAAGGCTATGCTAACCGCACCGAGGCGAAGAAAGGCAACCTGAAAAGTAGTTTCCTGTCGCCTGCCGATCTGACGGTCGGTGTCGGTATTCGTTTTACCAGCCCCGAGAAGAAGTTCCCTATCAAAATCAACTTCGACCCGCTGTCGTGCCAAACCAAGTTTGTGATGAACCAGGAACTCCGCTCGTATGAGTATGATGCAGCAACCGGAGCTATTGCCACCATCAAAAACCCCTACGGTATGCTTGTTCCTCACAAGAACAAACCCACAACGAGCGGTATCCATTACTACTCTTCGAGCCGCTTCGAGGGTGGTTCGAGCATCAGCATGAGCCTGGATGTCCACTTTGATCCCAAGAAGATTGTCCGCTACCGTACCGATGTGGCTTCGTTCTATGGTTGGATTACCGACCTGACTCGTAAGAGCCAATACGAGGGTGCAGATCCCTACAAACACATCATTCCCAACTTCCGTTGGAACAATAGATTCGATATTTCTCTCGTTAAGTATCTGTCGCTTGTGCTCAAATGCGATATGTACTACGACCGCCAAGAGGTAGATGCTCTCCAAATCAGCTACTACACTTCGGTAGGTCTGTCGTATACCTTTAAGAACAAATAGTAACAAATAGATTTGTCGTGTACGAAAACTCCAAGAAAACGGTTATAATTCCGCTGCTTATTGCAGCGTCACTTCTGCTCGGTATCGGCCTTGGTGTGATGGTGGGTCATCCCACCAAGGCCGAGGTCGAGCCTGCACCTGCGGTAGAACCCCAAAGAACAGCCATCCCCGGTAGTGATAAGTTGTCACAAACATTGGGGTTGGTTTCTGCTATGTATGTAGACCCGATTAGTGTTGACTCGCTTGTGGAGATGGCTATTCCGCTGCTTATGGAGGAACTCGACCCCCACTCCGTTTATATCCCTGCCCGCGAAATGCAACAAGCTAACGAGCCTATCGAGGGAGAGTTTGAGGGTATTGGTGTAGTGTTTAACATGGGTACCGATACCATAGTGGTTATGAATGTCGTTCCCAAGGGACCGAGTGATAAGGTTGGTATCCAGAGTGGTGACCGCATCATGACCATCGACGACTCGCTTGTTGCCGGAAAGAAAATTCCGCAAGACAAAATTGTCAAACGTCTGCGTGGCAAGCGTGGCACCAAGGTCAAACTCGGAATCAGTCGAAGTGGAACCAATGAGATTATCCCGTTTGTTGTGGAGCGCGACAAGATTCCTCTGAATAGCGTAGAGGCGTCGTTTATGCTCACTGACGAGATTGGTTTTGTCCGTTTGTCGAGTTTTGCCAAAACCTCTTACGGCGAGATGCAGAAAGCACTCGGAGAGTTGAGTAATAAGGGCATGAAAAAACTCATCTTCGACCTTCGTGACAATGGTGGCGGATTGCTCGACCAAGCTATCTATATCGGTGAGATGTTCCTGCCCAAAGGCAAGATGATAGTTTATACCGTTGACCGAGTTGGCGGACGCATTGAGCAGTATAGCCGTCGAGATGGAGCATACTCCGACCTCGAGATTGTGGTACTGATAAACGAAGCAAGCGCCTCGGCAAGTGAGATTTTGGCCGGAGCTATTCAGGATAACGACCGTGGAACTGTTATTGGCCGTCGCTCATTTGGTAAAGCATTGGTACAGCGCCAAATCCCCTACCCCGATGGCTCGGCTCTGCGACTTACTATCGCACGATACTACACACCTACGGGACGCTCCATCCAAAAGCCCTACGACAAGGGTAACAAGGAGTATGATATGGACCTCTACAATCGCTTTATGCATAGCGAGCTGTTCAATGTAGACAGCATCAAGTTGGTCGATTCGCTCAAATACTACACCCCCGCAGGAAAGGTTGTGTATGGTGGTGGCGGTATCATGCCCGACATCTTTGTTCCGCTTGATACCACAACCGTAACCCCCTACTTCCGCGAGGTTTCGGCCAAGAATATCCTCTATCGTTACACCATGGAGTACACCGACCGCAATCGCAAAAAGTTGTCGAAGGCGACCGATGTTCGTGCGCTCAATGCGCTGCTGGATAGCGACGAGACTCTTCTGGATGGTTTTGTGAAGTATGCTGCAAAGCAAGGTGTCAAGGCGGACCAAACCCAAATCGAGGAGTCGAAAGAGTTGCTCGAAGCACAAATCCGTGCCTATATCGGACGCAATGCGACGCTCGATTACAGCGGATACTACTCGAATATATATGTAATAGATCCGACAATGCTCAAAGCGCTGGAGGTTCTGGAAAACAACACCGCTCAATAATGATTAAACGATTAGCAGCAATAGTGCTCACTCTTACAACGATTGTGGTTGCCGTAATGGCTTCGCTCGAGAGTCGTGAGGGATTGTGGCACAAAGAGAGCCCCGTGGCTACCCCTGTTTCAGCCCCTGAACCGATTGATTCGGCCGAGGTGGCAGATTCGCTTGCCGTAGCCGCAGACTCTGTGGAGTGTATGCCCGCAGTAGAGAGTGCGGACTCCGTAAAGATTGAAATAGAGCAGTAAAAACGATGGTAAAGAAGAAAAAGATAAACAAGCGTCACAAAGGTGGGCCTATTATCCCCATCGAGGTGCGACGCGAGAAGATAATGGCGGCACTCAAGCGAGAGCCGACCATCAATCACTCGGTAAACGAACTTTGTAAGGTGTCGGGTGGTACCGATGGTGGTGGCAAGGAGCAGACCATAATTATTCTTGAAGAGCTGCTTGCCGAGGGTTTTGCCGAGATGAGCAGCCGTAACCGTTTCCGTCTGAACAAAGCTTCGCTCGCTACGATGGAAGGACGTGTGATGATGATGGCAAACGGCAATATTTTTGTCCGTGTGGAGGGTGTCGACGACGATATTATGGTCGACAAGGAACAAGGTGGCCACTCGCTGGATGGTGATTTGGTCCGCGTAGCAATCGCCCGTACCCGACGCAACGGCCGTATGGAGGGTAGTATTGTCGAGATTGTAGAGCGCAATGCTGCACGCTATGTGGGTATTGCAGAGGTTAACAACTCATATGCATTTGTGAGTAGCTCCTCGCGCAAGATGCCGCACGATATATTCGTAAAACTGACAGCCGATATGCCCAAAGTCGAGAGTGGACAGAAGGTCGTGGTCGAGATTATAGATTGGGACATTAACAGCAAGAATCCTACGGGGCGACTTGTCGAAGTGTTGGGCTGGCCGGGTGACAACGATACCGAGATGCACGCTATACTCGCAGAGTTCGGACTTCCTGCAGGCTTCGATACCGAGGTCGAGGAGGATGCCCGCGCTATTGACGGAACAATCTCGGACAAGGAGTATGCTGCAAGACGCGATTTCCGTGGAGTTACGACCTTCACCATCGACCCCGAGGATGCAAAGGATTTTGACGATGCACTCTCGATTCGCAAGACCGAGGATGGACTTTGGGAGGTCGGTGTTCACATTGCCGATGTTACCCACTACGTGCGTCCCGGCTCGATTGTGGATAGCGAGGCTGTGGAGCGTGCAACATCGGTCTATTTGGTCGACCGCACAATTCCCATGCTGCCCGAAAGACTCTCCAACGAGCTGTGTTCGCTGCGCCCCAACGAGGAGAAGTTGTGCTTCTCGGCAGTGTTTATCATGAATGAGAATGCCGATGTGATTGATAGTTGGTTTGGCCGTACGGTAATCCTATCCAATCGCAGATTTACATACGCCGAGGCTCAACAGATTATCGAAACCGGACAAGGAGACTACTCTACAGAGGTGCTCAAACTTCACGAACTTGCCCAAGTGCTTCGTAAGGAGCGCTTTGCGGCGGGTGCAATGGCATTCGAACGCGACGAGGTGCGCTTCGAATTGGACGAGAAGGGCAAGCCTACGGGTGTCAAATATAAGGTAATCAAGGATAGCAACCACCTTATCGAGGAGTTTATGTTGCTCGCCAACCGTAGCGTTGCGGAGTTTATCGGTAAGAAGGGACGTCGCGCATCCGGTCGTACGTTTGTCTATCGTATTCACGACAAACCCAATCCCGACAAACTTGCCAACTTCTCGGACTTTATCCTCAAGTTTGGCTACCATATCAAGTCGGATAAGCCCGCGACCATTGCCAAACAGATGAACCGTCTGCTCGGTAAAATCAAGGGCACCGCCGAGGAAAATGTCATTTCGATTCTGGCTATTCGTTCGATGGCAAAGGCGGTGTATTCGACCGATAACATTGGTCACTATGGCTTGGCATTCCCCTACTACACTCACTTCACTTCGCCCATTCGTCGCTATCCCGATATGATGGTACACCGCTTGTTGGCTGACTTCTTGGCTGGTGAGCCTGCCGCAGACAAGGATACTTATGAGTCGCTGTGTACCCACTCTTCCGAGATGGAGGTTAAGGCATCGGAGGCCGAACGCGCATCGATTCGCCACAAGATGGTCGAGTTCATGGAGGATAAGATTGGACAGGAGTTCAATGGATATATCACGGGCCTCTCGGATTGGGGTATATATGTCGAGCTGGACGATACCCATATCGAGGGTATGGTTGCGATGCGCGATTTGACCGATGATTTCTATCAGTTCAACGAGAATGAATACGAGGTTGTAGGTCAGCGCCGAGGGCGCCGCTTCCGTTTGGGTGATGGTGTCCGCATTCGTGTTAAGCAGACCGACTTGCGCCACCGACAGATTGATTTCGAGATGGTCGGGAATATTGATTTTGCAACCGGTCAGGTCGATGAGATAGATGAGTATTAAAACAAGATAGCCAACCGCATGGTTGGCTATCTTGTTTTAGTATCGGAATGTTGTTAGAGCAACACTTTGACGATGGCCTTTTTGATTTTGCCCTCGCCAATCATGGGCGCATGGCCGTCCTCGGGCAGGAAGATAGCCATTTGGCCTACATGAAGCTCAAACTGCATGGTGGGAGTATCGTTCCAGAAGCAGATGTCTTTGGCCTCGTCGAAGGGGGCATTAGGCTCTTTGAGCTCCTCGGCAGCAATCCAGCCGAAGCTCTCCTTGCCACTCAATACGAGTTGGATATCGAGATAGCGGCGGTGGGTCTCAACGGGAGCATCCTCGGGGCGTTTCAAATCGGGAGTCGACACCATAACAAAAATTTCGTTGCCGTCGATGTCGTGGCGACCATCCTCGAAGGTTGCCAAATCGTTGTTCAGAATAAAGTCGAAGGCCTTCTCAAGGCGGGGACAAATCGAGAGATACGATTTGTAGTTCTTAATCGAATCTGCAATCATGGGGTTATTCGTTTTTTGATTAAAGTTCAAAGGTTACTACGATGGGCTTGTGGTCGGAGCTCTCGAAATATGGCGATACATACTCGTGTGCGGTTATGCCATCCGAATAGAGCACATAGTCGATACGTAGTAGGTTGAAAAAACTCTTGTAGGTGTACGATGGGCCGTAGCCTACCTCTTGATATGAGTCATTAAGCTTATTTGCGATGGTATGGTAGGTGTACGACATGGGAGTGTCGTTGAAGTCGCCACACACCACAACTCTATGGGGTGACGCATCAACGGCCTCGCGGATTTGTCGTGCTTGTTCGGCGCGGATGCTGAAGTTCATGCCGAGTTTGTGATACATATTACGGAACTTCTCCTCGCGAGTGGTGTCGCGCACGAAGGCCATGTTGTTGATGTATTGGGTCTCGTCGGCGGTGATAGAGGTTGATTGCAGGTGGAGGTTGAACACGCGCAAGGTATCGTGACGCACCACGATATCGCACCACAGAGCCGAGTTGGGTAGCCCCTTGAAGTCGATATTGCCGCTCGACACTATTGGATAGCGACTGAATATGGCCTGTCCCCAACCGTGGTCGTTCTTGGTGTCAATCTTGTACGAAACCTTGTAGTGTTTGAGCCACGGAATCATATTCATGAATCTTTTTCGCGAGGCGGCAGCTGTCGATTGGAACTCCTGAATACAGAGTATATCGGGGTGCATGGAGTCGACCGCTTGGGCGATGTCGTCCATGGCCGACACAAGGCGGTTATTCTCGCGGGTGTTCATGCCCATTGCGTTGTATGTCATTAGCTTGACAAGGCGTTTGCCCTTGAGCGTACTCTCGTACTCGCGCATGAACTTGGGGTTGTAGAAGAGCGACACGCCGCCAAAGCCGATAAGACCGATAAGAATCGGAATGAATACCATCCTATGCCAGCGCACAATCCAGAAGAGCAGCATCACAAGGTTTAGCAGGTAGAGCACGGGCATAACAAGTGGTAGATAAGCAAATGCCAATCCACCTTTCGATGGGTCTACCCATTGGCTTATGTAGCTCAACAGAAGCACCACAGCAAGCAGCAATGTGAATACTCCCGCAATCAGGTTGAGCAGTGAGAAGCGACGTTTCTTCACATCGTTACGCACAAAAGAGGTGTGGTATGTATCCGACCTGCGAGCCATCGACTAATAGAATATTTTGCCTGTTTTCTTCCAATAACGGAGTAGCAGATAACCCCAAATCATGCCTCCGAGGTGGGCGAAGTGGGCCACGTTGTCCATACGTCCCGACACACCCGCAAACAGCTCAATTATGGCATATATGGTAACAAACCACTTGGCTTTGAGCGGTATGGGCGGAAACATGAGCATGATGATGTTGTTGGGGTGCATCATGCCGAATGCCAAAAGGATGCCAAAGATAGCACCCGACGCACCAACGGTGGTAGCGCCCGAGCCCTCGAGCATATTGACCAATATCTGGATAAGTGCCGCGCCAATACCACACGCCATGTAGTAGGTCAGAAAGCGTTTGCTGCCCAACTCATACTCGAGTGTTCGGCCGAACATCCACAGTGCAAACATGTTGAAAAACAGGTGCGAGAAGTCGGCGTGCAGAAACATATAGCTGACCGCTTGCCACGAGTGAAACATGGGGCTGTCGATAGGATACAGCGCACAATAGCCATAGATATATTGGCCGATGGGCAACATTCGAGATGCCATCAGCATTAGTAGATTGATTATAATCAGATTCTTTACAACAGGAGGCGTAGCAGGCGCTCCGTAACGTCTAAATTCCATCTTGTCTATTTAAGCAAATTTTTGAGTTCGTCCACCTCGAACGACTTGAAAATAGGATTTCCGCCGGGGGTATAGTTGTATGACGAGCACGAGGCGAGTTGTTCGAGTAGTCGTTCGGCCTCGGGTTTTGATACAACACCCAGAGGTACAGCCGCCGAGCGAGCCATCAAGCGGGCCATCTTGTCACGGCGAATATCCTCGGCGCTCATCATATCGGCACGCACTGTCTCAATCATGTCGTACACAAGGCAGTCGATAGTACCGAGGTCGGCGTCCGACGGAACACCCGCAAGCTCAATCTTGCCCTCGCCACGGAAACGAATATCGAAACCGAAGGTAATAAACTCGGTCTCGTGGTCTTTGAGCAGAGTATAGTCGTCCGCATCGAGGGTCATCTCCTCGGGGAATAACAATACCTGCGATATGGAGCGGTTGTGGCTCAACGCCACGCTATATTCATCGTAGAGAACGGCCTCGCGGGCACGACGCAAATCGACCAAAGTCGCTTTCCCGCCGATGGTAGCTATACACATGCCGCCCTCCATTGGTAATACGTTCTCGAATCGAATTGCACAATTCTGCTCGAAGCCCAAAGTTTGCAGTGTAGATTCCTCCTCTACCCACTCGATGTTGGATGCACTGCCCCAATCACTCTCCGTGTCCTTTGCTTGGAACGGGTTTTGCTCATCGGCAGTGTCTTCGAACTTGTACGATGCGGCAAAACTGCTCACATCGGCGCTCGAACGGCGGCTCCTCGGCTCGTAGTCGTAATCAACAAAGGGGTTGTACGCCTTGCGTGTTGTAACCTCTGGCTCGCGTACGGGCGAATGGTCTTCGTTATTGAGCACGGGAATCTCCGGAGCACTCTCGTCAAACTCCATCAGGGGTACTGCACCCGTTTTGGCAAGAGTTTCGCGTACTGCGGCATTGATGATTTGCCATACGGCGGTCTTGTCCGCAAACTTGATATTGATTTTGCGTGGGTGGATGTTGACGTCAATCTGCGAAGGGTCGATATCGAGATAGATAAAGAACGAAGGTTGATAGCCCTGCGGAACCAACTTCTCGAATGCTTGAACAATAGCTTTCGAGAAATAAGCGCTCTCGAAGTATCGACCATTGACAAACAGATACTGCTCTCGGTCGGAGCTGCGAAGTCGTGCTGTCGAGGGGTGAGCCACGTATCCATGCACATTGACAATCGAAGTATCGACCGAAACCTCAAGCAGTTTGTTTGTGATGTTGCGATTGCCGGCCACGCCCACGATACGTTGTACAAGCGGGGCTATGGGCAGGTCATAAAGCGGTGCATCATCCTTATATAGTTTGAATGCAACCTCGGGGTGACACAGCGCCACACGTTTGAACTCACGAATGATAGCCGTAGACTCCTTGGTTGAGTTCTCAAGGAAGGTGCGTCTGACGGGCACATTGTAGAAGAGGTTGCGTATATAGAATTGCGAGCCGACGGGGGCTGCAACAGGGGTTTGGCCTTGGAATACGCCTCCGTGGATTACGGTCTTGGTACCAACCTCGTCGTCTGCGGTGCGCGAGTGAAGTTCAACCTGCGAGATTGCCGAAATGGCAGCGAGAGCCTCTCCGCGGAATCCAAAGGTGCCGAGGCGATATATATCATCGAGCGAGGTGATTTTGCTTGTGGCATGACGGTCGAAAGCCAGACGCGCATCAATGGGCGACATTCCACAACCGTTGTCCTTAATCTGAATCAACTCTTTGCCTGCATTGCGGAAATTGAGCGTAACCGAAGTGCTACCGGCATCGACGGCGTTCTCCAACAGCTCTTTAATAGCTGTCGAAGGGCTCTCCACCACCTCACCGGCCGCAATCTGGTTGGACACCAAATCGGGCAGCACTTTTATACGGTCACTCATAGCACAATGGGGCGAGTAAACAGATACCACAATACAACCAGCAGCATCAACATACCGAGTATGCCAATGATACTAGTGCGACGCTCTTGTCGTTGGGCGTTGCGAGAAGCACCACCCCATGCGCGTCGCTCGGCTTGCGCTTGGCGAATCATACGACCGGGTACATACTCTTCGTTAGCCTTTTGGTTTCGGCGAACACTCGGAGCATCGGGGCCCAATAACTCCAAACGGCGCTGTTCGCGGCGCTCCTTCTCGGGATCGTAGTGGCGAGGAATGTAGTTGAAACCGCGAGGTTTCTGACGGTCGAAAAATTTGATTCCAAACATACGCGCAAGGTCTTATTTGTGTTGTCTTGTCGGGCACAATCTGGCGGCCATACATGCGGGTCGCCAGACAAGCCACGAACAATCTCTCAAATATACGTTAATTATCTGAAAAAGTTGTGCATTCGGTCGAAAATGTTTTGATTTTTGACACTTTCGGCCTTTTTGAACGAGGGTTTCTCGGCAAGCTGCTCAAAGAGTTTGCGCTCATCCGAGGTGACCTTCGAGGGTACGGTGATGTCGATGACGATAAGTTGGTCGCCTCGGCCATAACCATTCAAATCGGGGATACCCTTACCACGCAGACGCAAGATTTTGCCGGCATGGGTTCCGGGGTCAATCTTAATCTTAACTTTCGAGTCTACGGTCGGTACCTCAACCTCGCCACCGAGTACAGCGGTCGGAATGGTGATGTTAAGGTTGTGAATAAGGTCGTTGCCATCGCGGGTGAATTCGGGGTCTTGTTGCTCGTCGATAAGCACCAACAGGTCACCGTTAACACCACCGTGACGGGCTGCATTACCCTTGCCATTAACCGAGAGTTGCATACCCTCGCCAACACCTGCGGGAATCTTAACCTCTACTACCTCCTCGGCCTTAACCGTTCCCTCGCCGTGGCACTTGTCGCAAGGGGTGGTGATAATCTTGCCCTCGCCGTGGCATTGTTTACATGTAGTGACGGTCTGCGTGCGGCCGAAGAATGTATTTACAACCTCGGTCACGCGACCCGAGCCGTTACATGTGGGGCAGGTCTTGTACGAGTTCGAATCTTTGGCACCCGTTCCGCCGCACTTGTCGCACGAAGTGAGTTTATTGATTTTGAGCTTCTTGGTAGTGCCATTAACAATCTCTTTGAGCGACAAGGTAACCTTGATACGCAGATCCGAGCCACGATTGACTCTTTGACCTGCATCACCTCCGCCAAAGCCACCGAAACCACCGAAGCCACCAAAGTGACCTCCGAAGATGTCGCCGAAGTTGCGGAAAATATCCTCCATCGAGAAGCCGCCGGCAAAGCCGCCACCGCCACCGCCGAAACCACCATTCATGCCCTCGTGGCCGAATTGGTCGTAGCGGGCGCGTTTGTCGGGGTTGCTGAGCACGTCATAGGCCTCGGCTGCCTCCTTGAACTTCTCTTCGGCCTCTTTGTCACCCGGGTTCTTGTCGGGGTGAAATTTGATAGCCGCCTTACGGTATGCCTTTTTAATATCGTCGGCGTTGGCGCTCTTATCTACGCCAAGTACCTCATAGTAATCTCTCTTTGCCATATCGTTACTCTCCAACAACAACTTTTGCGTAACGTACTACTTTATCTTTGAGTTTGTAGCCCTTTTGGACAACATCCACGATTTTGCCTTTGGTCTCGGGTGTGGGTGCGGGTATCTTGGCAATAGCCTCGTGCAAATCCACGTCGAAATCCTTGCCTACAGCCTCAATCTCCTCGACTCCCTTCGATTTGAGCACCTCGCGGAACTTCGAGTCAATCATCTCGACACCGGCACGCAGTGCATCCACATCGGTAGCTGTGCGAACAGCGTTAAGCGCGCGATCGAGGTCGTCCATAACACCGAGCAACGATTTGATAACATCTTCGCCACCGGTAGCCACGAGGTCCATCTTCTCTTTGAGGGTACGTTTGCGGTAGTTGTCAAACTCGGCTTGCAGACGAACATATTTATCTTTCCATCCAGCGGCTTCGGCAAGAGCTACTGTCAGTGCATCCTCGGGTGCACCCTCCGACTCTGCCACATTGTCAGCCTCGGTGTCAGTATCGTCTGCCACATTGTCGCAAGTTTTGCCCTCGCAGTTGGGAGTATCCTCGCTATTAAGAGCCTCTTTGTCGTTGTTAATATCTTGATTTGCTGTTTGTTCCTTAACTGTTTCGTTCTTCGTCATGATTCAATTGCGTTTGTTTATTTATATATAAAACAAATTGCATACCGCACAGGTATTTGTCACTATTTCGCCACCCGACTATACACACAACAGAGCCAGTCCGACTTTTGATTGTCAGACTGACTCTCTTGTTTTGCCACGCCTCCGGCTCGAGTGCGATTACTTGTTAAGCTCGCTCAACTCGGTGAACAGGCCGTCGATACCCTCAAACATATCGCGGCGAACTTGTGCGTAATGTTTAGCCACGAGCGATTTGTTTTTGGGCTCGGCGGGGTTGTTTACGCGCGAGAACAGGTCGTTGCGAAGCTCAACAGCTTTGTTCATAACGGCAACGATAGCCTCTTTTTTGTCCGAGTGGAAGTAGATCGACAGATAGCAATCGGTTACAATCTCCTCGACCAGATAGTCGATATCCTTTTTAAGTTTCTTTACACTTGCCATAATTAGAAATAGTGTTTTGATTTTGTCACAAATATACAAACAAAACCCGAATATTCAAATTTTTAAGCCTAAAACCGTGCCACGTTTAGAGCAAAACCGTACCTCGGCCGCTTGCAATATTCTCGGCCGAGCAGATTACTACTCGTTTTACGCCACTGTCGATAGCCTTGAATGAGTTTTCGAGTTTGGGCAGCATGCCATCCGCAACCACACCCTCGGCCTTGAGTTGGGCAAACTCCTCGCGGGTGATTTGAGTAATGAGTGAATCCTCGTCGTTTACATCACGCAGCACGCCTGACTTCTCGAAACAGAAAATAAGCTCTACCTCGCTGTTCGCTGCAAGAGCCGTAGCCACGGTAGCTGCAACGGTATCTGCATTAGTGTTGAGAAGTCCGCACTCTTCGTCGAAAGTGATGGGGGCAATGACCATATTGTAGCCTGCCTCGGCGAGAGTCTCAATTAGCTTGGTGTTAACGCGATAAGGGTCGCCCACAAATCCATAGTCGATGGGGTTAGCCTTGCGCTTGTGCGACTCGATAAGGCGGCCATCAGCACCACAAAGTCCGATGGTGTTCAGCCCTTTGCGTTGTAGGCGCGAAACGATGTCTTTGTTCACACCTCCGGCATAGACCATGGTTACAACGCCCAGCGTGTCGGCATCGGTAACTCTCCTACCCTCAATCATTGTGGTTTCGATACCGAGCGATTTGGAGATTTGGGTTGCGATTTTGCCACCGCCGTGAATAAGGATTTTAGCCCCTTCTACGGCTGCAAAGTCCGTAAGAAAACTATCGAGTTTGGCGGGATTATCAACTACGTTTCCGCCGATTTTGAACACTTTAATCATACGTCTAACCCTTGATTGCGCTACGGAAAGCGGTCATGAACTCCTCGATTTGCTCGCGGCCGATACACAAAGGCGGCAACAAGCGTACTACGGTGGTTCCGGCCGAACCTACGAACACATGGTGGTCCATCAATAGGCGGCGCTTGATAGCAGAGCAATCCTCCTCGAACTCAATACCAATCATCAGACCCTCACCTCGAATCTCCTTGATACCATCCAGAGTAGCGAGCTCATCCATGAGTACCTTGCCCATGCGTGCGGCGTTCGTAACAAGCTCCTCGGCGGTCATTACATCGGCTACGGCAATGGCAGCCGAGCACGATAGCGGGTTGCCTCCATAGGTTGTTCCGAGCATGCCCTTCTTGGCTTCAATGTGGGGTGCGATAGCCACAGCGCCCACGGGGAAGCCATTGGCGATACCTTTGGCCATGGTATAGATGTCGGCATTGATACCGGCAGCATCGGTCGCGTAGTAGTGACCGGTACGGCCGCATCCGCATTGAACCTCGTCGGCAATGTAGAGCGAACCATACTCCTCGCACAGAGCCTTCACATCGCGGCAGAAGTCGTTCTCGGCCACGATAATACCGCCCACGCCTTGAATCTTCTCGATAATCACGGCTGCAATGTCGTTGCCCTGCTCGGCAAAGATAGCGCGCAAAGCCTCGATGTCGTTGATGGGGGTGAAGATTATATTGTCGGTCTTGTTTACAGGCGCTTGAATTTTGGGATTGTCGGTAGCTGACACGGCCAGCGAAGTGCGACCGTGGAATGCCTTACGCATAGCAACAATCTTCGA
>JAZQXR010000119.1:0-6449 GCA_045632975.1 Rikenellaceae bacterium
GCCTCTTTGTTACCGAAGGTGTAAACTCTCTTAACGTTTGGCATAATTTCTATAAATATTAAGTTAATTTTCTGTTTATTCACTGACTTGCAGCACTTTACCCCGCATTGCTTTCTACTCACAAACGGGCACACCACAAGCGACCTACAAAAGTAGTGGTTTTTAGTGAATTTTCAAAAAAAACACTCAATTATTATGCAGTTTACCTCTGAAGAATTATATATACGGGAAGATGGTCGCTATATCCACCCAGATAGCTATCGCGAGAAAATGTTCGATACGGAATTTCGCCGTAGGCCGTTCGATACAACATATAGGAGCGAAGGTATATTCCGCAATCAGCCACGGAGAAGCCGCCCGCTTCGCACACAAAGATATTGTCAATCAGCGACCAACGCCCGCGATATAGGTACGAGCCATAGCCTTGATTTTCGAGTTTACACAAAGGGGCCTCATAACCGAATCGGCGGCGGAGTCGTCTGTTGTAAATACCATTTATATCACCTATAACAAACAGCGATTGGGAGGGGTATCGTTGGCGAATAAAATTGACATGATTTTCGAGATAGGTAAGGCTCTTCTGATACTGCGCCTCACTATTATAGGTTGATGGAAGGTGGCACACAACAAACTGCACGGTATCGACTCCAAGCACACCACGAACATTGAGAAAATCACGGCGATAGCCACTCTCCGAGAGCCACGACTCCAGTACCTCAAACTTATCACCCTTGTAGAGCAGAGCCAAATCGCGTCCCATAGCATCACGGCTTGTCAGGTGGACATAGCAATAGTCCGTATGCAGGGCTCGAACAAGGTCGCGCACAACGTCCTCATTCTCAATCTCACAAAGACCCACTACATCGGCACGAACATCATCGAGCACACGCGCAATATTCTTAATATCATTACGGTATCGCTCTGTATTCCAGCCATAACGGCCCTCCGGTGTATAATCGGAGTCATCGTAAAACAGACTTGGGATTGTATCGAAAAGATTTTCGACATTATAGAACGCAACGCTGTACTTTTGAGCATAACTGACACTCACGCACAGCATCGCACCCAAAAGCACAAACAGTCGTCGCATAAACGGATTTTACTGACAGATAACGCCCGAGCCAATCACCTCTTCATCGTCATACCACGATGCAAATTGGCCTGCGGCAGCGCCACGCTGCGGCTCGTCAAAAACAAGATAGGCACCCTCTTCACGCACCTCCAACGAGCCTGTTTGGAGCGGTTGGCGATAACGAATTCGGAGGCTGAAGCGGCGACTCTCGCCACTCATCAATGCCAAATCGGGGCGCACCCAATGTACTTCATCGGCTTTCACATGAAGCACCGAGCGATACAAACCGGGGTGCGAGTCACCCATGCCTACATATATAACATTATTCTCGACATCGGTGGCTATAATAAACAGCGGCTCGGGGAATCCACCGATATTCAAGCCCTTGCGTTGGCCAACGGTGTAGAATTGTGCACCACCATGCTCGCCCACTACACGACCATCCTCGGGGGTATAGCGATAGGGTTTAGCACGCTCGGCGAGGTCATCCGCTGCAATTTCACGAGAGTAGCCTTCCCAATCGCGGGGAATCAGCACCACTTTACCTTTTTTCGAGGCCAACTTTTGTTGCAGGAAGACGGGCAAATCGACCTTACCCACAAAGCAGATACCTTGCGAGTCTTTACGTTTGGCCGTAGCAAGTTTCTGTTCCAAAGCGATGCGACGAACCTCGGGCTTAACGATATTGCCTATCGGGAAGAGCGCACGACTCAACTGCTCCTGCGAGAGCTGACAGAGGAAGTAGCTCTGATCTTTATTCCCATCCACACCGGCAAGCAGGCGATAGATGGTTTTACCATCCTTCTCGATGGTCTCCTTTCGGCAGTAGTGACCCGTAGCCACAAAGTCGGCGCCCAAGCGGAACGCCTCCTCCATAAAAACATCGAACTTAATCTCACGATTACACAGAACATCGGGGTTGGGTGTACGACCCTTCTCGTACTCCGAGAACATATAGTCCACCACTCTTTGGCGATATTGTTCGCTCAAATCGACATAGTGGAAAGGTATATCAAGGCGTTTGGCTACAAGTTCGGCAAACACCTGATCGTCATACCACGGACAATCGCCCGACAGCGTACCTGTTGTGTCGTGCCAATTTCGCATAAACAGGCCTATAACCTCATAGCCCTGCTGCTTAAGCACCCACGCGGCAACGGACGAATCAACACCGCCCGAAAGTCCCACTACAACTTTCTGTTTCATCGGATTATCGCTTTTAGTCATTCAACGAGAGCATACCCTCGGGCAGAGCGAACACCACACGGCGGCCCTCCACATCAATCTCCTCGACAAAGTCATCGACCGCGGGGATGAGCACCTCACGACCCTCGACCTCCAACTCAAAGAGGGGGTTCATCTCGCTATCAATATAATCGGTAACAACTCCGCAGACACCCTCGCCCAGTTCGGCGCGGAAGCCCACCAAGTCATCCATATAGAATTGGTCATCATCCTCGTCGTCCTCAATCTCAATCGAAAACTCACGGCCGACCAGCTCACTCGCTCGGCGTTCGGTATCAATATCGGCAAACTGTGCAGTAGCACCCGAACGTCCGCGCGGCTCAAATTTATCGAAAAAAAGAGGAACCGTGAGTGAATCAACGTCCACAAACACGGGTTCCTCAAAATTTAACTCTTCGGGGAAAGTATCATACAGCACGAGCGTAAGTTCTCCCTTCGAGCCGAAAACTTTGCCGATCTTACCTATTGGCAACAAAGCAGCCATTGGCAGACGAGCAAATTATTCTGCAACCTCGGTTGCCTCCTCGGCACTCTCCTCTGCCTCGGCCTCTGCAGCAGCGGCAGCAGCAGCCTCTTTCTTGGCAGCGATTGCTTTGGCACGCTCCTCTTTAACCTTTTGCTCTGCCTCGAAACGAGCTTTCGACTCTTTCGATGCGTCAGCAGCGATCTTCGAAGTTTTAGCAGCGATTTGTGCCTCTTTCTCGCCCATCCATTTGTTGAATTTAGCCTCGGCATCCGACTCCGAGAATGCCCCTTTGGCTACACCACCAAGGAGGTGTTTTTTGTACAGAACGCCTTTGTACGAAAGAATCGCACGGCAGGTGTCGGTAGGTTGAGCACCTTTTTGCAACCAATCCAGAGCTTTCTCGAAATCGAGGTTGATGGTTGCGGGGTTGGTGTTGGGGTTGTACGAGCCGATGTTCTCGATGAATTTACCATCACGAGGTGCGCGAGCGTCGGCAACTACGATGTGATAGAAAGCATAACCTTTCTTACCACGGCGTGCAAGTCTGATTTTAACAGCCATTGTTTTGTGTTTTAATAAGTTAATTACTTTGTAGCGGCGGACACGTCCACCACATCAGAGGAAACCCGTTCCTCATTTCAGTGCGCAAAGGTACAATCTTTTTGTGAAACTGCAAATTTTTTCGGTCGCAACTCACTTATTTTCCCACTTTTGGCCCGTTTGTGGCGGAAATTTGCGGAACTGCAAAATTTTCCCTACTTTTGTGCGTTTATGTGGATAGAATACGACACAATGAGCAAGCTACAATACATACTCACCGCCGCAGTCGCCATTCTCTGCACCGTAGGATGCAACAAAATGAGCGACCGCGTGACCACGCAGGAGACGAATTTCGAGAAGTACCTCACCAATCAAAAGGTCTACGACCGAGAGGATTATGACCACGAAAACGACGCCTCGGGTGCCACCGTCAAGTTCTACGACCGAATCGGCGGCGTCTATCGCTTTGTAGCCAACGAATCGCGCGAAGACCGCCCCGCAGAGTCCGAAGCACTGCAAGTGGGCGACTCGGCATGGCTCTACTACCACGCATACGTATTCCAAGGCACCCGCCCCGGAAACGTGTACGACACCAATCGTGCCTCCATCATCCGCTCCAAGCTCCCCAATCTGAATACAGAGCTGTGGTCGACCGACCCGCTGGAGGTCCGCCTGGGTGACGGCAAACTGATGAGAGGTCTCGAAGATGGCCTCGAAGGTTGTCGCGTAGGTGACTCCATTGTGCTCTTGCTCACCACAGATTTGGCATACGGCAAACGCCCTCTGGGTGTAGTTCCGCAGTACAGCCCCGTAATGTTCATCATCAGCATCGAAGATATCATCAAACAGTAGATATGCGTACTCTCAAACAGATACAAACGCTGGCACTCGTTGCCATGGCACTGCTCACCACAGTGTCTTGCTCCAAAGAGCCAACCGACGACACCAAAAGATTCCAACAGGAGTCACTCGACGCCTGGATTGCAAAATATGTCAACGATGTGGACACCGTAGCTTGGCGTCAGGACAACGGCATGTACGTTCAAATGCTCACCCCCACCCTGCCGCTGGTCGATTCGCTCGCCCCGGCCGACACCATCGTATGGGTAAGAGTGAACTACACCGGTCGCACACTCCAAAACAATGTCTACATCACACGCTCGGAGAGTGAAGCGCGTTGGCAAGGCACCTATACCAACAAAACCTACTATGCACCCGACTATCTCTACTGCGGAACGAAGAACACCAATATGATTGAGGGACAGTTCTACGCGCTCAAAAACGAGTTCAAAATCAACGGAGTACCCACCAAGATGGTTCAAGGCAGCAAGATTCGCCTGTATATGACCTCCGCGATGGCTTACGGCTCGTATGGCACAAGCAACAATCAGGGTTATGGCGGACAGTTCACTCTGAAGGGCAACATCCCCACTATCGAGGACCTGGAGATTGTCGAAGTCGTTAAAGACCCCATCACCCGCGAGAACAAACTCGTAACCGAGTATGCTATCAAGAATTGGGGCATGGCTATCCGAGATACCCTCACTGAGAACTTCTATCTCGATAAGTTCGCGCTGGACGACACAATACTCGGCGACACCCTCACGGCAGACTCTACCGCATACCTATATTATAAAGGGTACTTCCTCGACGGTTTTGTATTCGACACCAACATCGACTCGGTACAACTTCGCGTGTATGGCGAGATATCGCCCAACGAGCCACTCAAATACAACCCCGAGGAGAACAAGGAGGAGTACATCAAAGCCTTCTTTGAGGCCATCCCCGGCATGCGCTACGGACAATGGGGACGCATGGTATTCAGCTCGGTATATGGCTATGGCGCAACGGGCTATTCGGCTGCTGTTCAGAAGGATTACGACACCTACAACAACTACATGAGTTATCTGTACGCCAACCTGTACAACAACGCAAATCAGTACAATTCGTACTACGACTACTATAATTACAACTACGCGTACTACTACAACATCCTCAACTCATCGACCCTCGAGGAGGGTGAGGTTGTAACCGAAATTCAATCGTACACTCCGCTTATTTTTGAGTTCTACGTAGCTCATGACAAGAAGTAATCACGCAAGCATCATGATGCGCAAGCTCACAGTTTGGGTTCTATTAGCCGCGCTATCGCTCTCGACAGCGACTCCCGCAGCAGCTGCCGAGCACAAATTGCGCAAAAGCGAATCAGCACCCGTCGTAAGCCAATGGAATGGTCGCAAGGTTGTATTTCTCGGCGACTCCATCACCGACAAGAACAACGTAAGTTCCAAGCTCTATTGGCAATATTTGGCCGAAATGCTCGGTTTTGAGCCCTCGGTTTATGGTATTTCGGGACATCAATGGAGCCACATCCCCTCGCAAATCAAGCGCATGAAGAGCGACGGCATCGACCCCGACGCCATAATGATATTCGTGGGCACAAACGACTACAACGCCAACGTCGCACTCGGCGAGTGGTTTAGCTACGACACACAGACGGTCAACGTAAACGGCACAATGGTCGAACGCAAACATCGCACCCACAATCACGATGACTCGACCCTTTGCGGACGCATCAACAACGTAATCAGAAGCCTAAAGAGCGACTATCCCGAGGCTCAAATCATACTCATAACACCGCTACATCGCGCATTTGCCACCTTCGGCTCGCGCAACGTACAGCCCGACGAATCGTACGCCAACGAGTTGGGACTATTTATCGACGACTACGTAGCTGTTATCCGCGAGGCTTCGAGCATTTGGTCGCTACCGATGATTGATCTTTTTGCCGAGAGCGGCATTGTGCCAAGTCTCGAGAGCAACTCACGATACATAACCAACACCGAGCGCGACCGCCTACACCCTAATACCGCAGGCCACAAGCGCATGGCGGAGGTAATGTACTACGCACTGCTGGCCATGCCGGCAACATTCAAATAGTGCTACGAGCAACCAAAAACAACTTTTTACCAAAAAAAGTTGCACAAATGCTTGGAGGTATCAAAAATTGTTGTACCTTTGCACTCGCAATCCGCAAGAAGGGAGCATAGCTCAGTTGGTTTAGAGCATCTGCCTTACAAGCAGAGGGTCAGGGGTTCGACTCCCTTTGCTCCCACAAGAAAAAAG
>JAZQXR010000120.1:0-8657 GCA_045632975.1 Rikenellaceae bacterium
CCGCCTCCTTGAGCGCAGTATCAATTACGGGGATGATGTTCTGTTGGTGTGCACGCGAAGCGAGCTCGGGTACGACGCCACCATACTTGATGTGCACAGCTTGGCTGGCAATCACATTGCTCAACAGCACACCGCCTCGAAGAACGGCTGCCGAGGTGTCGTCGCACGACGATTCGATGCCTAAAATTGTAATGTCCATGGTCGAAAAAATCTATATCTTGCCTCCCTCGTGCATTTTATGCACGGGAGCGCTTTTATTTTCAATAAAAATTGATAACTTTGTAAGTTATCGAAGGTGTAATTCGTGAGCAAAGTTATAAAAATATTGGCAGGTTTCATATCGACAGTGGTAATATTGTCGATAATGACCCTTTTGTTGGTGCTTTTGGCCTTTACCGTGCCGAGCGTCCAGACCCGTGCGGCGCAGTTTGGAGCGCGCTGGGCGAGTGATTGGCTCGGAGTGCGTGTGGAGCTCTCGCGTCTTACCGTAACCTTCCCTCTGCGTGTCGGTATCGAGGATTTTTATGTCGAGGATTATGGCGGCGATACCATGATTTTTGTCAAACGAGCTGTGGCCCCCGTTCGCGCCATCCATCCTAACCCTCTGTCTATCGAGTTGGGCCATGTCAATCTCTACGACGGCGAGTTTATTCTGCGAGAGGATTCGGTGGATAATATCAACATCAAAGATGTGGTCGACAAGATTAAATCGGCGCGTGATGGCGTTCGCAAGCCTTTCGCTATGCACTTTGATGGTATTGAGGCCTCCAACTTGCGCTACCTCCAACTGCTCAACCTGCACGAGTTCGACAGCCCCATCGACTATGGCAATATGGAGCTGCAGCTTGATACCATTTCGCTCGAGGATTTCAAGGTTATTGACGATAGCGTTGTGATGTCACTACGCCATGCGGCATTTACCGAACGAAGCGGATTCCGTGTCGATACCATGAACTGTGGGCTTATTCGCGTGTGCGAAGGCCTTGTGCTGCTCGATGGAGCCTCGTTTATCAATAGCGATACCCGCCTGAATCTTGCCAAAGTACACCTCAAAGGCGATACTTGGGATACTTACCACTACTATATCGACTCGGTGCGTACCGAGGTCGTGTCGATAGGCTCTACGGTCTCGACCCGCTCGCTGGCCTACTTTGCTGATGTGTTCGAGGGAATGGATATTACCGCAACGCGTCTTACGGCCTCGACCGAGAGTGTCCTTTCGCGTTTTCGTGGCCGAGTGTCGAGTGCCGACCTCAATGGGGTGTCGGTGGTAGCATCGTTCACCTCGAGTGGTCTGCCCGAGATGGAGAGCACGATTTGGAATCTCGACATCGAGAGCATTGCGGCCGATGCTGCGGCTGTGGATGCTGTGGTGTCGGGTGTTACGGGCAATCATCTCCCCTCGTCGGTCTACAATATGCTCGCAACGCAGGGTAATATGCGTGTCAATGGCAGCCTTAAAGGTAGCTTTAATAACTTCAAAACGAATCTTACTCTCGGTACATACTCGGGTACGGTCTACGCCTCGGCAGCTATGGCCCGACGTCGTGGGGGCGACTATGCCGTAGACTACCACGCCTCGACGGCGGACTTCTCGCTCGCCCGATTGCTGTCGAATAGCTCGTTGGGAAATATCTCGCTTGACGCCGGAGTTGTAGGTGCACTCTCGTCCGAGGGTTTTGTTGCAGACTATAACGTCGAGGTTGATGAGCTCCGCCTGCTGGAGCATACCTACCGCGATGTGAATGTCGATGGTGCAATCGACCGCAAGTGTGTGACGGCCGATGTGGTGAGCCGCGATCCCGATATACTCTTCTCGCTCGATGCTACAGCCGACTTCAATCAGACCAAACCCCACTATGTCGGTGACCTCAAGGTGCGACGTGGTGACCTCGTGGCGCTTGGGTTTAATAAACGTGACTCTGTGTCGGTGCTCTCGCTCGATGCCTCGCTCGATGTTGAGGCTACGGGTCTCGACGACTTGGCGGGCCGATTGGATATAGAGAATAGCACTTACCTGTTCAATGCTGACACCCTGCGCGGTAAGCGAATTTCGCTCGGCGGTCACAATAACGAGAGTAGCAAGTACCTCAAACTAACCTCGGCCTTTGCCGATGCCGAGTTCCGTAGTCGCCTTTCTTACGACGATATTCTGGCCTACCTCGCCCGCTTTGTGGATAACTACCTGCCTGTGCTGGAGAATAAATCCTCGCATCGCCATGTCAAACGTGATGTCGCCTATGCAGGCAACCTCGATGACTACTCAATGCTCTCGGTCAAGGTTAAGGATGTTAAAAATATCACCCGCTCGATAGCCGATGGTTTGCAAATAGCCGATGGAACCTCGGTTCGCTTTATGTTCAACCCCGTAAGTGAGGAGTTTAGCCTCACGGCCGAGTCGGACTACCTCGAGTACAACGATATGTTTGCCACAGGACTCAATGTCACTGCCGGCAACCCCCACGACTCTCTCTCGATGTATGTGTCGGCGGGAGACCTCTACGTCAAACGCCTCTATGCACCCAACCTCCGCGTGCAGATGGGTGCCCGCAACCACAATGTGAGCTTGTCGGCGCGATTCAACAACCGCAAGGAGGATTACTCGGCAATGTTCGGTGTGCGTACCTTCATGACCAGAACCGAGAATGGCCGTGCCGTCGAGGTGATTGTTACCCCGTCGCACATCACCAGCGGCGAGAACTCGTGGTATATCACCTCGCAAGGCATACTCTACGATACAGCCCGTATCTCGGTGCGTGACTTTGTTGTCAGCTCACCCTCGAAGGGGGGTGCCAATATCGACTCACTGCTTATCTATGGTGTGGCTTCGCGCCGTGCCGAAGATACCCTCTCGGTGCGCCTGTCCAACTTCTCGCTTACGCCGCTATTCAAGATTGCCGAGAGCGTGGGCTACGATATTTCGGCCGTGGCCAATGGTAGTGTCGATATGGTGTCGGCGCTCAAGGGTGGACGATTGGATGCACAGGTCGATATCGACAGCATGAGGGTGTGCGGAACGGATGTAGCTCCCGTGTCTATACGCTCGCGATGGGAC
Organism: Rikenellaceae bacterium; assembly: GCA_045632975.1. GTDB lineage: Bacteria > Bacteroidota > Bacteroidia > Bacteroidales > Rikenellaceae > UBA940. The sequence goes on from JAZQXR010000120.1 coordinate 3,056, forward strand.
CTCCAGCGCCAACGTATCGCCGTTATGCTCGACAACCGACGCTCGGGTGCCAATGTCGTAACGGGATTCTATGACCCGACAGGCAAACGCTTCCTGGCCGATGTCCAAGCCGATAGTATCCCTCTCTCGCTGCTCGACCCGCTTATGGAGGAGGTGCTGGTGAATTCGGGCGGTAAGGCCAATGCCCGAGTAAGGGTTACGGGTGATTTGTCGGGCGAAAAACCGCAGGTCAAAATCAACGGCCTTGCCACCTCGCCCCGATTCGAAACCACGGTCGAGTATCTGGGTGTGCGCTACGGAATGGACAAGGTTATGCTCGACATTAAGGATAATGTGCTCCGCCTGCGCCCCAACTTTGCAACCGACATCCGTGGCCAGAGGTGTAACGTGGGACTGATGGTCGATTTGAATAACCTCAAGAATGTCAAATACCGTGTCGACCTCCGTCCCGAGAACCTTATGGTGCTCAATACCACCGCCAAAGATAACGATATGTTCTATGGTAAGCTCTACGCTTCGGGTACGGCTGTGGTTAAGGGCGATAATATGGGTGCGGTGATGACTGCACGAGCGCGACCTACGGGCGACTCGAAGTTTGTCTTCTCGCTCAACTCCACATCGACAGCCTCCAATGCGTCGTTTGTGAAGTTTGTGGATGCCGATACTCCCACTATTGATAGCACCGACTACCTCCAAAGTAAACTGCTCGCCTATGAGCTTCGTCGCAAACGTATGGATACGGGCGAAGGCTACTTCAAGATGTCGCTCGATATCGACCTTACACCCGATGCCGAACTCGAACTTATCATCGACCCCACGATGGGTGGCGATATGTCGGGTAGGGGCGAGGGTAACCTTGCAATCAACCTCGATAGCTCGACCGATGCATTTACTATGCACGGTGCAGTAACCATCACCGAGGGTACGTATAACTTCGCTATGCACAACCTGTTTGCCGACAAGAAGTTCTCGATTGTGCCCGGCGGTACAATCACATGGACGGGCGACCCGCTCGGTGCAATGATTGCTCTGGAAGCGGTCTATAAGCTCAAGGCATCGCTTGCCCCGCTTGCGGCAGGCAATAGCGAGATGCTGCGCGGTAATGTGCCGGTGGAGTGCCGTATCGACCTTACCGAGGATTTGATGCACCCCACGGTGGGATTCGAGGTTACGGTGCCCAATGCCGACCTCGAGATTCAGAACGTGGTGGCTAATGCTATGACTACGCAGGAGATGACCGCAACCCAATTCTTCTATCTGTTGGCGTTCGGTAGCTTCTACTCCGAGAGTGGCTCCTCGGCGGGTGAGTTGAGCGTAGGCTCAATTGGCTCGGCCACGGGCTTCGAGTTCCTCTCCAACCAGTTGAGTAGCTGGCTGTCGAGTGAGCAGTACGATATTATTCTGCGCTATATCCCGAGTAATGAGCTTACGGGTGATGAGTTCGACTTTGGCTTCTCCAAAGGCCTTATCGATGACCGTCTGCTGCTCGAAATAGAGGGTAACTATGTCACTGACCGAGCCACTACGGGCGCGGCTAACAACGCCTCGAACCTCTCGGGTGACTTCTTCCTCACATGGTTGCTCAACCGCGCCGGAACGCTCAAACTCAAGGGCTTCTCGCAGACCATCACCCGCTTCGACGAGAACCAAGGTCTGCAAGAGAGTGGCGTGGGACTCTATTTCCAAAAGGATTTTAACACTTTACGCGACCTGTTTACGCGCAAAAAGAAGAAAAATCGTAAATTTGCATCCGATTCGGACGAGGAGAAAGCCTATTACGATAACCCCGACTATCAGGTCGCGGACTAAACCGACGAAATAATATAAACTAAAAAATACTGAAAACTATGATTCAAATGTTGCAAGCCGTTGATACTACGGCACTTGTAGATGAAATGGTAGAGACCACCACCAAATCGATGACTCTCTGGGAGCTGTTCCAATCGGGTGGCTGGCTGATGTGGTTGCTGCTTGTGTTGGGTGGCGTTGTGGTGTTCATCTTTGTTGAGCGCTTCGTGGCTATCCGCAAGGCGACCAAGTTCGACATGCACTTCATGAACCGCATTCGCGACTATATCTCGGATGGCCGTATCGACGCCGCTCTGGACGCATGCCGTCGCACCGACACCCCCATCGCACGTATGATTGAGAAGGGTATCGAGCGTATCGGTCGCCCCATGGGTGATGTTCAAAACGCTATCGAGAACGCCGCAAACCTCGAGGTTGCCAAACTCGAGAAGGGTCTTCCTTACCTGTCGATGATTTCGGGTGGTGCTCCTATGGTCGGATTCCTCGGAACCGTTATGGGTATGGTCCAAGCCTTCATGGCAATGGAGGGCGCAGGTGGCGTTGTGGATATGAGCGTTCTGGCCGGTGGTATGTATGTTGCGATGTTGACTACCGTTGCCGGTCTTATCGTTGGTATCCCCGCATACTTCGGCTACAACTACCTTGTGGCACGTATCGAGCGCCTGATTTTCCGTATGGAGGCCAACTCGATTGCATTCATGGATATTCTCAACCAACCCGTAAGCAAGTAGACCAACCATGGCTATCAAACGTATATCCAAAAACGAACAGTCGTTCGGCTCGGCTTCGATGACCGACCTTATGTTCCTGCTTCTGATTTTCTTGTTGGTGGCTACCACCATGATTAATCCCAACGCGCTCAAACTCGTGCTGCCCAAGGGTGAAAACAAGCTCAAGGAGAAGGCATATACCTCGGTATCCATCGACAAGAACCTGAACTACTATGTCGAGATGCAACGCGTGTCGCTCACCGAGCTCGAGGGCGTGTTGCAGGAGAAACTCGCAGGCGAGGAGAACCCCACCATCTCGCTCCACACGGACAATACCGTGCCTATCCAGAACGTTGTTGATGTGATGACCATCGCCACACGCAACAACTACCAACTCATCATGGCTATCCAAAAAAAGTAGCAGACCATGTACTATTACGACCCGAATGAGGATAAAAGCCGTCGTAGCGGTTTTGTGGCACTCGTCATCTATGCGGTGGCGTTTGCCTGTACGCTCATATTCGCGTCGTTCACCATCGAGATGCCCAATGCCGACCAGGGTATCCTTGTCGATTTCGGTAATACCGATACCGGCTCGGGCGCGGTCGATATGGCATATAGCAAACCCGCACCACAGAAGAGCACACCTCGTGCCAAGACCCCAAAAGTCGAGGATGATATTGTAACCTCACAGCAGGAGGATGCCCCCGCCGTGGTCGAGAAACCACAAACAAAACCCCAAAAGAATGTCGAAGAGATTGTCGAACCCGAGCCCAAGCCGCGAGAGGTCGATAAACGCGCCCTCTTCCCCGGCAATACCATCGGCAGCAAGGCCAAAAGCGAAGGCGAAACCGACAAAGCCGAGGGTAATCAAGGTAAGGAACAGGGCACCGTTGGCGGCGCAAAGGCCGATGGCGGAGGTCTGGGTACTTCGGGAGTGTCGTTCAACCTGTCGGGACGTAGCCCCATCAGCCGCCTTGCCCGACCCGCATACAATGGCAATGCCGAGGGACGTGTTGTGGTGCAAATCGTGGTGAATGCCGCAGGTGTGGTGACCTCGGCCGAATATAGTGCCAAAGGTTCGACCACCAACCGTAAGGAGCTGGTGGATGCTGCGCTGAAGGCTGCTCGTACTGCCCGCTTCAACAAGGTTGAGGATAGCAGTACGGTGCAGACCGGTACCATAACCTATATCTTTAAACTGAACTAACACCATGAAACGATTAGTAGCACTGCTTTTTGCCTTTGTGCTCGGCGCATGTGGCGTGAGTGCACAGACAAGCGCTCCTATCATAAAGTTCGATACGCTGGAGTATAACTTTGGTGATATTGCTCATAAGAGCGAGCAGGTGCGTTGTGAGTTTGAGTTCACCAATGTGGGTACTGCACCTCTGGTGTTTATCAAGAGCACAACCTCGTGTACCTGTACCAAGGTCGAAATGCCGCGTAAACCCGTTATGCCTGGTGCCAAGGGTAAGGTTGCTGTAATCTATGAGCCCAATAAAAAGGAGTCAGGAGTCTTCTATAAGGCGATAGACATCTATACTAATACCTCCGAGAAAAGGCATACCCTGATTGTCAAGGGCCGCGCTATCTAAATCCCCGAACTCATGGCAATCCTGTTCCGCAATGCAACGGTACTCGCGATGACCTCTCCCTCAAAGGGCGAGCCATTTGTCGCGACGGTAGGTGTCGAGGGTGAGCGCGTGACGATGATAGACCGCACGGGTAGCCGTACTGCCGACTTTGTGGCCCGCAATAGTGAGAACCTTACCGAGATTGATGCTTCGGGACGGATTCTGATGCCGGGCTTAATCAATATGCACACCCACGCCTCGATGACGCTTATGCGTAGTATGGCCGATGATATAGCCCTTATGAGCTGGCTCAACGACCATATATGGCCCTTCGAAGCACGCCTTACGGCCGATGATATTGCGCTCGGTGCCCGCCTCGGTATGGCCGAGATGATTATGGGCGGAACAACTACCTTTGTCGATATGTATTGGGATGAGGCCGCCATTGCCCGCGAGGCCCGTGCTATGGGTATGCGTGCAGTGCTCTCCCCCTGCTTTGTCGATGCCATTATGCCCGCCTTCGAGCGCGACCTCGAGCAGACTCTCGCCGAGACCGAAGGTTGTAGCCGCTTGAGCGTGAGTGTAGCGCCCCATGCCCCTTATAGCTGTTCGAGGGAGAATATACTGCGCGGTGTCGAACTTGCCCATAAGTACGACCTGCCTATCCATGTCCACCTTGCCGAAACCCATGACGAGATTGATATGGTGCGAGGTGCTTTCGATATGACCCCGGCGGAGTATCTCAACTCGCTCGGACTGTTTGATAGACCCACCATCGCCGCCCATTGCATCCACCTTGCCGATAGCGATATTGCGCTGCTGCGAGATAAAGGCGTTACGGCGGTGCATAACCCGCAGAGCAATATGAAACTGTCGAGTGGCGTGTCCCCCGTGTGGCGTATGATGCAGAGCGGTGTAAATGTGGCTCTGGGTACGGATGGTACAAGCTCCAACAACGACCTCGATATGTGGGACGAGATGCGTACAGCAGCACTCCTGCAAAAGGTGTCGGGTACAGACCCAACCGTGATGCCCGCCTATGAGGCTCTGCGTATGGCTACCGTCGGTGGAGCAAAGGCACTTGGCCGCGAGGGAGAGCTGGGTATTGTTGCCGAGGGTGCTTTGGCGGACTTGATACTGATTGATACTTCGCGCCCGCACTTCCACCCGATGAACGATGTGGTATCGACGCTGGTCTATTGTGGTAAGGCGTCGGATGTCGATACGGTGGTTATTGATGGCCGCATAGTAGCCCGTGATGGCCGTATCTTGGGTCTCGACTACGAAGCCCTTTATGCCGATGTAGATAGGACGTTGCTCGATATTAAGAGCCGATAACGATATACCTTTTATATATTATATTAAGAGAGTTTACCCCGATGGAGTAAACTCTCTTTGTTTTTTTAATGATATCACAAAAAAACGAGCTTGCTCCAATCGGTGCAAGCTCGTTAAATATAGCGTAACGTCTAATTACTCAACTTTGCCAGCCGAGCCCAGAACGTT
>JAZQXR010000121.1:0-3049 GCA_045632975.1 Rikenellaceae bacterium
CATATAAGAGGACTATAATCAGTCGATTGCGCACCTCGACAAATGACTCTTCGGGGCGTTCTGCCTCGTCGCGTTGGCTCATGTTGCACAGCATTTCATCCTCGGTTGCGAATGAAGGTAGTCGCATGGGCGTTTTCAAGCGGTGAATACCAAGCGTAGGATTTTTATCTATTTTTTTTGAGCGGACAAGCCACGTATAGAACGATTTTATGGAACTCAACTTGCGATTGATGGTCGAGGGTTGTTGTTTGCGACCGTACTTGGTGCGCGACTCTCCGAGCTTTTTGAGCCACTCTTTGATAGTGGTGCGGCTTACACCGAGCCAATCCTCGTCGCTCGCCACCCCCATCATTTGGGCAAACTCCTTCAGGTCGCTCACATAGTTGCTGACGGTGCCATCCGAGTAGCGCCGCTCGCTTGTGAGGTATGTCGCAAACTGCTGAATCATCACTCCATCTCGCCGATAAGTCCGCGAACGACCACGCTCGCACATGCACAACCGAATACGGCGGGCATGTACGATATTGTTCCTACGTTCGACTTCTTGTTTGTCTCCTCGCACAGAATCATCGACCCTTCGCGCACGGGTTCGGGTGAGAATACTGCCCAACAGCCGCTGCGAATACCCATCTTGTGCAATCTTTTGCGCAACATATGGGCGAGCGGGCAGTGGTGCGAGCGACCTATGTCTGTTATCTCGACCTTTGTCGGGTCGGTCTTTGCTCCGGCACCCATCGAGCTGACGAGCGGAATACCTCGCTTCATGGCTGCTGCAATCAGCGCGGCTTTGGGTGAGAGGGTGTCAATCGCATCTACAACAAAGTCGTAGTGAGCCGAGTCCAATAGCTCGTCGGTAACCTCATCTCGGATGTATCTTTCGACCACCGTAAGCTCCAATTCGGGGTTGATGTCGCGCAGACGCTCTGCCAAAACATCGCTCTTGGCACGTCCCACGGTCGAGTGCAGCGCCACCAGCTGGCGGTTGATGTTGGTTGTGCCTACCGAGTCGCTGTCGGCAATGGTCATCCGACCCACCCCTGCACGTGCAACCATCTCGGCCGCATAGGCACCAACACCGCCGAGCCCCACGACCAATACATGTGCTCCGCGCAATTTATCTAACTTCTCGCTTCCGAGCAACAGCTCGGTGCGCTCCATCCATTCTGCCATATTCTTCTGAAATTCTCAAAAAGTGACGCCTTTAGTTGCTCCGACTCCATGCCGAACTCTTGCGCCAAACGGTTGTATATACTCTCTATTTGCTCTTCGGTGTCGTCCGTTTCGGCAAGTAGATGTCCGATGTCTACTCCTCGAAGCCCATTCATCGTGCGGCTTGAGGAGAGCGTCCGTGGTCCCACCGAGAGTAGATACCCTCGTGCCATGGCCCTTGTCGCTTGCTCCGCCGAACCAATCCACGAGTGAAAAATCACCGCTCGTAGTCGAAACCGACCAAGTGACGACATTACACTCTCAAAACTGCGTACCGAGTGAACTATTACGGGCAGACCTCGCTGTTCGGCAACATGCAGTTGTGCTTCGAACAGCTCTTGTTGCCTTGCGAGTGCTCCTCCGCGTAGTGCATCCATCCCCACTTCGCCGATAGCGTCAATCTCGGCCGACATCATAGCTCGAAGTAGCTCGGCCACTTCGCTATCGCTTACGGCCTCTGCCCGCCACGGATGAATCCCCAACGAGCAGAAACCCTCGACCTCGGCCACACTCTCGACCGACCGAAGCTCAATCGCTCCGCCGCGCCTTTGGTGGGTGTGAATATCGACAAAGGGAGTCATGGTGCTATACCTATTATATATAATATAGGGCTATTTCAGCCCGTAAGTACCAATATCTTTGTGCGACGGTACAATTTGGGTTACTGTCATTGTCCACTCGTCGCGGTCAATCATGCCAATCCATTTAAGTTTCTCGTTCTTCATTATCACCTCGTCGCCCGAGCGGGTGAACGTCAGGTTCTGTGTCTTGGGATTGATGGAGAGTTGCTCTGTAGTGTTTAGGTGTGCCGTCTTAACTATGCTCGTGTAGACAAAGTCTGTTAAAAGGGCACAGGTGTACTCATACTCGGGGTATCCCAGAATGGAGTAATAGATGTGATCTCTGTCAATTCGGTATGCAATACCCATCTTGTTGTCTGTCCAAGTCCCCTCCGTGAGCGAGTATTTCACTACCTCGTATTGGTAGTGAGCGATGCTTGTGTAGTTGGTCGAATCTTTAGTGAAAACACATTGGCCCTTGTCGAATTCGAGACTGGATTTGATTTCGTACCTATAATTTGACAGCGTGTCGTACACGTCAATTGTATCTTCCCACATTTGGTATGGAATACCTGCCGCGTCAAAACGCTCTGGCAAAGCATCTGAAAATGTCATTTCAGGCATTGTGAGTCCGCCGGAGTTGCACTCAAAAAAGGAACATGCCCACACCGTCTTGTCGAGTAGTTCGTCTTTGGGCGTGGCCTCTTCTCCACCCTGTTGCTCGCACGAAAGGAGCGCCAAACAGCAGGCTATTGAACATAATATTCGTTTCATAGCTCTAAAATTTGTAACACTCCTGCCACGAAGGCCACTTCTGGTCTTTGGCCGAGATTGTTGCGCTCTCGGGTGCAATGCCCCAATCAATGCCGAGAGTTGTGTCATTCCACATTAACCCCGCCTCGGCTTCGGGCGAGTAGTAGTTGTCGCACTTATATTGAATGACGGCAGTGTCGCTCAATGTGGCAAATCCGTGGGCACATCCACGCGGAATGTAGAGTTGATGGTGGTTCTCGTCACTCAAATCGAAAGATTGCCAGCGTCCATAGGTCGGGGACTCCTTGCGCAAATCGACAATCACATCACGCACAGCACCAAAGGCTACGCTAATGAGTTTACCCTGTGCTGCTTCGCCCTTTTGGAAGTGCAGTCCGCGAATAACTCCGTGGGACGACAAGGATTGGTTCTCCTGGACAAAAGTTGTCGGGCCGATGTTCTCCGCAAACTCCTCGGCGCGGAAACTCTCGAAAAAGTAGCCGCGATTGTCGCCAATGACGCGAGGG
>JAZQXR010000122.1:0-8514 GCA_045632975.1 Rikenellaceae bacterium
GTTTACAAGCGAGCTTGCACAGCCATTCCCTTCCGCTTTTCATTTCGCCACTAACGTGGCTACTCACCCCAATCAAACACCCCACGTCACCAATATAGTCAGCCTCCACTTTGCCCACTATCGTTCCCAACCTAACTTGAATGTCCACTCTCTCCCTGCGCTCCCGTAGGAGTTTCGGGATAGCAACCACCTTGCCGTGGAGCGCAATACCCAAATGGATATTACCCTCGCCCTAAACTCCCTATATTCCCTATTTTTAGGGAAACAAACTATACGGGATTCTGCATTGCTCATTAGAGCGGGATTGGTGAGTGGATTTGAGGGGCAGTCGTTAGACTGTGTCGTGGCTGTTGTAGCAGGGGCGTAAGCTTGCTTACAAGCCCCTGCTACAATAGACGCGATGTAACGGCTGAAAGCCGACCCACAAATCATCTCGCAAACCACCTACCCAATAATGAGAAACGCAGTTTCTCACAGAGTCTTTTGGGCGACTTTCCCCGAAGAAAAGTCGCAGTCCACTCCGAAAAAACGGCAGTTCCCTCCGAAAAAAATATAAGCGCTGTGGGGTGACAGCGCTTATATAATATATAATAGGTATGGTTTAGAGTTCGACTATGCGTACCCAGCCGTGGGTGTCGGGTTCGTCGCCGAGCTGTATGCCACGGAGCAGGTTGTAGAGCTTGGTGCTTACGGGACCTGCCGAGGTGCCGTCGCCGAAGATGTAATGACGGTCGTCCTGTGGGTCGTAAACCTCGCCTATGGGTGAGATTACGGCTGCGGTGCCACATGCGCCGGCCTCTTCGAACTCTGCCAGCTCGGTGTACTCTACCAGACGCTCCTCGACTTTGAGCCCGAGGTCGGCTGCGAGCTGACGTAGACTCATGTTGGTAATCGAGGGGAGTACCGAGTGTGACTTGGGTGTGATGTAGGTGTTGTCCTTAATGCCGAAGAAATTGGCGGCACCTGCCTCGTCGATGTACTTCTTGTGTGCAGCGTCGAGATAGATTGCGCTCTGATAGCCGAGCTTGTGACAAATCTCGCCCGAGAGCAGACTTGCGCCGTAGTTGCCACCCGCCTTGATGTGACCTGTGCCCAGAGGAGCAGCGCGGTCGTGGTCGCGGTCGATGATGGCCTTGATGGGTTGGAAGCCGGCCTTGAAGTAGGGGCCTACGGGGGTTACGAAGATGATGAACTCATACTCGTCGGCGGGCTTAACGCCTACGTTGGCACCCACGCCAAAGAGGAACGGACGAATGTAGAGCGATGCGCCGCTACCATAAGGTGGGATGAAACGAGCGTTGGCACGAACCACCTCCTCGGCCATTTGTGTAAACAGCTCGATAGGGGGTACGGCCATCAGCAGATACTCGGCCGACGACTGCATGCGTCGAGCGTTCTCCTCGATGCGGAACAGTCGAGCCTTGCCATCGGCGCCCATGAAGGCTTTGGCACCCTCGAATGCGGTTTGACCATAGTGGAGAGCGGTCGAAGCCATATGGATGGTTACGTTCTCATCCTCGACAAGTCGGGGCTCGCTCCACTTGCCATCTTTCCATGTGGAGCGGATATTGAAGTCGGTGCGGATGTATCCGAAACCGAGTTCTTCCCATTTGATGTTATCCATGGTGTTGTGTGTTTGAAGTTAGTGTCGCTGTTAACCTACTTGCGAGCCATTGCGTACGGGCTCGGTAGGGGGTACCATCACGAGTTTGCCCGTAGCGTCCTCGGCCATCAGAATCATGCCTCGTGACTCGATGCCCTTGAGCTCGCGGGGGGCGAGGTTCACCAATACCATAACCTGACGACCAACCAGCTCCTCGGGAGTGAAGTGCTCGGCGATGCCGCTGACGATGGTACGACGGTCGATGCCGGTATCTACCAACAGTTTGAGCAGTTTTTTGGTCTTGGCAACCTTCTCGGCCTCGATGATGGTGCCGATACGGATGTCGAGTTTCTCGAAATCCTCGAACGAAATCTCGGCCTTTTGGGGCTCAACGGGTCGTGCTGCGGCCTCGTTTGCGGCTTTGGCGGCGGTGAGTTTTGCCACTTGAGCCTCGATTACGCTGTCCTCAATCTTCTCGAAGAGCAGCTCGGCCTTGCCCAGAGTGTGACCTGCGGCGAGCATATCGGCGCTTCCGGCGGCCTCCCAGCTGAACTTCTCGACCTGAAGCATGCGGAGCAACTTCTCGGTGGTGAAGGGCATGAAGGGCTCGATGATGGTGGCAAGGTTGGCTGTGATTTGGAGCGCAACATTGAGGATGGTCGCTACGCGAGCCTCGTCGGTTTTGATAACCTTCCAGGGCTCGGTGTCGGCCAGATACTTGTTGCCCAGACGGGCAATGTTCATAGCCTCTTTGAGCGCCTCGCGGAAACGATAGTTCTCGATGTTCTCCTCTACGGCGCGTTTCAGAGTGGGCAGCTCGGCCAGAATCTCGCGGTCGAAGTCGGTCAGCTCACCTGCGGCGGGAACTTTACCATCGAAATATTTTGCGGTCAGTACCATCGCACGATTCACGAAGTTGCCGAGTACGGCCACCAGCTCGTTGTTGTTGCGTGCTTGATAGTCTTTCCATGTAAAGTCGTTGTCTTTGGTCTCGGGGGCGTTTGCGCAGAGCACATAGCGGAGTACATCCTGTTTACCGGGCATGTCCACCAGATACTCGTTGAGCCATACAGCCCAATTCTTCGAGGTCGAAATCTTGTCGCCCTCCAGATTGAGGAACTCGTTTGCGGGTACGTTCTCGGGCAGGATATAGTCGCCGTGCGCCTTGAGCATGGCGGGGAACACGATGCAGTGGAATACGATGTTGTCCTTACCGATGAAGTGTACCATCTTGGTGTCCTCGCTCTTCCAATACTTCTCCCAATCGGGGGTGAGGTCTTTGGTTGCCGAGATATAGCCGATGGGGGCGTCGAACCATACGTAGAGCACCTTACCCTCGGCACCCTCCACGGGAACGGGGATACCCCAATCCAGGTCGCGGCTCACGGCGCGGGGTTGCAGACCGCCATCGAGCCAGCTCTTGCATTGGCCATAGACGTTGCTCTTCCACTCCTTGTGTCCCTCCAGAATCCACTCGCGCAGCATAGCCTCGTGCTTATCCAGCGGCAGGAACCAGTGGGTGGTGTCGCGCAGCTCGGGGGCGGCACCCGAAATGGTGCTCTTGGGGTTGATGAGGTCGGTGGCGTTGAGTGTCGAACCACACTTCTCGCATTGGTCGCCATAAGCACCCTCGCTACCGCATTTGGGGCAGGTGCCGGTGATATAGCGGTCGGCCAGGAAGGTCTTTGCCTCGGGGTCGTAGTATTGTTGCGAGGTTTGTTGTACGAACTCGCCCTTGTCGTAGAGTGTGCGGAAGAACTCCGACGCTGTTACTTGGTGGGTGGGCGATGTGGTACGCGAGTAGATGTCGAACGATACGCCGAGGCCCTCGAACGACTCTTTGATAATAGCGTTATATTTATCTACCACATCTTGGGGTGTGACACCCTCTTTGCGTGCTTTGATGGTGATGGGCACTCCGTGTTCGTCCGAGCCGCACACCCATACTACATCCTTACCACGCAGACGCAGGTAGCGAACGTAGATGTCCGACGGAATGTACACACCCGCCAGGTGGCCAATATGCACAGGGCCGTTGGCGTAGGGCAGGGCCGAAGTGACCAAATATCTTTTATACTCTTTGCTCATGGTTCTCTATTGTTTGTCTTTCTTGTTAGATTTCTTGTCGGTGGGCAGACTCTCGAAGCCCTCGCCATAGACACCCATAACGGCACCTACCGAGAGGAATGCACCCGGGTCGCACTCTTTGACAATTTTGAGGATGGTATCGGTCTCCATCTTGCGGCATACGATAATCATCATCTTCGAGCTTTGGCCGGTGTAGGCACCCACGCCGTCAAAGATGGTTACTCCGCGGTGCAGGCCTTTGGTTACGCGGTCGGCAATCTCCTGATAGTTCTTCGAGAAGACGAAGATTTGCGACGACTGCTTGCCACCTGCCATAATCATATCGACGGTGTAGCCGAATACGGTCACCATTACGAAACCATAAATCAGCGGGCCAACCTCTTTGTAAACCAGATACGAGCTGGAGATGATGCAGAAGTCCACCATCATCAGCACCTTGCCATAGCTTGCGGTTTTGAAGTGGTTGATAATCATCCACACGATGTCGGTGCCGCCTGTCGAGCCGCCCTCGTGGAAGCTTAAGCTCACGCCCGCACCTGCAATCACTGCGCCGAGGATTGTCGACAGCATCTTGTCGTCGGCAATGCCCAGAAGGTTGTTGGTCGAGGCGAAGATAGCACCGAAGCTATCCAAGAAGACCGAAATCATCACAATACAGAAGATGGTTTTGATTCCGAATCGTGCGCCCACGGTAACCATAGCAATCGAGATAAGGATGGCGTTGATGATGAAGAAGCCTGTACCCATAGGCAGACCTGCGCCACCATGCAACCACTCGATACCTTGTGTTGCCTTCTCGATAACCAGCGCCAAACCACTCGCGCCACCACCGATTACGCCCGCAGGCGAGATGATGCACTCCCAAGCAAATGCATAGAGCGCACAACCAACGGCCATAAGGAGATACTCCTTGACGCCCTTGAATACCGAATTCACAGTCAAATTTTTCATATCTTAACAGATTCTTAAATTACAATGTTGACAATCTTGCCCGGAACGACAATCACCTTGCGCACGGGTTTACCCTCCAACCACTTCTCGGCTGCGGGGTCGGCCAATACCTCGGCCTCTACCTCTTTGGGCGAGAGTCCGAGTGCGATTTGTTTCTTGAAGCGGAGTTTGCCGTTGATTGATACGGGGTACTCGAAGCTGTTCTCAACGAGGTGCTCGGCGTTGAACTCGGGCATAGCTGCGTCGAAAATCGAATCCTTGTGACCCATGCTCTCCCACAGCTCCTCGCAGATGTGGGGCGCAAACGGAGCAAGCAGCACCGCCAGAGGCTCCAAAATCTCGCGCTTGTTGCAGCTGCCAAGCTCGTTCAGGCAAATCATGAATGCACTAACCGAGGTGTTGAACGAGAAGTTCTCAATATCCTCGCGCACCTTCTTGATGGTTTTGTGCAGGGTCTTCAGCTCGGCGGGGGTTGCTGCCTCGTCGCTCACGGCGAAGCCACCATCCTTGTCGGTGTACAGACGCCAGAAACGACGCAGGAACTTGTGAACACCATCGATACCGTTGGTGTCCCACGGTTTGCTCTGCTCGAGCGGGCCGAGGAAGATCTCGTACATACGCAGGGTGTCGGCGCCATATTGCTCGACGATGTAGTCGGGATTGGCTACGTTGTACCTACTCTTACTCATCTTCTCGATAGCCCAGCCGCAGATGTACTTGCCATCCTCGAGCACAAACTCGGCATCGGCAAACTCGGGCATCCACTTCTTGAACGCCTCCAAGTCGAGTACATCGTTCTTGACGATATTGACATCGACGTGAATCTCTTGGGTGTCGTACTCATCTTTGAGTCCTACCGACACGTATTTATTGGTACCTTTGATACGATACACAAAGTTCGAGCGACCCTGAATCATACCTTGGTTGACCAGCTTCTTGAAGGGCTCATCCTCGCATACACAGCCCAAGTCATAGAGGAACTTGTTCCAGAAACGCGAGTAGATAAGGTGGCCGGTGGCGTGCTCGATACCTCCGACGTAGAGGTCTACATTGCGCCAATAGCTGTTGGCCTCCTCCGAAACGAGCGCCTCGTCGTTCTTGGGGTCCATATAGCGCAGGTAGTATGCGCTCGAACCCGCAAAGCCCGGCATGGTGCTGGTCTCGTACTCCCAACCCTCGACGCGTGCCAAGGGGGGCTCGCCACTTTCGGTGGGGGTGAAGTTTGCCACGGCGGGCAGCTCCACGGGGAGTTTCGACTCATCAACGGGGTATGCAATATCATCTTTGTAGTAGATGGGGAAGGCTTCGCCCCAATAGCGTTGGCGCGAGAAGATAGCGTCACGCAGACGGTAGTTCACCTGTTTGTGACCCAGACCGCGGCGCTCAACCTCGTCGAACATCATGGGGATGGCCTCTTTGACATCCTTGCCGGTGATGAATCCCGAGTTAATCATTGCGCCCGCTTTGGCGTCGTAGCTCTCGACGGTGATGTCGCCACCCTCCACAACGGGGATAATCTCCAGACCGAAGTGTTTGGCAAAGGCGTAGTCGCGGCTATCGTGTGCGGGTACAGCCATGATGGCGCCCGTGCCATAGCCCGCCAGAACGTAGTCGCTGACGTAGATGGGAATCTGCTTTCCGGTGAAGGGGTTGATGGCGTAGCTGCCGGTGAACACACCACTCACGCGGCGAGTCTCGGCGATACGCTCGCGCTCGCTACGTTTTTTGGTCTGCTCGATATACTCCTCCACGGCGGCGCGTTGGGCGTCGGTGGTCAGGCTCATCAGCTCCTTGTGCTCGGGGGCAACCACCATGAACGTAACACCGAAGATGGTGTCGGGGCGGGTTGTGAAGATTTCGAGCTTGAGGGGCGAGTCGGCTACGTCGAAGAACATTTGTGCGCCGGTGCTCTGGCCAATCCAGTTGCGTTGAATCTCTTTGAGCGAGTCGCTCCACTCCAGAGTGTCCAGACCCTTGAGCAGACGCTCGGCATAGGCGGTCACACGGAGCAGCCACTGTTTCATGCGCTTTTGCTCCACGGGGAATCCACCACGAACGCTCAAGCCATCCTTAACCTCGTCGTTAGCCAGCACGGTGCCCAGACCTGCACACCAGTTTACCATGGTGTCGGCACGGAATGCGAGGCGATAGTTTTGCAGCACCTCCTCGCGGCGAGCCTCGCTCATTGCTGCCCACTCCTCGGCGGTGAAGCTCATGGGGGTGGTGCATGCAGCCTCTACGCCCTCGGTACCATTGGCAGCGAACTGCTCAACGAGGTGCTCGATAGGCATGGCTTTGTCCTCGCGCTTGTCGTAGTAGTGGCCGAACATCTTCAGGAACGCCCATTGGGTCCACTTGTAGTAGCCCGGCTCGCAGGTGCGAACCTCGCGGTCCCAATCGTAGCTGAAGCCAATCTTGTCGAGCTGGCTGCGATAGCGTGCGATGTTTTTCTCGGTGGTTACGGCCGGGTGTTGTCCGGTTTGGATTGCATATTGCTCTGCGGGAAGTCCGAAGGCGTCGTAGCCCATCGGGTGCAGAACGTTGTAGCCACACAGGCGTTTGTATCGTGAGTAGATGTCCGAGGCAATGTAGCCCAGAGGGTGTCCCACATGCAGACCCGCACCCGAGGGGTAGGGGAACATGTCCAATACATAGAACTTGGGACGCGATGCGTCAACCTCCACTTTGTAGGTTCCTCGCTCACTCCACAAGGCCTGCCATTTATTTTCGATCTCTTTGAAGTTGTACTCCATGATTAGTTAAGTTGATTAAATGCGCCACAAATGTACTAAAAAATCATACATATTATATATATAGAGGCGGATTTATTTTGCTCGAACGCTATTTTGTCCCAATATGGCTGTATGGCCCACAGGTGCGCCTCGGGGCGGTTTGGGACTAAAGCGCTGAAAAGTAGCAAGATGACTTTTTGAATTTAAAAAATTTTTAAAAAACTCATCGAAATATTTGGATTGTATCATATTTTGTCCTTATCTTTGCACCGCTGAAATGGAGAAGAGCACTGCTCTGAAGCGGTTCAGCGAGGTTTTTTGAGATGATGACGCGAGGATGCGACGATGTGGTTGAGTGATTGATCGCATGGGTTTTTAAGAAGGTTTTTCGGTTTGAGAAACCACCTCTTAAAAGTGCCTCTGAAAAATTTTTTGAAAAAAGTTGTCAAAAAATTTGGAAGTTAAAAATAAAGTCCATACCTTTGCATCCGCTTTTACAAACAAAGCCACTCGATAAGAGTGATGCCGAGTGAAGAGAGCGACAGAAAACGACAGTTCTTTTATAGAAATATAGAACGAGGTTCTTTGAGATTTTTGAGCAGCTAAATAGTTTTATCACTTCTCTTTTGAGAAGTTTTCAAAGCAATACCTTTGAGAATAAGCCAAGATTTAACAAACAATATTTTTTATAATGGAGAGTTTGATCCTGGCTCAGGATGAACGCTAGCGGCAGGCCTAACACATGCAAGTCGAGGGGGATTATAAAGTAAGCTTGCTTACTTTATATGAGACCGGCGCACGGGTGCGTAACGCGTATGCAACCTACCACTAACAGGGGGATAACACGGAGAAATCGGTACTAATACCCCATAATACTTCGGGAGGCATCTTTTGAAGTTGAAAGCTCCGGCGGTTAGTGATGGGCATGCGTTGTATTAGATAGTTGGTGAGGTAACGGCTCACCAAGTCGACGATACATAGGGGGACTGAGAGGTTAGCCCCCCACACTGGTACTGAGACACGGACCAGACTCCTACGGGAGGCAGCAGTGAGGAATATTGGTCAATGGACGCAAGTCTGAACCAGCCATGCCGCGTGCAGGATGACGGCTCTATGAGTTGTAAACTGCTTTTGTATTAG
>JAZQXR010000123.1:0-6440 GCA_045632975.1 Rikenellaceae bacterium
TCTTCCTAAGACCGCTTGGCCTCCGACTTGTAATCCGACCCCCTTTATCGAGGGCCTGGAGGAGCGATTCAAGGTTGTGGATAAGATTCTGTTCCGCGACCACCACCCCTATAATGTGGGAGATATGAGCCGTATTGAGGAGCGTCTTGCCGAACTGCCCGACGATACATTTGTGATTGTCACCGAGAAGGATGCCGTGAAGATGACGGGACGCAAACGTATTCCGCTCAATATCCGCAAACGCCTGTTCTATATCTCGGTTAATATTTCGTTCACCGCCGATACCAAAGAGAACTTCCTAAACCAACTTGAGAGCTATGTTAGAAAGAATCAAACGGACAGCCTCCTATATACAAAGTAGGGTAGAGTTCACCCCCGAGATTGGAATTATTCTCGGCACGGGGCTCGGTGGGCTGGTTGATAGTATCGAGATACACTCTTCGCTGGACTATGCTGATATCCCCGACTTCCCTATATCTACGGTTGAGGGTCACCACGGCCGACTGATATTCGGTATGCTGGGTGGTAGGCGTGTAGTCGCCATGCAGGGACGCTTCCACCACTACGAGGGTTATCCCACGCAAGAGGTTGTTTTCCCCGTTAGAGTTATGCGTATGCTGGGTATTGAGCGACTTTTTGTGTCGAATGCCAGCGGTGGTATCAATCCTACGTTCCGTACGGGCGATTTGATGATAATAACCGACCATATCAACCTGCTGCCTAATCCGCTCATTGGCCCTAATATAGCCGAACTTGGTCCACGTTTCCCCGATATGCACAACTGCTATGATAGGGATATGATACAGCTGGCTACGGCGGTTGCCGAGGAGCTTGCTATTAAACTCCAATATGGTGTCTATGTGGGTGGTACGGGTCCTACGTTCGAGACCCAAGCCGAATACCGCTACTTTAAGGCGATTGGTGGCGACGCTGCGGGCATGAGCACTACGCCCGAGGTTATTGCTGCCCGCCACATGGGTATCCCTGTGTTTGCAGTGTCGGTTATTACCAACTGCGGTCTGTCGGATGAGCTTGGCGACCACGAGGATGTTCAACGCCAAGGTGCCAGAGCAGGAGTCCGTATGACTCAACTATTTACCGAAATGATTAAACGATTGTAAACTTATGATAAACAAAGCAATTCTTGTTGGAAATGTGGGCGCTGACCCCGAAATCAGAACTCTGGAGAGTGGCGTGAAAGTGTGCCGCCTCCGTTTGGCTACTACCGAGCGCGTGCGTAAGGATGACGGCTGGGCCGACCATACCGAGTGGCATACCATTACGTTGTGGCGTGGTTTGGCTGATGTAGCCGACCGATATGTGCGCAAGGGCTCGCAAATCTATGTAGAGGGTCCTCTGCGTAGTAATGAGTGGACAGATAAGGATGGTAATCGCCGTACCGCTATCGAAATTGTGGCTACCGACATGAAGTTGCTTGGCCGCCGTCCCGAGGGTGCTGCCTCGGCTGGTGGTGCAACAACCGTTGGTGCGGCTACGACCTATTCGAACCCTGCACCCCGCCATGCACAACCTGCGGCTCCTGCGGTTGCGCCTACCGTGGCGGATGATGACGATTTGCCGTTCTAATATAATCCGCCATTTGTGGAGGAACGATAGATAGAGTGATGTCTGATGTTTTGTCGGACATCACTTTTTTTTGTGACCTCCGCTTGCAGATGCGCCCAAAATGCCGTAACTTTATAGTTCGAAACACGAAAAACTTATGTCGTTATGAGAAAAATAATGTTGATGTGCGTGATGAGCCTTGTGGCTCTTGCTATGACAGCCCAAACAACGTGGTATAACCCGGTAGAGGCAACCTTCCCCGTGATTCAAGGACAGGGTTGGCCCGGTGAAGTGCGCAAAAATCCCTACCACCGATTCCCCGCTCGTGCCGAGAGCTCGGTGCGCCGTGCTGTGTGGGGACTTTCGACCGACTGTGCGGGCGAGAGCATTAACTTTAAGACCAACGCAACCAACATTACTGTCCGCTATACCGTTGAATATGGCCACGCCATGCCGCATATGCCCAAAACAGGTGTTACGGGTGTAGACCTCTATACCCAAACCCGACATGGCGAGGAGATATGGGTTGCCGGCAAATATTCGTTCAAGGATACCGTGACCTATACCTTTGGCCCGCTCGCTTTCGACAACAATACCCGCCATGAACACACCTACACTCTCTACCTGCCGCCCTACAACTCGGTTAAGTGGATGGAGATTGGCGTGAACGAGGGTAGTAGCTTTAAGTTTGAGCCTCTGCGCGAGGAGAAACCCATCGTGGCTTATGGTACATCCATCGGTCAGGGCGCTTGCGCATCGCGTCCGGGTATGATTTGGAGTAATATTCTCCAACGCCGCATGGACCGTACGGTTATGAACTTCGGATTCTCGGGTAACGCCTTCTTTGAGCGCGAGGTTATTGAACTGCTCTCGGAGATTGATGCCAAGGTGTATATTCTCGATGCCCTTCCCAACTCGTATTCCATGCCGTTCGACAAACTGCGTGATACCATTGTCGCCGCCGTTCGTACCTTGCGTGAGGTGCGCCCCACAACTCCCATTCTGCTTGCCGACCACCTCGGCTACCCCCATGGCAAGGCTATCGAGCATTGGCGCAAACAGGAGGCCCATGCAAATGCTGCACAAAAGGCCGCTTTCGATTCGATTGTTGCCGCAGGAGATAAGAATATCTATCACCTGACCTACGACGAGATAGCTCTGCCGATGGATGCTACGGTCGAGGCTATCCACGTTTCGGACTATGGTATGAAGGTCTATGCCGATGCCTATGAGCGTGAACTGCGAGCTATACTCTGTGAGCCTGTCGGAGATCGGGCAACCACCCGCCCCGTGCGCCAATCGCGCGACTTCTACGATTGGAACGAACGCCATAACCAGAAGATTGTCGAGAGTAGAGGTAAGCATTATCCTCTGGTGCTTATCGGCAACTCGATTGTCCACCAATGGGGTGGCGAACCGGGCTTCCGTATCCAACGTGGTGCGGAGGTGTGGAATGAGCACCTTGCCGGTGTGCTCAACCTTGGATATGGTTGGGACCGTGTTGAGAATGTTCTGTGGCGCTTGTATCACGACGAGATTGACTACTTCACGGCCGACCGCATTGTGCTGATGATAGGAACCAACAACCTGCCATATACCTCCGACGAGGATATTGTCGAGGGTCTTAAACTCCTGCTCGAACAGATTACTGTGCGCCGTCCCGAGGCGTCGCTCACCATGCTGGGTGTACTGCCGCGCCGAGGCCTTGAGAAGCGTGTTGCCGACCTCAATAAGAAAATCTCGAAGATGGCCCGCTCGCTTGGCGTTCGTTATGCCGACCCGGGACGAGCTCTGCTTGGCAAGGGTGGCAAAATCGAGGAGAGTATGTTTGTCGATGGCTTGCACCCTTCGGCTGCGGGTTATGCTCGTATCGTTGACGGAATAGTAGCCGAGTAGTATGCATAATTATAAGGCGACAGGCATAGTGCTTCATACCATTAAGTATGGAGATAACTCGTTGATTGTCTACATGCTCACCGACCGTGGCGGGCGTAGCTCGTTTATGGTGCGTGGTGTGAAGAGTGGGCGTGGTGGCAATCGCCTTGCGCTGTTCCAACCGATGTTTGTGGTTGAGTTCGAGGCCTACTCCTCGCCCAAAGCACAGATGGACACCCTGCGCGAGGTGCATACTGCTATCCCGTTGGAATCACTTCCGTTTGATGTTGTGAAGAGTACCATTGCGCTATTTATGGCCGAGGTGCTCTACCGTTTGGTGCGCGATGTCGAGCCCTCATCTCCGCTCTTCGATTTTGTGTGCAGGGCCGTTCAGAGTCTCGATGAGGCCACCGTGGGCGTTGCTAATTATCACCTCAAATTTCTGGTCGAGTTGAGTCGGCACATGGGCTTCTACCCCGCGAGTGACTATCGCGAGGGGGATGTGTTGGATATGCGTGAGGGCGTTTTTGTGGGATGCGCTCCGCTGCATGGAGATGTGATGAGTGTCGAGAATTCGCGTACGCTGGCTACTCTTATGACTACCGATTTTGACCAACTCGGCACAATACCTATGAATCGACACAGCCGTGACTCATTTCTTACGGCCATGCTCGACTATTTTGCCTATCACCTCGATTCGGTGGGCGGAATTCGCTCGGTCGAGATTCTTCGTACGGTGTTCGGATAGTGTTTAGAGTCCACGCTTTGCAATCTTCCATGCAAGCCATGTGTAGGCTGTGTGGAACCATGCACGTAGCGGCATGGGCATAGCATTCATCACTCGCAGACGCCACCATAGCTTGCGGCTGCCGCGATTATATGCGTAGAAGTTAAGGCGGTCTGCGGCGTCGGCTGTTCCACCTTTGGCGCTTATGACAATGGCTTTGCCAAGCTCCACTCGAGCAATGTACTCGTTCAGTGTGGGGCGATTCTTATCATAGAACTCCTTGAAACTATAGGGCGTACTCTCGGCTCGATAGATGGCCGACGAGCGGTTGGATGCCGCCATGTAGTAGTCCGTAAGGCGCAACGGCGTGTAGCATACCTTGTAGTCGCGTGCAATCTTCACCCACATATATTGGTCGCCGCCGAGTTTCATCCCCTCGGGAAATCCGCCAACCGCATCAATAACCTCGGCTGGAATTACACTTGCCGACGGGATGGCTACATAGTGTGTCATGGATTTGGCAAAAAAGTCCTCCACAATACCCTCGCTCTCGGGCGAACGACTCGGAGTGCGTCCATCGGTGTTGATGATGTCGAATGCCGAGCAGTACAATCCGCAATCGGGATAGTGCTCGATGAGTCGTGTCATCTGCTCCAGAAAATCGGGCTTCCAACAATCGTCCGCATCGACCAGCGCATAGTGTGTACCCGTGGCATTGTGCATGGCGCTGTTGCGTGCTGCACACTCGCCTGCATTGGGTTGCGAGATAAGGCGAATCAGAGGTGAGCTCATAGCACGAACAATCTCGGCACTGCTATCCGTAGAGCCGTCATCCACAACCACAATCTCGTGGGGTGGGGTGGTCTGTGCCAAAACCGAACGCAGGGTGCGCTCAATCTCTGCCTCTTTGTTGTAGAGAGGAATTATTACCGAGAACTTAATATTCATAACTGCACTTTTCGGGTAGGGTTGTTTGTAGAGCATCTATCAGACGTTGTCGCACGGCCTCGTAGTCGGCTATTGCGGTGCTGTCGTTCAGACAGTACATTGCGTACTTCCTGTCCTTGATGTAGCTGCAAATATCATCAATGCGCTCCTCGCCCAGCGTATCGAGTTTGGTGTCGGCCACCGAGATAGGCGCAAATCGTCCCGAGAGCAACTGCTCATATCGCATCATCCAACAGCTCACGCCATCGTTGGAGCGTTGGCGCTGACGACATGTGCGGTCGAAAAGTTCATGCTCCTGTTCCCAAAGCTGTGCGAACTCCTCGCGGCGATAGGGTTGGGGCATGTGGGTGTCGGTGAGCGAGGGAATTGTGCCCCAAATGGCAAGGTTGAGAGTCTTGAGGATGTTTACGATGCCGTATCTGGGCGAGAACCACTTGCCGGGGTTGGCACGCATCACATCGTAGAGTCGATAACGACGATTGATGGCCTCGCTCATATTGAGTACCGCATGGCTTATCGAACAGTGCGATATGAGCGATAGTCGAGCCATATCGCACGGCAATCCATTGCGGAAGAAACGCTCTGGAGATACGGGGCGACCGAGCATCATATCGTCGTTGAAGTAGACAAAGTGGTCGGCAAGGCCCTCAATTCGGTGCATGTTCAGCTCTATGGGACGCGATGCGAACGTGGGTAGATACTCCTCGGGAATGTAGTCGGTGTGGCGTACGATGTTGAGCCTCGGGTGTGTCACATCGAGCCACTCGGGCACATGTCCCCAAGTTATGAAGTGGATACGACGCACCCACGGCGCATATTTCTCCACGGCGCGGAACCAATAGCGCAACGTACCCCAATCTCTGTAACGTATGGGTGAGGTGTTCTCCGTGTCATCGGCACAGCAGTAGCGTCTATATTCCGCTTGCCAAGCAGGATCCGAGCCATCGACCCAAGTTATGACAAAGTCTATGTCGTGAGTGTGTGTCATTGTACAAGTAGATTACAACCTCTGATGTCGCTGTGTGCTATGCGCCCCTCGATGCGTAGCGAGCCATCCTCGGCCACGCTTCCCACATCGCCCGTAGCAATGAATGCAACGCTGTGGCGACTTGCAAGGTCTATTATGTTTATTCCGCCGCGTCCCGTACGATGCACCATCGTGGGGTCGGCCACGTCGCGTACCATAACCCTCATCCATGGCGGGGTGCGGAACACTCCGTTCTCGGTGCTGTATGCCTGTGAAGTGAGCTCGGCCATGCCATACTCCGAGTGAATCTGCTCTACGCCGAAAGCCTCGCGGAGGGTGCTGTGCAGCTCCTCTTTT
>JAZQXR010000124.1:0-19187 GCA_045632975.1 Rikenellaceae bacterium
TATATCACCTTCGCTGAAAGCACCGGCAAAGCCGATAGCAATACCAGGAGTGTAGTAAAAGTTTTCACCCAATTTGGCATAGTATGATAGGTTAGGTGTTATTGACAGAGCATGAGCGGTTGCCGTTGGGACCGGCATCCAATCACTCTTGTAATTAGTGGCTTCGAGGCCATATTCAATGGAGAACCCGAGCTTAAGATTGTTGGCCACAAAACCACCGAACTCGGGGTTGATAGTAAACGCGGTGGTCGTGGATGTTGAGGTCGGAACAAACTGCGATGATACGCCAAACCCGAGGTTTCCACCAACGTACATATCGCCTTTTTGTTGAGCCGATGCAGTTGCAATAGCAAAGACTGCGATGATGCATGCAATAATTCTTTTCATGGCAAGTAGGTTTTAGTAATGATTTTCAAAGTTAGGTAAAATTCCGTGAAAATCATATTAAAATACCTATATTTTAGGTGCGAGTGTAAAAAAAGCGGTCGGATAGATACAATTTGTAAAAAAAAGTGTACCTTTGCTAATGATTTGTATCCAAAGTTAGGATTGTCACAAATAATACACATATAACTATGTACGGTAAAATTCAACAACACCTCCAAAAGGAACTTGCCGACATCCGCGAGGCAGGCCTTTACAAAACCGAGCGTATTATCGAGAGTGAGCAACGCGCCGATATCCAAGTAGGCGGCAAAACTGTGCTCAACTTCTGCGCCAACAACTACCTCGGACTGTCGAACAACCCCCGACTCATCAAAGCGGCTAAAGATGCTATGGATGAGCGTGGCTTCGGTATGTCGTCCGTACGCTTCATCTGCGGTACCCAAGACATCCACAAACAACTCGAGAAGGCTATCTCGGACTACTTCGGTACCGAGGATACCATCCTTTATGCAGCTTGTTTCGACGCTAACGGCGGTGTGTTCGAGCCTCTGCTCGGCCCCGAGGACGCTATTATCTCGGACGCTCTGAACCACGCTTCGATTATCGACGGTGTACGTCTGTGCAAAGCCGTACGTTATCGTTATGCTACTGCCAACATGGCTGACCTCGAGGAGCAACTCAAGCTGGCTCAAGCTCAACGCTTCCGCATCATCGTGACCGACGGCGTGTTCTCGATGGACGGTAACGTGGCTCCTATGGACGAGATTTGCGCTCTGGCAGAGAAATATGACGCAATGGTTATGGTTGATGAGTGCCACTCGGCAGGTGTCGTTGGTGCTACCGGCCGTGGCGTATCGGAGAAATTCAACCTCCGTGGTAAAATCGACATCATCACCGGTACTCTGGGTAAAGCATTCGGTGGCGGCGTAGGTGGCTTCACCACCGGTCGCAAAGAGATTATCGACCTGCTCCGTCAACGCTCGCGTCCCTACCTGTTCAGTAACTCGATTCCCCCCGCAGTGGTTGGTGCAAGTATCGAGAAGTTCAAGATGCTCGAGGAGAGCGACGAGCTGCACGACCGCCTCGTAGCTAACGTTGAGCACTTCCGCACCAAGATGATTGCTGCCGGTTTCGATATCAAACCCACCCAATCGGCTATCTGTGCAGTTATGCTCTACGATGCTAAACTCTCGCAAGAGATGGCTGCCAAACTGCTCGATGAGGGTATCTACGTAACCGGTTTCTACTACCCCGTAGTTCCGAAGGGTCAAGCTCGTATCCGTGTCCAAGTTTCGGCAGGCCACACCACCGAGCAACTCGACCAATGCGTAGCAGCATTCACCAAAGTAGGTAAAGAGTTGGGAGTCCTCAAATAGAGCTCGTCCCGATTAAGATATACGTATAGAGCACGTATCCGCCGGAGGGTCGCTCCTAGTGGGCCACACACGTGAGAGGGAATGGCATTTCTCCACGTGCTGTCAGTACCCGACGGCATCCGCGCATGCACTGTGTCTATCGGCACAGTGCATGTTATTATAACGCAATACCTTTCAACCATTATGTCAAAAATCGAATTGGACGCAATTGACCGCAAGATATTGCAGTTCCTGACCCGCAATGCACGTATGCCGTTCCTTGAGATTGCCCGCGAGTGCGGCGTATCGGGTGCGGCTATCCACCAACGCGTAAAGAAACTTACCGACTTGGGTATCATTCACGGCACACGCCTCGAGATTGACCCCAAGACGCTCGGCTATGATGTTTGCGCGATTGTTGCTGTGGCGACCAACGAGTCGGCCGACTATCGCACAACCAACGAGGCACTCAAGAGCATCCCCGAGGTGGTGGAGTGTCACTATATCACGGGCAAGAACAATATCCTGCTCAAACTCTATTGCCACGACCATGACCACTTTATGCGTGTGCTTATGGATAAAGTGCGCAAAATAGAGGGTGTCACCAGCACCGAGACATTCATCTCGCTCAGCGAGGGCTTCTCTCGTCAGATTATGTTCGAGTAGCAGCCCGCGGGCGCCAAACATAACATCTTATCCCCCCCCCGAAGAATCATGGATAAAATCAGACTCACCAAGGAGTTTAGCTTTGAGGCTGCCCACTCGCTCGAAGGGTATGACGGTGCGTGTAGCCAGATTCATGGACACAGCTACCGCCTCTATGTCACCATCGAGGGTGTCCCCGCCAACCGCGAGGGCGACCCCAAAGATGGTATGGTGATGGACTTCGGTGTGCTCAAACAGATTGTCAATCGCGAGGTCGTAGAGCGACTCGACCATAGCTTCACCATTCGCCGTACCGCCACCAACGGAGCGCTTATCGAGATGTTGCGTAGCTACTATACCAATATCCATGTGGTTGACTATCAGCCCACAAGCGAGAATATGCTTGCCGATATGGCGGCTCGCCTCACTCCGGCTATGCCCGAGGGCGTGCGCCTCGCTTCACTCAAACTTTACGAAACGGCCACTTCAAGCGCCGAACTCATCCTTTAGTAGCTATGCCACGTCTATTCCTTGTCGATGCATACGCGCTGATTTTCCGCAGCTACTATGCCTTCATCAACCGCCCGATGCGCAATGCCGAGGGGCTGAATACCTCGCCCATCTTCGGCTTCATAAAGTATGTGCGCGACATCATCGTGCGCGAGAACCCCGACTACCTCGGTGTGGCGTTCGACCCCCACGGAGGCAACTTCCGCCACGAGCTCTATCCCGAGTATAAGGCCAACCGCAGTGCTACACCCGAGGATATTGTCGCAGCCGTGCCCTATATCAAGGAGATTCTCCGCGCGATGTGTATCCCCGTGCTCGAGGTCGAGGGTTACGAGGCCGATGATGTTATCGGTACGCTGGCGTGCAAGGCGGCGGAGTATGGCCTGGATGTCTGTATGGTTACGCCCGACAAGGACTACGGCCAGCTTGTGAGCGACCGTATAGTGATGTATAAGCCCGGTAAGGGTGACGATGGTGTGGAGATAGTGGACCTTGCGGCCATACGCGAACACTATGGCTTCGACGACCCCCGCAAGGTGATAGATATATTGGCCCTCTGGGGCGATGCCGCGGATAACGTTCCCGGCGTTCAGGGCATTGGCGAGAAGGGAGCCATCAAGCTCGTGGGTAAGTATGGCTCGGTGGAGCAGATTCTGGAGCACATCGACGAGCTGACTCCGCGCCAGAAGAGCGCATTCGAGGAGGGACGCGAGCAGCTGTTGCTCTCCAAGCGCCTTGTGACCATCGAGACCGAGGTGCCTATCGCGTTCGAGCCCGAGGCACTGCGCATGTGTTCGCCCGATAGCGCCCGCCTGCGCGAGCTCTTCAGGGAGTTGGGTTTCAATCGCTTCATCAGCGAGATGGAGGGTCGTTCGCCCTCGCCCTTCCGCGCGTCGGACTGCGCCGAGTGCGAGCGTGCCGCAATGGCGGCCACAGCCCCCAAACCCGCAGCAACCAAAACCTTACGTTCGGCAGCGCCCTCGCTCCAACCCTCGCTCTTTGGCGATGAGCCCGTGGCAGTACCCGAACAGATTCAGGGCGACCTGTTCAGCGCACCCGAGATGAAGTGCGCCGCGACGGTCGAACATACATATACCGTTGTCGATAGCATGGACGAGCTTCGAGCGTTGGCCACAAGGCTTGCCACCTGCGAGGAGTTTGCCTTCGACACCGAGACATCGGGATTCGACCTGTGGGGCGACCGTCTGGTCGGAATCTCCATAGCCATCGAGCCCCACAAAGCCTACTACATCCCCGTCACACCCGACAACGTGGCCGAGCGCGTGGAGGCTCTGCGTGCCGTGATGGAGAATCCCCAAATCGTCAAGATTGGACAGAATATCAAGTTCGATATGTTGTGGCTGCGCCGATATGGAGTGCGTGTGGCGGGCCTGAAGCTCGACACCATGATTCTGCACTACCTGCTCGACGCCGAGAGCCGCCACTCGATGAACTACCTTGCGCGTACGCTGCTCGACTATGACCCCATCGAGATTACAACCCTCATCGGCTCGGGCGCGCGTCAGCTTACTATGGACCGCGTTGCCCTCGAGCAGATTGCCGAGTACGCCGCCGAGGATGCCGACATAACCCTGCAACTCAAAAATGTGCTCTGGCCGAGAGTGCAGAGCGAGGGTTTCGAGCAGTTGTACCGTACCGTCGAGGAGCCAATGATTGATGTGCTTGTCGATATGGAGTGGGAGGGTGTACGCATCGATGTCGAGGCTCTGGGACGCTATGCCGAGGAGCTTAACGTAACCCTTGCCCAAATCGAGGAGAAGATACGCGAGTTGGCAGGTGTCGAAACGCTCAATGTGAACTCCTCGCGTCAGCTTGGCGAGGTGCTCTTCGAGCGTTTAGGTGTGGATTCCAAGCCGCGCAAGACCAAAACCAAACAATACTCGACCGACGAGGAGTATCTTCAGACCCTCTCCGAACGTCATCTCATAATCCCCAAGATTCTGGAGTATCGCGGGCTCAAGAAGTTGCTTTCGACCTACGTCGAGGCTCTGCCCAAGTTGGTAAACAGCGTCACAGGACGTATTCATACATCGTACAATCAGGCTGTTACGGCCACCGGACGACTATCGTCGACCAACCCCAATCTTCAGAACATTCCCATACGCGAGGAGGTGGGCAAACCCATACGTGCGGCCTTTATTCCTCGCAAGGGATATACCTTGCTCTCGGTCGATTACAGTCAGGTGGAGCTCCGTTTGATGGCCCATTTGAGCGGTGACGAGGCATTCATCGACGCCTTCCGTCGTGGCGAGGATGTGCATGCTGCGACCGCGGCCCGAATCTTCGACAAGGAGATTTCCGAGGTTACATCCGCCGAGCGCAGACAAGCCAAGACCGCCAACTTCGGCATTATTTACGGCATATCGGCCTTTGGACTTGCGGCCCGTTTGGGTATCGCGCGCTCCGAGGCCAAAGCACTTATTGAGGGCTATTTCCGCTCCTATCCCGGTGTCAAAGGGTACATGGAGCGCATCGTGGCCGAGGCACGCGAGAGTGGCGAGGTGCGAACACTCTTCGGGCGTCGCAGACGTTTGGCCGACATCGCCTCGCGCAACGCCGTAGCACGAGGAGTCGCCGAGCGAAATGCCATTAACACCCCCTTGCAGGGCAGTGCAGCCGACATTATGAAGCTCGCGATGATTGAGATTCGCCGCAGGTTGATGGCCGAGAATTCGGGTGCACGCATGATACTGCAAGTGCACGACGAGGTGGTGCTCGAAGTGCCCACAGCCGAACTCGAAAGGGTCAAAGAGCTGGTTGTCGACAGCATGCAGAGCGTAGCCAAGCTGCGAATCACACTCATAGCCGAAGCCGGCGTAGGCGACAATTGGCTCGACGCACACTAATAGAATTCACAATTCACAATTCAAAATTCACAATTAGTGGGTTGTGAGAGTAGTGTGCGGATAGTATTGCCGCTTATATGTTCTTTTTGAACCATCAAAAAGAACCAAAAAATGGGCCGCAGACCGGCGGATGAGAAACTGCGTTTCTCGTTATTTGGGAGCGTGGCTTGTGAGATTGTTTTAGGGTCGGCTTTCAGCCGTTACATCGAGCCTTATACAGTGGTGTCTGTAAGCGAACTTCCGCCACCACTGTATAAGTCCCGATGCAGCCCAAAGGCTGCACCCCAAAAACAACCTAAACAATCCCTAAACTCTCTAATTTCACTAAATTCCCTATATTCCCTAATGTGGCGAGTTTAGGGAATTTAAGGAGTTTAAGGAATTTAGGGAGAGGTGTGATGCTGTCGATGGATGATTCTGCGCCACCACGTTAGTGCTTGGGGGTGTTTTGTTTTGAGTGTGTTTCCGCATTCTGCGGAAATAAGAAAGTGAATGTGGCGGGCAGGAGCAAGCTCGCTTGTGTCCTGCCGGACACGTTCGCTTTTGTTCTGCCGTCAGGCGACCTCTAAACAAAACTCGCATAAACATACCCATTAAAGAGAAACGCAGTTTCTCGCAGAGTCTTTTGGGCGACTTTTCCCGAAGAAAAGTCGCAGTCCCCTCTGGGGGAAAATTGTGAATTGTGAATTTTGAATTGATATGAGAGCATTGATACAGAGAGTTAAGCGTGCGAGCGTTACCATTGATGGTGAGGTTCGTAGCGCTATTGGTGCAGGCATGTTGGTGCTGCTGGGCGTTGAGGTTGGCGACACCGAGGCCGATTTGGAGTGGCTGGTGGGTAAGGTTGCCCGCTTGCGTATCTTCGATGATGCCGAGGGCGTGATGAACCTCGATGTCGTGGCGTCGGGTGGCGAGCTGATGGTGGTGAGCCAATTCACGCTGTGCGCCTCGACCAAGAAGGGTAACCGCCCCTCGTATATCGCCGCCGCGCGTGAGGACGAGGCTATACCGATGTATGGTGCGTTCAAAAACCGCTTGAGCGAGCTCACGGGCAAGGATGTTGCAAGTGGCGTCTTTGGCGCGGATATGGCCGTGGAGCTGGTCAATGACGGCCCTGTCACCATCTGGATGGACTCGCGTAATAAGTACTAAAAGCGGAAAAAAGTGTTTTTCTTCTTGCTTTAGCGAAAAAAAATGTATCTTTGTGGTTGGACATGAACGGAAGTGTAACCAATTCTACGAAGTATGGATGACGGCAACTCGTGTAAGAATAGCAGCGGTATCATATCTGAATACCATTCCGTTTATTTACGGTATAGAGCACGCAGGTAAATTGCGTGCCCAGCTTGTGTTGTCACCCCCTGCGGGTTGTGCCGACACTTTTCTGCGTGGTGAGGCCGACATTGCCCTTGTTCCCGTCGGTGCACTCCCCAATCTCCCCTCGGAGGCCAAAATCATCTCGTCATACTGCCTCGGCTCGAATGGTGGCGTGCGTAGCGTTGTGCTTGCGACCAACTCGCCCATGAACGCCATTCGCCGAATCCACCTCGACAACCATTCGCGTACCTCGGTGCTGCTCACCCGCTACCTCGCCGTCAAGAAGTGGGATATTGCGCCCGATTGGTGCGAACTCGCGGACTACTCGGTGGTGGATAACCCCGCCGAGGGTGATGCCTTTGTGCTGATTGGCGATAAGGTGTTCCCCAGAGAGGGACAATTCAAGTATATGTACGACCTGTCGGATGAGTGGAAATCGCTCACCCGTCTGCCCTTTGTGTTTGCCGTGTGGGTTGCCCACGAGAGCGTGCCTGCCGAGGTGCTCGATGCCCTCGAGGAGTCGCTCACATGGGGCTTGGAACATACCTGGGAGGCTATCGTGGAGTATGGCTACGACCATCTGCCCTACGCCTACGACTACCTCACGCGCAACATGGACTATCTGTTTGACGCGCAGAAACATAAAGCGCTGGTCAAGTTCTGGAACGACGGACTGAAGACCACCCTGCGCATCAATCCCGGCTGAAGGTTGGCCTACCGCTAATGGGCGGAGAGAGGCGCCCGAGTCGCGCCCAAAACAGTAAGTGAAACGCCACCATGCACGAAAAAACCTTCGGCAATGATTACAATCTACCTGAAACAACACAACAAAATCATACGAAACGCCGACATCGAAATCTTCGAGTCGCTCGGTTTCGACGACATCCTGTGGATAGACCTGCTCACGCCCACCATGAAGGAGCAGAAGGCCGTCGAGGAGTTTATGGACATCGACCTGTTGAGCAAACAGGAGGCCGAGGAGATTGAGAGTACATCGAAATACTCCGAGACCGAGAACGCCATCATCTCCAACTCCAACTTCTTCCTTCCGCAGGGCGATGCATTCACGGTTGAGCCCGTGTCGTTTATCCTCTCGGAGGGTGTGCTTGTTACGACCCGTACCTCGGAGTCGCGCACCTTTGCCGAGTGTAGTAAGCGCTTCCAGATGAACTTCAAGGCCTACCCGACGGGCTATCACATCATGATTTCTATTCTCGAGGTGCGTATTGACTTCGACGCCGACCTGGTTGAGGCTGTGAGCCGTCAGATTACCCGCCTGAATAAGGAGGTCAGCACCGACGACCGCATCGACGAGGAGCTCATCCGTCGTATCAACCACCTGCAGGAGAACACCATGTTGATTCGTGAGAATATCACCGACCGCCAACGTGTGTTGTCGGGTATCCTGCGAAGCGAACACTTCCCCAACGACGTCTATCCGCGCCTTCAGCTGATGATGCGTGACGTAAACTCGCTGATTAGCCATGCCGATTTCGCTTTTGAGCGTCTGGACTACCTGCACGATACGGTGCTGGGCCTTATCAACATCGAGCAGAACAAGATTGTCAAAATCTTCACCGTGGCCTCGGTGCTGTTCCTGCCCGCAACCCTTGTGGCAAGCATCTACGGTATGAACGTCGACCTGCCCGGACAGAATCTGGGAGGCATGTGGCCCTTTGTGGTTGCGTGCGTGGCGATGTTCGTGGTGTCGGGCGTCATCCTGTGGTTCTTCAAGATTCGTAAGTGGCTCTAATCATACATTGCTGTGGTTTTTTGTTACTTTTGTGTGAATAATATGTGCGCAGATGAGGACTAATGTTGCGAAACCATTTGTTAAATGGGTTGGAGGTAAAACCCAACTATTGGGAGAGGTTGAACAATCTCTTCCCAAGAACTTGCGTCATAAGAAAGGGCTTACATATGTAGAACCATTTGTAGGAGGAGGGGCTGTTTTGTTCTGGATTTTACAAAAGTACCCTAACATTGAGTGCGCGATAATTAATGATATCAACAAAGAACTTATTTGTACATATCAAGAGATTAAAACCAATGTTGCGGAACTAATAGATTTTCTTTCTCAATTGCAACAAGAATATGTTTCAAAAGATGAAGAAGATAGAAAATCTATGTATTTATCTGCACGTCAAAAGTTTAATAGTAAACAGTGTACGAGTTTAGAGACGGCTGCATTTTTCATATTTCTAAATAAAACATGCTTTAATGGCCTATATAGAGTTAACTCTAAAGGTCTGTTTAATGTTCCACATGGACGATATGTCAATCCTAAAATTTGTGATAAGGAAAACCTTTTAGCAGTGTCAAAACTTTTGCAGAAGGTTAAAATTATGTGTGGAGATTTTCTGCAAACAGAGGTGTTTGCTGGTTCTGATACTATATACTATTTTGACCCTCCATATCGTCCCATATCAGAAACATCATCATTCACATCCTATACCCAATATGGATTTGATGACAATGAACAGATAAGATTACGAGATATGTGTGTCAGAATCGCTCAAAAGGACGCCTTATTCATCACGAGCAATTCCGACTCCAAGCAAATAGCTAAAGAGGTGAGTTTTTTCGATTCAATATACCATTCATTTTCTATCAAAAGAGTGTTTGCAAACAGAATGGTAAATTCAAAAGCAAATGGCCGAGGTCTAGTTCCCGAAATAATGATTTCTAATGTAGTAAATATGTAGGGTTATGTGTAATTTTGAACAATTTGTATTGCAGTTAAAAGAAACGAATACGACCTTGGAGTCTTTGGTAGATTTCGACAAAGTCAATGACAATGTTTCAAGGGTAGCCTTAAAACTACATCAACTTAATTACCTTTTAGGT
Source organism: Rikenellaceae bacterium (assembly GCA_045632975.1). Lineage (GTDB taxonomy): Bacteria > Bacteroidota > Bacteroidia > Bacteroidales > Rikenellaceae > UBA940. The sequence goes on from JAZQXR010000124.1 coordinate 9,929, forward strand.
AAGCAAGATTTACACAAGGCAGTATCAGAAGTATATGCGGAGAATCCCAAAGCGTTTGAAGTTTTGGGAATTCTAGTTGCGGTAAGAGAAGGTAATAAGAAGGTGTTAGACGCGGACTTGACAGCTCAAGAAATAAGTTCCTTTTTTACAGACGTTGATAGGATTTGTTATTTTATAGAGAAGTGTGGCCTGAAAGACATATTCACTTCCCAGAAGATAGCTAACCTCGTTGATTATGTTTTTGGTGTTGAAGTAGGACTTGATACCAATGCTCGGAAAAATAGAGGTGGAGAGATTATGGCATATACGGTTGCCGAGATGTTTAGAAGAGCAAATGTCGTTTTTAAGACGGAAGTGTACAGCACCGAATACCCAGCTATACAAACTTTGGGCGTTGATTTAAAGCGCTTTGACTTCGTTATCGAAAAAAGCGATAAAATATTTTTGATAGAAACGAATTTCTACAATAGCGGTGGATCCAAATTAAATGAAGTTGCTCGCGCCTATTCCGAACTTTCCGTTAAAATAAGTCAGTGTCCAGCTTTCGAGTTTGTGTGGATTACGGATGGGCAAGGTTGGCTATCTGCAAAAAATAAACTAGAAGAGGCGATCTCACAGATCCCACGTGTATATAATCTTACCACACTGAACGAGTTTATAAATGAAATCTCTCAGGAATGAGACTAATACCCTATTATAGATCTGTAGACAAAAATTTCACATTGCTCATGGGCGATTGTGTAAATTTACTTGGAACATTTGATTTTAAATTTGATATGATTTTTGCAGATCCGCCATATCATTTGTCAAATGGAGGGTTTAGTGTGCAGAGTGGGCAAAAGGTATGCGTAAATAAAGGAGAGTGGGATCGCTCAAAAGGCTTCGTGTCCGATTATGAGTTCGACAAATTATGGCTTTCTTTATGTCGAGACAAATTGAAAAAGAACGGAACTATTTGGATTAGTGGTACATACCACAATATTTTCTCCATCGCTAGATGTTTGACAGAGTTGAACTTCAAGATATTGAATTGTATAACATGGGTTAAGACAAATCCTCCGCCCAATATATCATGCAGATACTTTACGCACTCCGCCGAATACATATTATGGGCGAGAAGAGAACCTGAGACACCTCATTTTTATAATTACGAATTAATGAAGCGTATAAATGGGGGGAAACAGATGAAAGATGTATGGAACCTTCCGGCAATAGCACGTTGGGAGAAGAGCTGTGGGAAACATCCTACCCAAAAACCGTTATCAGTACTAACTCGCATAGTGCAGGCATCAACCAAGAAGGGGGCTTGGATTCTAGATCCGTTCGCCGGTAGTAGTACAACGGGTGTCGCAGCTAATCTATTAGGGCGACGATATTTAGGCATCGACACACTAAAGGAATATCTCGATCTGAGTGTCGCCCGAAGGTTAGAAATAGAAAAGGAAATCGTTCGACAAGAATATATTAACAAGTTGAAAATATATACGATGTTTGAGGCGGATTCTCTACTGAATCATGTAGAAGATGCATCGTTTGTATATACACAAGAGCTTCCCTTTTGATAGAAATGAAATACAAACACATTGTCTTTGACATAGATGGCACGCTCATAGATACCGAGCGGGCTGCACTCGAGTCGCTCAGCGATACCATTCTCTCTCTTACGGGTGAGTATCGTGAGCCATCATCACTCGGATTCGCCTTTGGTCCTCCGGCGCACGTCACCATCGAGCGCGTGGGACTGCCTCTCGACAAGGGTTTGGCTATGTGGTACGAGAAGTTCGGTGCCGCATTTGCCACCAGCGTCAGCGTCTATGACGGCGTGCGCACTCTGCTCAATAAGCTGCGCGACGAGGGGTGCTCGCTGGGTGTTGTCACCTCCAAGGTGCGCGAGGAGTACGAAGCCAACTTCGGCCCCTTTGGCCTATGTCCGTTGCTGCCTGTGAGCGTATGTTGTGACGAGTGCGAAGCGCCGAAGCCCTCGCCCGCGCCCATGCTTCGCTACATGGAGATTACGGGTGCCAAGGCCAACGAGGTACTGATGGTGGGTGATAGCATCTATGACGCCGAGTGTGCGCATGGTGCAGGGGTCGATTTTGCGCTGGCAGTGTGGGGCGCAATGGACAAGACCATCGAGGCCGAGTATTATCCCGCCGTGCCGATGGATGTACTCGATATTATCAACGAACAATAATAACTTAAAACATACCAAAAACTATGAAAAACTTTAGTTTCAAGAACCCTACACGCCTCGTATTTGGCAAGGGTCAGATTGCAGAACTTGCTAACCTTATCCCTGCCGATGTTCGCATCATGGTCACTTATGGTGGTGGCAGCGTTCGTCGCAATGGCGTTTACGACCAAGTAGTTGAGGCTCTCAAGGGTCGTGACTACGTTGAGTTCTGGGGCATCGAGTCCAATCCCCGTGTGGAGACCCTGCGTCGTGCAGTAGAGCTCGGCAAGAAGGAGGGTGTAAACTATCTGCTGGCCGTAGGTGGCGGTTCGGTGCTCGACGGAACAAAACTTATCTCGGCAGCCATCGCCTCGGAGGAGGATGCATGGGATTTGGTGCTCAAGGGTGTTGATCGCGGAGGTATTCCTCTGTCGGCTGTGCTCACCATTCCCGCGACAGGCTCCGAGATGAACGGAACAGCCGTAATCTCGTGTGAGGCTACTCACGAGAAGTTTGCGTTCTACGGTTTGCATCCCGAGTTCTCGATTCTCGACCCCGAGGTGACCTACTCGCTGCCCGACTTCCAGATTGCGTGCGGCTTGGCAGACATCTTCGTACACGTAATGGAGCAATATCTCACCACTCCCGGACAATCGCGCGTCATGGATCGTTGGTCGGAGGGCATACTCCAAACCATCATCGAGATTGCACCTATGATTCGTCAAGACAAGACCAACTACGACGTCATGGCCGACTTCATGTTCTCGGCAACCATGGGTCTCAACGGTTACATCGCACAAGGTGTATCGGAGGATTGGGCAACACACATGATTGGTCACGAGCTGACAGCCCTCGCAGGCGTCACTCACGGCGCATCGTTGGCCATCGTCATGGCAGGTACCATGAGCGTACTCCGCGAGCAGAAACGCGACAAGATACTCCAATATGGCGCTCGCGTATGGGGCATAACCGGCGGCACTCTCGAGGAGCGCGTCGAAGCAACCATCGCACGCACACGCGAGTTCTTCCGCTCGTTAGGTCTGGCCGTAACACTCACCGAGGCCGGCATTGGCGACGACGTTATAGCCGAAGTTGAGGCTCGTTTCAACCGTCTGAACGCAGGTTACGGCGAAGCTGGCAACGTCAATGGCACCATCGCACGCAAAATCCTCGAAGCCTGCAAATAAGATACACATAGGACTGCGACTTTTCTTTCGGAGTGGACTGACGCTTTTCTTCGTGAAAAGCGGCGCAAAAGACTCTGCGAGAAACTGCGTTTCTCGTTGTTCGGCGCTGTGGTCGCGGTGTCTGATTGGGTAGCGCCTAAAGGCGCAGTAAAAGCAAAAGGGAATATCTGTCTGCAAGTAAACTTGCACAGATATTCCCTTCCGCTTTTCTTTCCGCCACTAACGTGGCTCCTCTCCCCAATCAAACACCCCACAATACATCCATTCCCCAGCCCTATCTTCCTCCCTAAATTCCTTAAGTTCCCGAACTTTCCTAAACTCACTAAATAGGGAATATAGGGAGTTTAAGGAGTTTAAGGAGTTTAGGAATAGAGATGATACAAACTTTATGGGATTCGGCATTGGAGGGCTTGGATGGAGAGGATTTGAGGGGATTAGCCTTTAGGCTATGTCGTGGCTGTTGTAGCAGGGGCGTAAGCTCGCTTACAAGCCCCTGCTACAATAGGCGCGATGTAACGGCTGAAAGCCGACCCACAAATCATCTCGCAAACCACCTATCCACTAATGAGAAACGCAGTTTCTCTCCCCGCCGGTCTGCGCTCGCATGCCGAGAGAATTAGCCCAACCACCTGACACACCCGCGCCAAGTGGCTGGGGACTGCTATATCTTCAGGCTAATCCCCGCGGTTTTCGCGCCATTTTTTTGGTACTTTTTTGATGGCTCAAAAAAGTACATACACAAAGAAAAGCGGCAGTCATATCCGAAAAAAAGAGCCTGTCGTGTGGGGACAGGCTCTTGGTGTTATTTGTCTTTGGGGAGTGGTTACTCTTTGAGACGTCGCATATAGCTGTTGTAGCGCCATTTGGCATTCTCTTCGGCGGCTGCGAAGAGCTCTTTGGCCTCTGCGGGGAAGGTCTTGAGCAGTGAGGTGTAACGTACCTCTTTGCCGAGGAACTCTTGGAACTTGCTCCAATCGGGCTCTTTGGAGTCGTAGACGAAGGGGTTCTTGCCCTCGGCCTCCAAATCGGGATTGAAGTGCCACAAGTGCCAATATCCGCACTCTACGGCCTCTTTGCCTACGCTCTGTGTGCGTGTCATGCCGCCTTTGATACCGTGGTTGATGCAGGGTGCATAGGCGATAATCAGTGACGGACCTTTGTATGCTTCGGCCTCTTTGAGTACCTTGAATAATTGTGCTTGTGATGCGCCAATCGACACTTGTGCTACATATACATAACCATAGGTCATGGCGATGGCACCGATGTCTTTCTTGCGAATACGCTTGCCGCTTGCTGCGAACTTGGCTACGGCGCCGATGGGGGTTGCTTTTGACGATTGACCGCCGGTGTTCGAGTAAACCTCGGTGTCGATAATCAGTACGTTCACATCCTTGCCCGATGCCAATACGTGGTCCAGACCGCCGAAGCCGATGTCGTAACCCCAGCCGTCGCCACCAATAATCCATTGGCTCTTCTTGACGAAGTATTGACGCAATGCGAGCAACTCACGACAGGTGTCGCACGAGCAAGCCTCCAACATGGGTACGATGCGCTCGGTGATGGCTGCGGTTGCGGTCGAGTCGTGACGGTTGTCAATCCACTCCTGCATGGTGGCTTTCAGCTCGTCGCTGCAACAAGTGCACTCGGCGATGGCCTTCTCCATGCGGATTTGAACTTTGTCGCGGAGCTTCTCCTCGGCGATGTGCATACCCAGACCGAACTCGGCGTTGTCCTCGAACAGCGAGTTTGCCCATGCGGGGCCTTGACCCTTGGCGTTGGTGCAATAGGGAGTCGAGGGTGCCGAACCCGAGTAAATCGAGCTACAACCGGTGGCGTTGGCTACCATCATGTGGTCGCCGAACAGCTGGGTGATGGCCTTCACATAGGGGGTCTCACCACAACCTGCACATGCGCCCGAGAACTCGAACAGAGGTTGCGCAAATTGGCTGTTCTTGACGGTTTTGGTCTTGTCTACGGCGTTCTCTTTGTAGCCTACGGTGCCGTGCATGTACTCCCAACGAGCCTCCTCGGCCTTTTGGCTCTCCAGAGGACGCATTACGAGTGCTTTCTGTTTTGCGGGACACACGTCGGCGCAGTTGCCACAACCCGTACAGTCGAGAGGCGATACTTGGATGCGGAATTTGTATGTTTTGGTCTCGCCGAGGCCCTGTTTGAAGGTTGTGCCTTCGGGTGCTGCGGCGGCCTCCTCTTCGGTTGCGAGGAAGGGACGAATGGCTGCGTGAGGGCAGACATACGCACATTGGTTACATTGAATACAGTTGTCGACTTGCCACTCGGGGATGTTCACAGCGATACCACGCTTCTCGTACGCTGCGGTGCCGTTGTCCCAGGTGCCATCCTCGCGACCGACGAATGCGCTCACGGGCAGGTCATCACCCTTCAGGGCGTTGATGGGCTCGACAATCTTGGTGATGAACTCGGGCTTGTTGCACGAGGTGCATGCTGCGGTGTTCTCGTCGGCAAGTGTAGCCCACTCTGCGGGTACGGTCACTTGCTCTACGGCGTTGCCACCTGCATCTACGGCTGCGTAGTTCATATTTACGATGTCCTCACCCTTCTTGCCATAGGTCTTCAGGATAGCCTTTTTCATCTCCTCGACAGCCTTGTCAAAGGGGATTACGTTCGAAATCTTGAAGAATGCACTCTGCATGATGGTGTTGGTGCGGTTGCCCAGACCCAGCTCTGTGGCGATTTTGGTTGCGTTGATGATGTAGAACGAGATGTTGTTCTCGGCCAAGTAGCGCTTCATGTGCGCGGGCAGTGTGCGACAGGTGTTCTCGGCATCGTGGATGCTGTTCAACAAGAACGAACCACCCTTCTTGAGACCCTTGAGCACGTCGTATTTGTCGACATACGAGGGCACGTGACACGCCACAAAGTCGGGTGTGGTCACCAGATAGGGCGAGGTGATGGGTTGGTCGCCAAAGCGCAAGTGCGACGAGGTGTAGCCGCCCGACTTCTTGGAGTCGTACGAGAAGTATGCTTGGCAGTATTTGTCGGTCGAACCACCGATAATCTTAATCGAGTTTTTGTTTGCACCCACGGTTCCGTCGGCACCCAGACCGAAGAACAGAGCCTCGAAGGTACCCTCTTTGGCGGTGGGAATCTCGGGGCCTACGGGCAGCGACAGACCGGTAACGTCGTCGTTGATACCCACGGTGAAACGGTTGCGGGGCTCGGCGGCAGCCAGATTCTCGAATACGGCAACCATCTGTGCGGGGGTTGTATCTTTGCTCGACAGACCATAGCGGCCACCTACGATAACGGGGGCGTCGGCCTTGCCGTAGAATACGTTACGAACATCGAGGTAGAGGGGCTCGCCATCGGCTCCGGGCTCTTTGGTGCGGTCCAGAACGCAGATTTTCTTGGCTGTTGCGGGAACAACATCGAGCAGATATTTGGGCGAGAAGGGACGGTAGAGGTGAACGGTGATAACACCCACCTTTTGGCCTTGTGCACAGAGGTAGTCGACGGTCTCCTTGAGGGTCTCGGTAACCGAACCCATAGCCACAACCACGCGGTCAGCATCCTCGGCACCGTAGTAGGTGAAGGGTTTGTAGCTGCGACCTGTGATTTTCGAGATACCTGCCATAGCCTCGGCAACCATGTCGGGCACGGCGTCGTAGAACTTGTTGCACGCCTCGCGGGTTTGGAAGTAGATGTCGGGGTTTTGTGCTGTACCGCGAGTTACGGGGTGCTCGGGGTTGAGTCCGCGTGCGCGGAACGCTGCGAGAGCCCCCTTGTCGAGCAGAGCCTCGAGGTCGGCTTGCTCCATGAGCTCCACCTTCTGAATCTCGTGCGAGGTGCGGAAGCCGTCGAAGAAGTGCAGGAACGGAACGCGGCTCTTGAGCGAAACGAGGTGCGCAACACCGGCGAGGTCCATAACCTCCTGAACAGACGAGGTAGCGAGCATCGCAAAGCCGGTTTGGCGGCAAGCCATCACGTCTTGGTGGTCGCCAAAGATAGAGAGCGCTTGAGCCGCAAGTGCGCGAGCCGAAACGTGCATCACGCCGGGGAGCAACTCACCCGCGATTTTGTACATATTGGGAATCATCAGCAGCAGACCTTGCGAAGCGGTGAAGGTTGTGCTCAACGCGCCCGCTTGGAGCGAGCCGTGGAGTGCGCCGGCAGCACCTGCCTCCGACTGCATCTCAACCACCTCGACGCTCTCGCCGAAGATATTTTTACGACCCGAGGCCGACCACTCGTCTACAAGCTCGGCCATGGTCGACGAGGGGGTGATGGGGTATATTGCGGCTACCTCGCTGAACATATAGGCGATATGTGCGGCCGCATAGTTACCATCACATGTAATGAATTTTTTCTCTTTCATAGTAGTAACTATTGTTGTTTTGTTTGTTTTTCGGATAATTTTCGTTGCGAAAAGTTCGGGTTAGCAAATGAACTATTCCACAAATATAAAGTTTTTTATCAAAATGTTCAATAAAAAAGAACATTATTTTAAAATCCACCTCACTTCTTGTACCTTTGTACCAAACTTCATGCGATGATAAGCTACAAAACACATACCTTGAGCAACGGTCTGCGAGTGGTCGCCAACCACGACTCTCACTCGGCAATGGCGGCGGTCAATCTGCTCTATGCCGTGGGAGCACGCAATGAGTCCCCCTCGTGCACCGGCTTTGCTCACCTGTTCGAGCACCTAATGTTCCGCGGAACGGCCGAGGTGCCCGACTTCGACGCCCCTTTGCAGTTGGCGTGCGGCGAGAACAACGCCTTCACCACGGGCGACTACACCGACTATTATATCACCCTACCCAAAGACAATATCGAGACAGCACTGTGGCTCGAGAGCGACCGCATGCGCGGGCTGTGCATCACCGACGAGGTACTCGAAACCGAGAAGCGAGTGGTGCTCGAGGAGTACAACCAGCGCTACCTTAATCAGCCCTATGGCGATATGTGGAAACTGTTGCGCGGAATGTGCTACCGCGTTCACCCCTATCGCTGGCCGACCATCGGACTCTCGCCCGACCACGTTCGATTGGCCGATATGGCCACCGTGCGCAGCTTCTACGAGAGGTTCTACACCCCCGAGAACTGCATCCTCTCGGTGAGCAGCGGCCACGACCCCGAGTATATCTTTGAGCTTGCCGAGAAGTGGTTTGGCTCGATTCCCGCCACGGGGTACACTGCGCCCTCGATACCCGTCGAGCCCGAGCAGACCGAAGCACGCCGCACCGAGGTCGAGCGCGATGTGCCCGCCACGGCTATCATGATGGCATTCCAGATGGGCGACCGCCTGTCGCGCAACTACTATGTGTGTGACATGATTACCGACCTGCTTGCGGGCGGAACATCGGCTCGTCTGTACCAGCGATTGGTCAAGGGCAGTCGACTGCTCGGAAGCGCCAACGCCTACATCACGGGCGAGGTGGACCGCGGACTGCTGGTTGTTACGGGAAATCTGCTCGAAGGCACCTCCGTAGCCGAAGCCGAGGAGGCGCTATGGGGTGAGTTGCGCAACCTCCAGTGTGAGCTTGCCGGCGAGTATGAGCTCACCAAAATCAAAAACAAATTTGAGGCCGAGATGACCTACGGCGAGATGAACATCATGAACAAGGCGATGAACATGGGCTACTACTCGATGTTGGGCGATTTACCCCTCATCAACCGCGAGGCCGAGCTGTTCCGTAGTATCACCGCCGAGGAGATTTGTGCCACTGCCGGCGAGATGTTCACCCCCGAACACTGTTCCACCCTTATATACGCAAAACGATGAGCCACGCCCCCGAAATAACCATACCCCGCACCATATCGGTCGCTATGCCCGAGCGCACCGTGCTCCCCAACGGAGTGCGCCTGCTGTCGATGGCAAATGGCGGCCAGAGTGTGATTCGTATCAGCTTTGTGTTTG